>CAZHUP010000001.1:0-77238 GCA_964535495.1 uncultured Rhodohalobacter sp.
TGATCTACGAATTTGACGGTTACAGACCGGTTGTTCATGAATCTGCCTTTGTCCACCCTCAGGCTGCAGTAACAGGTAATGTAATAATCGGGAAAGATGTATACATCGGACCGGGAGCAGCCATCCGGGGCGACTGGGGGAAAATTGTGATTGAAGACGGCAGCAATGTTCAGGAAAACTGCACCATCCACATGTTTCCCGGAGTTACGGTTACATTAAAAAAATCATCTCATATTGGGCATGGCGCCATTATTCATGGAGCTACCATTGGCGAAAACTCACTCATTGGAATGAATGCAGTTGTAATGGATAATGTAACGATCGGTAAGGAGTGCATCGTTGGGGCACTGGCATTTGTCAAAGATGGAATGATAATTCCTGACCGGAAAGTTGTTGTTGGAAATCCTGCAAAGATCGTTAAAGATGTAACCGACGAAATGGCTAAATGGAAAACAGAAGGTACCGGATGGTATCAACGTCTGCCGAAGCAGCTACATGATACACTACAAGAGTGCGATCCATTGAGAAAAATACCTGAGGATCGTAAAGATCAAACCGGGGATTACCAAACCTGGGGAAAAAAGAAGAAATAAATATGTCTCAACCCAAATCAGATATAGAAGAAAGCTCAGAGTTTAACCCGCAATTTAAAAAGCGAGGCGGCTTGCTTCCTGTGGTCGTTCAGGAAACCTCAACCGGAGAAATTCTTATGATAGCTTCTGTGAACAAAGAAGCCCTCCATCACACAATTAGATCCCAAAAAGCGACATTCTGGAGCACAAGTCGAAAAGAACTTTGGGTAAAAGGTGAAACTTCGGGGAATACAATTTGGATCGATGAAATATTAGTTGATTGCGATCAGGACGCTCTAATCTACAAAGTCCGCCTGGAAGGTGATGGTGTTTGCCATACAAAAAATCAAAATGGAAGCTTTAGAAAATCGTGCTTTTACCGGTCACTCGACCTTGAAAACACTAAACTAACTTTTCTGGAAAAGTAGATGGATAAATCAGCTAAAAATGTGTTCGGTGAGCCACTGAAAGAGTGCAGCAAAGATCCTTTAACGGGGTTTTATCGGGACGGATGCTGCCATACCGGACCACAAGACCACGGAAGACATTTGGTCTGTGCAGTAATGACAGATGAGTTTCTTGATTTCTCAATGGAGATGGGTAATCCATTAAAAACCCCTATGCCGCAATACAACTTTCCGGGACTAAATGCGGGAGACAAGTGGTGTTTATGTGCCCTGAGATGGAAAGAGGCCTATGAAGCCGGAGTTGCACCTAAAGTTGACCTCGAAGCAACTAACGAAAAAGTATTGAAATTTGTGACCATGGAGCAACTTCTTAAGCACGCCTTAACTTCTAACTAGCTGCATGCTTGATATGACATTCATTGCAATAAAAAACCCGGTGCTTGATAAGAAGCAACCGGGTTTTTTGAATGATTGATCATCAAATCCTATTCTTCTCCATCATTCGGCTCTATTCTGAAAAGTGTTCCGGGATCTGCATCATTCAACACATATATAAAGCCATCAGGACCTTGTCTTACATCCCTGATTCTGCCAAGTTCGTTATAGAGAATTTCTTCATCATGCAGAACAGTATGATCTTCGATTAACAGTCGACGAATTCGTTCAGCTCTGAGACCGCCTGCCAAAAGATTTCCATTCCACTCTTCAAAATGCTCGGATGAAACCAGTGCCAAACCGGATGGTGCAAGTGTTGGCAAAAATTCATATACAGGATCGACCATTCCTTCAATTGACCTGGCTACAGTTCCTTCATGGAATTGTGTCTCATCTCTGTAACTTCGTCCTAAACTTGCATCTGGCCATCCATAGTTCTCTCCTGCTTCAACTAAATTTAGTTCATCTCCGCCACGCGGCCCGTGCTCAGTGACCCAAATTTCATTGTTATCCGGGTTAATTATGATTCCCTGAATATTTCTGTGGCCGTACGAAAAGATCTCATTCGCGGCGTCAGGGTCGTTCACAAACGGATTATCATCAGGCACAGTGCCATCGTCGTTCAACCTGAGAAGTGTTCCGGCATGATCAGACAGATCTTGTGCTCTTGGCGGCTCACTCCCCCGATCTCCAATACTCATGTACAGGTATCCCTGATTATCCCATGCCAGTCTTGAACCATAGTGGCGGCCCGGAGATGAGTATCTATTTTGAACAAACAACTCTTCTATATCTATGAAATTATTTCCATCAAGTCTGCCTCTGACAAGTGCTGTTGCAGTATCATCATTGTCACCAAGCTTTGAAAAAGTAAGATAGATCCATCCATTTTCTTGATAGTCAGGATGAAGAACTACATCTAAAAGCCCACCCTGATTTATAGACCGAACTTCGGGTGTACCTTCCACATGTGTAATTTCTCCATCCTCAACGATTGTTAATCTACCCGGTCGTTCTGTAACTAGCATTTTACCATCAGGCAGAAAGGCGACGGCCCACGGTCTCTCAAAGCCTGTTGCGACCTTTGTAACTTTTATGTCCTTGTATTGAGTTCTTTGCTCAACTGTTTCCCACTCATCACTCACTTCATTAACTTCACTTACTTCACTCTCATCAATAGTTGTGCAAGACATTGCTAACACAGATAGCATCAATATCAGTGTTGAAATCGTAAACTTTTTCATGGTATTGTATTTAATTTAATGATCCGTTCAACTAATTCTAACCAATTCGTTGACAACCATAAAGTTAAACGTTGAAAAATCGTTCATTCAACAAATAAAATTCGACTTCCTCTACAGCTAACCTTAATTTCTACTCCTTAATTTTTCATCCTCATCATACAAAATGAACAACTGCATATTGTGCAAATCCAAACAAATTGATGGTTTTTGCACAGCTGATGGTTACGACTACTTACACTGTAAAAAATGCGACCTGATTTATGTGAAGCCCGGCCAGCGTCTCGACCCTGATGAGGAAAAAAGTCGGTACGATCTACATGAAAATGATCCGGCCGACGAGAGATATCGAGATTTCTTAAATCAGCTTTACACTCCTCTTATAAACAAGCTTTCACCAAAAAGTTCTGGACTCGATTTTGGTTCAGGGCCTGGCCCTACACTCAGTGTTATGTTTGAAGAAGAGGGGCATTCGATGAATATTTACGATCCATTTTATGCACCAGATAAAGCTGTGTTTCAAAACACTTACGATTTTATTACTACCACAGAAACTGCCGAACATCTTTTCAAGCCAAGAGAGGAGTTTGACCTCCTGTGGAAATGTCTGAAACCGGGCGGGTATTTGGGTATTATGACTAAGGTTGTTCCCTCACTTGATGAGTTCTACGATTGGCACTATCGAAAGGACGATACTCATGTTACATTCTACTCAGAGAAAACATTTCAGTGGATGGCGGAACACTACGGTGCAAAGCTGGAAATTTTTGGTGATCGAACGATAATTCTGGAAAAACATTCAAGACAATAAATAGAACGAGTTATGGAAGAAGCTGTCATTTATGAAATCATAGGTTACCTCGCATCACTTCTGGTAGCTATATCCCTGATGATGAGTGCCATTGTAAAATTGCGCATTATCAACCTCATCGGATCTTTTACATTTACCATCTATGGTGTATTGATCGATGCGTGGCCGGTAGCACTAATGAATGCTTTCATTGTCTTTGTAAATATTTTCTACCTGGTAAAAATTTACCGTGACGATCAATATTTTCAAATTCTACGCTCTTCTGAAGAGAGCAACTACCTGACCAAATTTTTAGACTTTTACCGCGATCATATCAAAACATTTCAGCCCGAATTCTCTTTTGAAAAATCGTACAACTATGTTGTTTTTGTGTTAAGTGATATGGTTCCGGCCGGATTAATTATTGGGAACATAAAAGATGACGGAACTCTTGAAATGGATCTCGATTTTGTAATACCCAGCTATCGGGATTTTAAAATCGGGAGCTTTCTGTTTGATAAAAACAGAGAGGAGCTAAAACGGGATGGAATTCAGAAAATAGTTACACCTACCGGTAACGAAGATCATAATAAATATCTGGAGAGGATGGGCTTTAATCGGATGAATTCCTATTTCGTTAAAGAGCTTTAAAATAGAAAAAGCCCCGCATTCCTACGGGGCTTTTATATATTTGAAATATCGATTTACTATTAGTCCAGCGCTTTATCTATCACAGTTTTAATATGGGCAACGTGAGCTCTGGTCTCCTCATTAATGGAGCCTTTGTTGTCCATCATCGAACGGATATTTTGAAGATTATAAAGTGCCGAAGACTTAGCAATGTAGTCGTGACTATCACTATCAAGCATTGAGATCAATCGATTCACATACTCAATTTGCAGATTCTGCCTGAAAGTATTCACATTTCCTCTGGCATCTGCATTAAACGTTGCAGCAGTTAAATCTCTCATCACTTCAGCTACGGTATATGTATTGCCATACGTTCTGGAGTCGGTAATTCTCTTCAACGTATTTGGGTGCACTAGCTGATTCAAAACATTCGACTGCATGGAGAGCGCCATATCGTGAATCTTTGGATCTTCAGACATGCTGAAGAAGTTAAATCCTCGTCTTTGAATCTGCAGGTAGTTGTAGACTTCATGCGAATCGCTGAATGCATCCGGTGCAAACAGGTATTGATTCAAATATGACATCGCTTCTTTCTGTTTTTCTGCCGGTACCGGACGGAATGGAATATCTCCTCCCTCCTGCCCAATAAAAGCACGATCGCGATACACACCTCCAATCTGACGTGAAATCACGCCTGTTTGTGTACGCTTCTGCCCCATCAAAGACATATAAGCATTTCGAAGCTCTTGGTAAGACTGACCTTCTCTGGTTCCAAATTTTTCCAGCAGACCGTCCATTAATTCTCGGGACAGTTTGATTCTTTCAACACCGTAGGCAACCGGATCGGATGACATATCACCTACCATAACACGTGGGTCGATCGCTTTACCGGGGCTTCGCATGTCGTCGGCATCATTACCAAATGCAAGTTCCGTATCAGTAGATCGTGAAAGCACCTCATTTCTGAGATTTTCATCCTTCAGTTCAGGTTTGTATCCAAACTCAATTGCCCAAATATCATAAGGACCCGGTTTGATATCGTAATATCTTCCTTGATTCTCGCGGTCACTATTCACGTTTACTGAAGAATAATCCATCACAGATCCGGTCAATCCAACCGTATTGGCCAATTCCAAGTCGTGAATATCTTCGGGAGAGTGCAGCGTGCTGGCCTGCATGTTGTGATTTAATCCTAAAGTATGCCCAATCTCATGAAGGGTAAGCATCGTCATCGCCTCTTTTTGAAATCCTTCAAGCTCTTCATCAGGTGCATCAAACAGACTCAACGCACTCATGCCAAACTGGTTGTTTTGCTGCATGTGTTGGCCGTAAGAACAGAACTTTTCATCCATAGCTTCGTAAATATTTGATACAGCCGACAATCCTTCAGCCAATACATCTTCTTCGAATGAACGGTTTCTAAAGAAGCCCCACTCCAACATGACATCTGCACCGAGAATCTGTCCGGTTCGTGGATTTACAAAACTTGGCCCATAACCACCAAATGGCGGAATTGGTGAAGAAGTCCAGCGAAGAACATTGTAGCGAATATCTCCGGCTTTCCAGTCAGCGTCATCCGGCTGAATTTTAACTTCAATTGCATTTCTAAAACCGGCGGCTTCAAATGCCTCATTCCAAGCAAGAGTTGCCTCTTTGATAGTTTCTCTGAACTCGTACGGTGTGGTATTTTCAATCCACCAAACAATTGGTTCTACCGGCTCGGAGAGCGCTGCATCAGGATCTTTTTTTACCAGGTTCCACCGGTGAATCAAATCCCTGTATGGAGTTGCACTTGTGCTGATCTGATCATCCATCTCTGTTGTGAAATATCCAACACGAGGATCAGCAAAGCGAGGCTCGTAATCATTATCCGGCATCTCAATGAAAGTGTGCTGGTACGAAATTTTTACAGATCGTCCGTCGGTTACCGCACCGCTTGTAGAGCCGGATGGATATGGTGTTTCATAGATGTATTCTACAATGACATCCATATTTTGGGGAAAGTTATTGATAGCAGTGTATTTGCTCTTTTCCCTGCTTAAGTTACCGATGGAGTACTGCCCGGGCCGGCTAAAAGGACTTGGGCTTGGTTTGATCTGGTGAAGACTCTCTGTTAAAAACAGAGGATCAGAATTGATCAAAATAATACCACTATCTTCATCTTCAACTTCAATTTTTCCGCTAAAGAGTACGGCATCTGAAATATTTGCATCAGATGCACGGCTTAGCGGGCTCTCCTCATCGAAATAGTATCGATTATTAACGTGTACAAATTCTACCTTATCAAAATAGCGTCTTACCTTCACGATTTTATTGTCACGGAAACTTCCGCGAAAGTGTCCGGCTTCAAGCACGCCATCCTGCGAAAGCCCAAAATAGATAAACTCTCTGTCGAGCTGATCTTTCTGAATGGCCATTTTTGTTGACCCATCTGTAGTATCCTGATAGATCGTGAAAAGACCTTCGTAGGCTATGCTTTTTTCAACAGCTTTTTCAAGATCAGACTTTGTTTCCTGCTCAGTCTGCGGGGTTTCCGGTGCCGTAGATTGCTGCGTTGCAGCACAACCCATCAACACAAAAATAAGAAGAGGGGTTAGTACAATTTTTGTCAGTATAGTTTGGCTCATAATTAAAATGGATCTCTGTTAGCGATTATAGTGAGACAATATATTCAAAGTTGTGTAAATCAATACTATGATGATTATAAATTTCAGACCATATTGAAATTTGATACATTTGACGGAATTAAAATATTCCGGTTTCAAATAATTCCGGGAAATCCAGCTGGATCTCATTTTTATTAAAAAAGGTTACCTCTATGAAATTATTTACACTTCTCGTTTTCTCACTTTTACTTATTGGTACAGCTTGCAAAACGACTGAAACCAGCTCTAATATGCCGTCCGGTCCTACAACAGTGGCGCAATTTATTGAAAATAATCCTGAAAGTGCTGAGAATTTCACCTGGATCGGTGAAGATGAATACAGAAACACTTGGGTAATGGTTGATGAGTTTCCACGTATTATAAACGGGATGAAAGATTTGCAAGATCGAATTACAAGAACGGTAAGAAACAACCCGTCTGAAGATTGCGATCGATTAAAAGGCGAGCGGGTTTTATACCGATATGTGGTAAATGAACAGGGACTAATTTCAAATTTGAAATCAAATCTTGACGAGCCCAATTCGTGTTCAGACTTGATGGAGATCACGATCCGTTCAACACAATATACATCGGGTAAAGTTAATGGTGAACCTGTTCGAGTAGTTTTTGGACTGCCGGTTAAATTTTAAACAAAAAACCCCGATCTGCTTTCACAAATCGGGGTTCAATCTTTAAAAAAATTGATTGGCTATTCTGCGATCTTCAGCTTGTTTTCTGCAATTGCCAAATCTTTCTCCGCTTTCTCGAGATCGTTCTTCATATCTTTCAATCGCTCTTTAGCATCTGCACGTAACTTCTTTGCCTCTTCAACATCAATCTCTGACGACATTTCAGCTTTCTCTGCCAAGAGAGTCATATGATTGTCGTTCATTTCCACGAACCCACCGCTAACAGCATAAGTAATTTCACTGTTGTCCGGTTTTTTAATAATAACCGGTCCTACACCCAGTGTTGAAACGATAGGAGCGTGATTGAAAAGAATTAAAAAGTTACCGCTTTTTCCGGGAACCTGTACTCCCTCCACTTCACCTTCGTAAAGTGATCCTTCGGGCGTAAGTATCTGCGCATGAAAAGTTTTAGACACTGTTTTCTCCGGTTTGATTATTCTTCCGTTTCAGCAAGAAGTTTTTCACCTTTTTCCTGAGCCTGTTCGATCGTACCAACTAAGTGGAATGAGTTCTCAGGGAGGTGATCGAGTTCACCATTCAGAATCATTTTAAATCCTTTAATTGTGTCATCGATCTTCACATACTCACCTACTTGACCGGTAAACTGTTCAGCTACAAAGAATGGCTGACTGAGGAAACGCTGTACCCGACGAGCACGGCTAACAACTGTTTTGTCCTCATCAGAAAGTTCGTCCATACCCAGAATAGCAATGATATCCTGAAGATCTTTATACTTCTGCAGAATCTCTTTCACGTCCTGAGCAGTATCGTAGTGCTCATCACCAACTACTTTTGGATCCAGGATACGAGATGTAGAATCTAGCGGATCCACAGCAGGATAGATACCGATCTGTGTTAACGCACGGCTCAATACAGTTGTAGCATCCAAGTGAGAGAACGTCGTTGCTGGAGCGGGATCTGTCAAGTCATCGGCAGGTACATAAATCGCCTGAACCGAAGTAATAGAACCGTCTTTGGTTGAAGTAATACGCTCCTGAAGGTCGCCCATCTCACTGGCCAATGTTGGCTGATAACCTACAGCTGACGGCATACGTCCCAACAGCGCAGATACTTCAGAACCGGCTTGTGTAAAGCGGAAAATATTATCAATAAAAAGGAGAATATCTTTTGAAACCTCATCCCGGAAATACTCCGCAACAGTCAATCCTGAGAGTGCAACTCGTGCACGGGCTCCCGGTGGTTCGTTCATCTGACCAAATACCAGAGTAGCCTGAGACTCTTTAAGTTTCTCCTTATCTACTTTGGAAAGATCCCACTCACCTTTCTCCATAGATTCAATAAATTCGTCACCGTACTTAATTACACCCGATTCGAGAAACTCACGAAGAAGATCATTACCCTCTCGAGTACGCTCACCTACACCGGCAAAAACGGAAAGACCACCGTGCTGCTTCGCAATGTTATTAATCAGCTCCTGGATCAATACTGTTTTACCTACACCGGCACCACCAAAAAGACCAATTTTACCACCTTTCGCATAAGGACAGAGAAGATCGATTACCTTGATACCGGTTTCGAGCATCTCAGTGCTGGTAGCAAGATCTTCAAACTTAGGAGCTTCACGGTGAATGGGATAGCGTCTTTTGCCTTCAGGCTGATCAATACCATCAATCGCCTCACCAACAACATTAAACAGGCGGCCACGAATATCTTCACCAATTGGCATAGAGAGAGGGCCTTCGGTATCAATTACATCAGTATTCCGAACAAGACCATCAGTAGAGTCCATCGCAATGGTTCTCACTCTGCTTTCTCCAAGATGCTGAGCAACCTCCAAATACAATCTTGTTTTGTCTTCGCGTTCAATATAGAGTGCGCTCAAAACTTTGGGAAGATCTCCCCTACCAAAGTCAACGTCTACTACGGGGCCAATAACTTGTGCTACAGTTCCTTTATTCATTCGATTATAATCGTTTTTTATGTCTTTACGCGTATTGTAAACTGTTTTACTTCTTCTTTCGAGCGGTGCAGGCGAGACGAATTCTGATTAGTTTTCACCTACCCCTTGAAAGCTGAAAAAGTTACCCACTTCTTACTCAAAAATCAAAGTACAATCGCATCTATTAATATTTTTCCCCATCAATAGGTGAATACCATGTTCACCCGGGAAGCAACTCCTCTTCAGACTCCGACAATGTTCTCATCCCAAACACCATCATACGGCAGGATTGTGTTATTACGCGGTTGAGCATGAGTAAAAATGTAACTTCAGCTTTTTTAAAGCCGGGCCTGCTCACAGCTGCTGAGCACATCCGTATAAACACTTTATCCTCAGCCTCTATCATTTCGTGAAGTTCATCAATTGCTGATTTGACCTCAATCTCACTGTCATTGAGTATTTCTACTTCAATTTTCCGCCCTGTTGAGATCAGAGCCTCGATTCTGGCTTTAATTTTATGATAAGCTTTTTGATGTATTTCATCCGTTTCACTCTCTAATGCTGCAAGCTCATCTTTTGCATCAAACAGATATTTAGCGCTATTCATCAAATTGCGACTCACTCGTAATAATTTATTTATTTTTTCTGATGTCGACTGATCCAGATCATCTAAATGCAACTCCGTGTAATATTCAAAAATTTCGGCATGGTATCTCTCCAGGTCTGAATAACCCAATTTTTTTGATGGTGCCCCCAGTTTGAATATCGGCTGTAAAAAGTCGAGTGTATATTGTAACTGACAAACAATCTCCTTTTTAAAGGCAACTATACCGGCCTCAGCAATTTCGGGATCTGTTTTATGTATATAACTGCTTAAGGACACTGTTTTTTCCGGAATCCACTTCTCTACTCTTTTTGCAAGTTGAGGTATAATCGGATAGTAAAGCATTACACCTCCAATATTAAAGATTGAGTGAAACAGCGCCAGTCCCAGAACAAGGTTTTCATCAAACGAGAATAAATCCAACACAACCCAGGTGAGAACCGGTAATAATAAAAGAGCTGCGACAGCAGTACCTGAAGTGAATAACAACTGACTGACTGCAGCTTGCTTTTTGGTATGAATACCACCTATTGCTCCAAGCATTACAGTAACCGTTGTGCCCACATTTGCCCCAATCACCATCGCCGCCCCGGCAGAGAAACTAATAACACCGCTGAAAAGCATCGTTAACACAATTGCTATAGTGGCTGAACTGCTCTGCATGATTGCAGTTAATACCAACCCGGCTAACGCGTAAACAAGCACGCCGTAACCGGCAAACATAGCGGGATCGATTACATTCGAAATCTCATCAACACTTGCTTTCATATAATCGAGTCCCATGAAAAGAAAACCGAAGGCGACAAGGAATTTACTGATGTTCACATACTTGGGAGATTTAGCCAGTGCGATCATCCCCAGTCCGCCAATACCGATCATTGGCAGAGAAAAAGCTTCAATATTAAATTTGAAGCCGAACACAGCAACAATCCATGCTGTAGCGGTAGTCCCGATTTTTGCGCCCATCATCACCGAAATAGCCTGAACCAGATTCATGATTCCGGCCCCCACAAAAGCTAAAACCATAAGCGAAACAGCTGAACTGCTCTGTAGAATTGCTGTGCTAAACATTCCGCTGAAAATCGCCTTGAGCCGTGTTCCTGTAGATTTTCGAATGATCGATTTAAAAGCAGCTCCACTCAGAATCCGAATCGACTCTTCCATCATATGCATGCCGAAAAGGAATATTCCCAGTCCGGCAAAAAATGTCCAAATTTCAAACTGTGATAAAAAGCTCATGAAGTAACGGCAGTTTATTTTCTATATCTGAAAGTAAGAAGAAACTTTGGATATTAAAGAGCAGGGTGAGTTCAATATTATCAGAATCAACCATTAGCAAAAAGTATCACAATCTACTATCTTTAATACTCTTTAAAATTCGACTCCATGCCGACCCAATTCGGCTTCGAATTGTAGAAATATGAATTTATAAAACCGGGAAAAACCATTGGATACGGAACTTACAGCGCGATCAGTCAGTATTGAACTTCTTGAAAAATTTGACGAAACAAAGAACCTCGACTATTCAGTGGCTAACGATCTGGAACCGAGGGAGCGGGCACAGGTTCGGGAGTACGTTCAAAACATTCTGCGCAAGCGAAGTTATCTCGACTTTATAATCGGTGAATACTCCAGTATTTCATTAGATGAAATGAAGTATTCTCTGAAGAACATTTTACGTCTCGGACTATACGAGATGCTCTTTATGGATGGCACACCCGACTACGCCGCCATCAACGAAGCTGTAGAATTAGCTAAGCTTCGGTTAGGCTCAAAGGCCGGTGACTTAGTCAATGCCATTTTGCGAAATATTCAGCGAGATATTGAGAATCTTCCTAAACCAGCTTTTGAAGATAGAACCAAGCTAATTGCAACTACTTTTTCTCACCCCGAATGGATGGTAGAGCGATGGGTTAAGCGATTTGGTGAGCGTGAGGCTTTCCAATTGATGCAGGCAAACAACCAGCGACCAAACTACTACGTTCGAGCAAATAACCTTCGCACCAAAACTGAGAATTTAAAACTCCGTATGGAGAAACTTGACATCCAATTTGAGGAGAGCGATTGGCTGCCGGGATATTTTAAAGTTGATAGCGTAGCCCCTTTCATAGCAAAAGATCTGCTGAAAAAAGGAATCTGCCTCGTGCAGGATATAGCAGCAGGGTTTGCGCCAACAATAGTAGAGCCTGAGCCGGGTGAAACAATTTATGACCTATGTGCTGCGCCGGGAACCAAGAGCATCGTGATGTCGGATATGATGAACAGTGAAGGAAGTATAATAGCTGTAGACATCAACCCCGGCAGACTCGAACTTCTTGCTGAGAGTGCTCTCAACTACCGGGCAGAAAATATCAAAATCCGTCAGGATGATGTGCGTGAGTTAAATCTTAAACTAGCTGACGGCGTACTTCTCGACGCGCCGTGTACAGGGACCGGTGTTTTAAGCAAACGCGCCGACTTGAGGTGGAAGCGCACAAAAGAAGAACTTGAAAACTCTGTGATACTTCAGGAAGAGTTGCTGGATGAAGCAGCCAACCATGTGAAACGCGGTGGACGACTTGTCTATAGCACCTGCTCTCTAGAACCGGAAGAGAACTGGGAGCAGATTCAGAAATTCCTTGATAAGTATGACAACTATGAGCTCGAAAAGCTGGACGAGTTCCTGCCGGAGGAGGTACTGGTTGAAGATGGCTACGCTTATCAGACACTCCCTCACAAACACGGTTGTGATGGACATTTCGGCGTAAGAATGAAACGAGTAAAATAGTTTTTAAAAATACTGAGAACAGAAATTGGAATACAGAATGCGTAGTTCTGTATTCTTCTTTTTTTAAGCAACTACGTTTACCTGATTGAAAATTTTTTATGAGTTCATCTGACAAGTTACAAGACCTTCCAAAACATTACGATCCATCCGAAACTGAAGATAAATGGTACTCTTACTGGGAAGAGAATAACTTCTTTCACTCCGAACCCGACGAGCGTGAATCGTTCACCGTGGTTATCCCTCCACCGAATGTGACCGGAGTGTTGCATATGGGGCACATGCTCAACAATACCATTCAGGATGTGTTGGTGCGACGTGCCCGGATGAAGGGATATAACACCTGTTGGGTACCGGGAACGGATCACGCTTCTATTGCCACCGAGGCAAAAGTGGTACAAAAGCTTCGCAAAAAAGGGATCAAAAAGAGTGATTTGTCGCGTGATGAATTTTTAAAACACGCCTGGGACTGGACCGATGAGCACGGCGGAATCATTCTGCAGCAGCTCCGTAAACTTGGTGCCTCCTGCGACTGGCAGCGTACACGGTTTACACTTGAAGATGAACTCTACGAATCTGTGATCGATTGCTTTATTGAATTGTACGACCGCGGGTTGATCTATCGCGGACAGCGAATGGTGAACTGGGATCCGGCTGCTCAAACCGCCTTGAGTGATGAAGAGGTCATTCATAAAGAAGTGCAATCCAAACTGTATCATGTTAAATATCCGATTAAGGACTCTGATGAATTTGTGACGATTGCAACAACCCGGCCCGAAACCATTCTGGCGGATACGGCTGTCTGTGTTAATCCGGACGATGAGCGTTACACTCACCTGATTGGCAAGTCGGCAATCATCCCGATGGTGAACCGTGAAGTTAAAATTATTACAGACGAATACGTTGATAAGGAGTATGGTTCAGGTTGTTTGAAAGTTACACCCGCTCACGATCAGAATGATTATGAGATTGGTGTAAAACATGGCCTTGAGATTATAGACATGCTGAATGCCGACGGAACCGTAGCTGAAGTTGCCGGTCACTATGTGGGCAAGGATCGTTTCGAAGCCCGAAAATTGATTATTAAAGATCTTGAAGATCAAGGTTTACTGGTAAAAGTTGAGGAGATAGCCAATAAAGTCGGGTACTCCGAACGAACGGATGCAGTGATCGAGCCGCGCCTCTCCCTTCAGTGGTTCTGTAAAATGGATGAGTTGAGCAAGCCCGCTCTCGACAATGTGATGAACGATGAAATTCAGTTTCATCCCGCCAAGTTTAAAAACAGCTACAAGCACTGGATGGAGAACATCCGTGACTGGTGTATCTCCCGTCAGCTCTGGTGGGGGCATCGAATTCCGGCCTGGTACTTCGGTGACGGAGATGAGGACTATGTAATTGCGCGAACAGCTGAGGAAGCTCTAGAGAAAGCCAGAGAGAAATCCGGGAATTCCGGGTTAACGGATTCCGATGTTCGACAGGATGAAGATGTACTCGACACCTGGTTCAGCTCGTGGCTCTGGCCAATGTCCGTTTTTGATCCGGAGTTCATCAAAAACAAGAAAGGAAATAGTGAACTCGATTACTACTACCCAACTCAGGATCTGGTAACCGCACCCGAAATCATGTTTTTCTGGGTAGCCCGGATGATCATGGCCGGCTACGCCTTTACCGATGAAAAACCGTTCAGCAATGTCTATTACCATGGAATTGTACGGGATGAAAAACGCCGGAAGATGTCTAAATCTCTCGGTAATTCTCCCGATCCGCTGAAGCTGATTGAGAAGTATGGCGCTGATGGAACCCGCGTTGGAATGCTCTTCGCATCACCTGCCGGAAACGATCTGCTTTTTGATGAAGCACTTTGTGAACAGGGAAGAAATTTCTCCAATAAAATCTGGAATGCTTATCGGTTCCTGACCATGAATATGGAAAATGGAGTTGAGTATATACCAACAACCGAGATTGACCCGAATAGTATAGCAGACAAATGGATAATGGGTCGCATCCAATCTACGTTGAGCGAGATGGAAGAAGACTTCTCGAAGTATCGGTTGAATGAAGCTCTGAAGAAAATCTACTCGCTTATTTGGGACGATTTCTGCGACTGGTACATCGAAGTTTGTAAAGCGGATCAGTATGGCGAAAACATGCCGAAAGAGAAGCTGGAAAGAGCACTTGGGTTTTTTGAGATACTGATGAAAATGCTCCATCCTTTTATGCCGTTCATCACTGAAGAGATCTGGCAGAGAATTCAACAGCGATCTTCAGATGATGCGCTGACTATCAGTTCGTGGCCTGATGGACAAGAAGAAAGATTTGAAAAATCGGTTTCTCTATTCAAAACCGTTCAGACTCAGATTTCATCTATCCGGAATATTCAGGCTGAAATGAACCTTTCGCCAAAAGCTGATTTAAAGATCATCATCAAGCCAAAAAATGATGATCTGACTACACAACTCCGTTCAGCAGAGTGGGTTTACAGAAAAATGCTGCCTATTGAATCAATTACATTTGATGTGGAAGCAGATAAACCAAAAGCATCAGCTGCTGCTGTAGTTGAAGGGTCTGAACTCTATGTGCCGCTGGAAGGCTTGATCGATCTTGAAAAGGAACGCGATCGAATCCAGAAAGAGATTGATCGGCTCGAAGGCTTTCTGAAAGGTGTTGAAAAAAAGCTATCAAATAAAGGGTTTGTCAACAATGCGCCGGATGCCGTTGTTGAAAAAGAGAAACAGAAAAAAGCTGACGCCGAAATCAATCTTGAAAAGTTGCAAAAGCAGCTGAAAGAATTTCAGGAATAGTAATTCGAACAGTTTTAAAATTTTCATAGAAGGATTTTTCGAATTCTAAAATTTTCTACATTTTAAGTTTCGTTCTTAAAATGGACAAAGATAATCTGCACATATACTTACAGAGGACTTTATGATTAGCTCTAGCACATTTTGGCGTACCGCCATTTCCGGCTTTATTGCAACTTTTATAATGGCAATGGTCTCTTTTCTGCAGGGCGGAGTTGGATTACCCACAATCGATATCGCCTATCTGATAGAGCAAAGTCTCAATCACGTTCATGGATATGAAGTCTATTCTATCTCATGGGCAAATGCTGCCTACATCATAGGTGGTATACTGTTGGCTCTTTTCTGGGTTGTTTTTCTTCAAAACAGAGTTCCCGGAAACTGGCTTGTCCAGGGAATCCTGTTCGGAGTTTTGCTTTCACTCTTTTCCGGTTTGATACTTGGTCCCCTCGTGTCATCAGCTGCAGGAGATTCATTTGGTTTGTTTTATATAGACACCTGGATTCCCGGAAAAATTCTTCTCGCCGGTGTAATCATGCATATTAGTTACGGATTGTCTCTCACATTATGTTTAAAAATTTCAGGTGTTAAAGGTTTGGATTAAAACTCAAACACCCTTTTCTATCTCCATCTCAGGCTTAATTTCTATTTCAGATTTTATCGAGTTTGCAATAAAACATTTCCCGTGTGCTTCACGGTGCAGATTGATAAATTCATATTCGGAGGGGGCATATTCCGCATCAAATAAAACGATCGGGCTTAAGATCACTCTTGTCATCGCCAATTTACCCTCACTATTCTTCTCCAATACTCCTTCCGATTGATCCAAATATCTATTCACTTTAAACTTTTTCGTAGCTGCTAGCGATAATAACCACAGCATATGACAACTTGCTACAGAAGCTGTAAAGGCCTCTTCAGGATCGATAAGTGAACGATCTGTATAAATTTCCGGAACAATGTGAGGTGAAGCTGCTGCATCTATTGTCAAGCCATTTTCAAATGTCCATGTGTGTAATCTTTGATATTTATGATCTAAAAAATTCTCACTATTTCGTTTCCATGTAATAGTCGCTCTATAGTTAGGCATAGTTTTTCATTGATTGAATATTGAATAGTGAACTGTACTCAAACCCCTTAGTTATATGAATCAATATTTTTCAGGACTGCAAAAAAAGAGTTGAACTCTTACAAATTACAGAATGTTATGTGAATGAATGGATAAATAGATAGTTTAAATTACAATCCTACAAATTTAACGGAGTAGTACTATGAAGCTTAAAGATTTGTCTCGGGAAGAACTGGAAAACCTAATTGCTGAAAAAGGAATTGGTTCAGAATATCTGGACCGCGCCGAGCGTATACAAAGAGACGTGAATTTGGCACTACTGTTGGGTTCGGCAACTGTTTTGCTGGGACTTACAGCCTATACTATCTATAAATTTAAAGGTGAATAATAGCAGATGAGTAAAACTGCTTTAATCACCGGGGCATCCAGTGGAATCGGGTTGGAGATGGCCAAAATTTTTGCCAATGAGAATATTGATTTGGTAATTACTGCCCGCCGCGAAGAGAGACTGCAGGATTTAAAAAGTGAACTTGAAGAAACCCAATCAATTCAGGTTTATATTTTTGTTTCAGATCTCTCTGACCGGGATGCTCCCTCTCAACTATACAATTTTTGCAAAGAAAATAACCTTCAGATTGACTATCTGATTAACAATGCAGGAATTGGTGACTATGGATTTTTTTGGGAAAGTAATTGGGACAAAACGGAAACGATGCTTGACCTAAACATAAAATCGCTCACACACTTAACCCGCCTGTTCTTACCGGATATGATCGAACGTAATAGCGGAAGAGTCATGAACGTTGCATCTACAGCCTCCTTTCAACCCGGGCCTCTAATGAGTGTCTATTATGCATCCAAACACTATGTTCTGGCTTTTAGTGAAGCACTCGCCAATGAGCTCTCTGATCACGGTATTACAGTCACAGTTTTATGTCCCGGGCCAACAAAATCAGAGTTTCAGGAGAACGCAAATATGTTGAAGTCTAAATTGATGGATCGATTGCCCATGCCTGATTCAAGAGAGGTTGCTGAGTACGGGTATAAATCAATGATGAACGGAAAGAGAGTAGCTGTTCATGGTGTTACAAATAAAATAATGTCTAAATTGGTGGTTCTGTTTCCCCGTAAATGGGTAACTGCTATAGTCAGAAAAGTTCAGGAAAGAAATTAAAGATCTGCTTTTCTATTTACCGCTGACTTGCAGTGTTAAATACTAATATTTATTCTATATCGTAGTTAACATAAAGCCAGGTAATAAATTACGGGATAAGATGAAGAAACTGACATACTCATTCTTACTTTTCGCATTTATCACAACTTTCGCAATTTCTTGTGAAGAAATCACCACAGACTTGAGTAATTATGACTTGAGTGAATTGGATCTTAAAGAAGTTGCGCAGTTAATCGATAAAGAGGTTGGAGAGGCCAAAGCACAGAATATTAGCAGCTGCAGTACCATTCCAATAGGTGTTAAACCTTGTGGCGGGCCGTGGGGCCACATAGTTTTCTCAGATGAAGAGAGCAATCGTGATACCCTGATAAAATTAGTTGAACGCTATAATGAATTAGATCAAATTCGAAATGAAGAATCAAACAGAGGCTCTACCTGTGATTTTGCTACTGCACCAAATTTAACTATTAAAGATGGGAGTTGTTATGGCGAGGGCCGTTATGCTTGGAACCCCGATAGATTTCCAATGAACTGATATGACTTATTTTTCTGCCAGCACTGTTGCTACTTTTTTTATCATATTACTTTCCACATCTTTTTTGATGTTTTCCTGTGCTTCAAATCAAAATGAAATGGACTTAGAAAATCAAACGATTGAAGAAATCGCACAGCTGATCGATGAAGAAGTAGGCAGTGCTGATGCTGATTCTGCAGATCAGTGTAATATCATTCCAATCGGTGTAAAACCCGCCGGTGGCCCATGGGGTTATCTTGTTTATTCAAACAAATCTACTGATGAAGAAAAGCTGAAAAAGCTCGTAGATAGGTACAACAAACTCGACGAGAAAAGGAATATTGAACAAGATGCTTTCTCAACAGCTGATTTTGCAACCGAGCCCGAACTTACCATTAAAAATGGCCGCTGTCACGGTCAAGGTATCTACGCCTGGAATCCGGGAGAGGTAAAAGAGAAAGTTTAATTCTTCCTTTGAGGTCAACTATCTGCCTCTGAAGGTGCAACTACTGGCACCATTCCCAATCGATTGCACTCCTCAACAATCATCTCTGTCAGGTCACTTTTGAACAGGAATTCATATCGAATATCCACAACATACGCCTTAACCCGCAGCTTGTATGCAAAAAATCTGTTGTGCACTTCATTCAGTACGATGATATCAACCGGTTTGTTCAAATATGTATAAGATGAGGCATAAACGGCTTTATAAGCTATCTTTTTCACCTGCTGAATATCTACCGTTGCAGGCAGGAAAATCTCCGCCACAACCTGACAATCGAGTGCGCTGGAATTTGCATTAGACACAGCATGGTTCATCAGCTCCGCATTTGGAATAGATACTACTGAATCGTCTGGAGTAACCACCCTGCACGACCTTAAACCAATATTGATAACTTCTCCGTAGTGATCGCTTACCTGAATTTTATCTCCAACCTGGAAAGGCCTGTCCAGAATAATGATAATGCCTCCGAATATGTTCTTTAAAATATCCTGAGAAGCAAAACCCACGGCAATACCAACGGTAGCACCTATTGTGATGATTGTTTCAAATGGAGGTGCAATAATGCCGGCTATCACAATGTAAATGGCAAAAGTCCAGATTACAATTCGACTGATTGGAGCAAGTCGCTTTATAAATAGTCGGTAGTTTGTAGCTTTCTCAGAGAAACTATCCAGAATCAGCGTCAGGTACTTATTGATAAAGTATGTGATTATTAAGATCAATAATGCGTTAATCACCTTTCCGAAAGAGATCAGCTCGCGAATCTGAGCAATCTCGCTCTGTTCTCCCAATACCTCGTCATTCTCAGATTCTTCTGCCTGAGCAGTAGCCACTTCGGCCGGTGTCTCATTTATTACTCCCCCACCCTCTTGAGTCAGCTGCTCGCCCTGTTGTAGATATATCTCAATATCTGCCGAATTTAAACTGATAGAATGAACAGGTGTTAGCAGTAGAAAAATAACTGCAACCGTCAGTGAGCATGTCAATAATTTTATACAATTCAATTTCATAGTCCTCACCCTAGTGGATTATATTTCTTCTTCTTAACAGACGCACTACCTGCCTGTATACCAATTGGTTAAGAATAAAACCGTTATCAGTTTCCTGTACAATACCTTTACTCTTCAAACGGGAAAGCATTAGCCGGCTGACTGATATATCCTGATGCAGAGCAATGGACAGCTCTTCTACATTTAAATTTTGATGGAGAACCAGTGCCGATAGCGTAAACAGCACATCCCGGGATGGCACTTCCAATTTATCTAAATCTGCCACTTCTGTCGGGAGTTGAGTTACATATTTGTCGTCGAACTCTTTGATAGACTGCATCCAGAAAATCATGGCAATTGATAAATTACCTTCAGCAATTTTATCCAATCTGTCGAAGTACTGTTTTTTTAGAAACTCCTGTGCATCTGTATCGCTCGATATGATTTTTTTGAAAGCTCTGCTCTTCTGAGTTGCAGGTCCGGGCTCAAATTTCAACTCGTAACCGGTAGCTTTATGACGGGCTAAAATCGCATTTTCAATGGCCTCGCGATCCAGTCTATCTGATCTGCTAATGTGAGAAAAATATTGATTAGAACCGTAAACTTTTTCGAAATAACTCCACGCAAAAGCTGAGCATGTCACCATCCAGTATAGTTTATTCCTTGTAGAGGTCATAATTACCCATAAGCTCTCAATTGCTCCAAAGCCGTGTATGTTCCTCACAAATGTATTCTGAATATTCTCTACAACTAATATAGAACGACTCCTTTTAGACTGAATTTTTTTAATGAATTCATCCCTGTCATCTATCTCCTCAAATCCGAATGCATCACACAATATTTTGATAAGTTCCTTCTCAGTACGGATGGTTTTATCGAAATGAACAGTGGTAATTTTCTGATCCTTCAAAAATTTATCTTTAATAAATTTTAAAGCAAGTGACTTACCGCTTCCTCTCTCTCCGGTAATTAAAAGATTAGTATCAATATTAAAATTCCAGTCTTCAAATGACTGTTTAAAATGTAAATAAAGGCCTTTTGGGGCAATATAAAACCTTTCATCAATGTCGAATTCGAAATTAAAGAGCCTTTTATAGACAAAAGGAAAGTTAACGTGTTCATCTACTTTTGCAAGGTATTCGGCAAGGTTTCGCTTCTCTGTGGTACTTATCGAGCCCTCTGATTCAAAGCCAAGATAACGGGCAATCACCTTTCTGCCTTCTTTGAATTTTAGTGTAATAAACCGGCGAAAGACTTCCGCTCTATCCAAAACTGTATAATAAACTCGCCGGCCTCGCTCTTGCCAGTTGTACGCTTTGGCCTTAACCTGAAGGGCTTTATCCTGCATTTCCAGCTCAGTGTAGGATCGGGAAAGCATCGTATCGGCAAGTTTTTGAATGGCTTGTGGAAAGAGAACTTTTACTACATTTTCATATTCATTCTGCCGCTCTCTCACGGTTTTAATCATCATTTCCAATTGATTAACAGACCGTTCTGTTCCACCGATGGCAATTTCCAGTACAGACTGATCTTCATCCTTATCCTTTTCCGACTCTTTGGCCGTCATAAGGTTTACATCTACGATTTGAATTGCCTCTTTTGTCTCCTCAGTTATCTCTTTTAAAAAGCTCTGCCACTGCCGTTTTTCGGGATCCATCTCTCTTAAGGCATTCTCTTTTACATATCGTGATGCAAGTTTTTTCCAGTTTACCGTATCTGTAGTAACTTTAGGTTTTCCCTCTACCACTGAACGACTTTCAGCAAGTACAAAGGTATCCGTGAAATTATAAAAACCCAGCTGAAGATCAGTTATCGTCTTCTGTATTTGATAAATCAGATGCTTTTGACCCTCCTCCTGAGCCATTACTCCCATCAATTTTTCATTCAGATCCACCTCAACCTTCTCCCGTAAATCTTTAATCAATTTAGCAGGTAGTTGTCCCGATTTTTGCTCTCGAAGTGTAGCTGCAATCTCTTTTATTTTTGAGATACCTGTTTCGAGAGGCAGGTAGCAGTAGTCCCGAAAAAATGTGTGAGTATAGTTTAGAATTTCCTCTTTTGCGTTTTCAGACAGATATGCAAATCGGGCTATCTCAATTTGAATCGCAAAATCTGAGTACTGAGACCTCAGATAGGTAATCCAGCCTTTTTGACTTCCACTAAGCGTAGAATTCTTTCTCACTAATTCTGTATCGTAATTATCCTTCTCCAGCCTTTTACGATTTTCCTCAACGGTGCCGCTTCTTACCGAGAATTCAAAGGTCTCATCGATTACTCTACTGGTTAACTCTTCATCAACATTTACATCCTTCAGCAATGAAATTGCATCCTGCAGGTGGACCTCAATCTGTTCAATCACCTGAAACTTTAAACCTACACGATCTGTACTTCCTTCACTTTTAGTATCGGGCTCCACGCCCTCAACTGTCTCTTCCGTCTTTGATTCTGACTTTTCACTCTGCTTAACAGGCTCTTTTTCCAGTAGTTTTGCCACGGCATCTGTGAGTATCTGATACTCATCAGACAGCAATTCATCCGGCAGATCAGATAGAACATTTAGTTGTAGACGAACACTTTTTCGTAACTGAATAACTTGTTTCCAGCCTTTTTTATCTCTCTTAAATGGAACTGATAATGTTCTGAGTGCTCGTTTAATGCTCTTCAACGTTTTTAATATAACCGAATCATCCTCATCCGGCTGAAAACGTTCTTCTGTCTGATACTCAACAACAGTTTCTGGAAGCTCTTCCGTCAACTCATCAACCATATCTATCCATTGATCTGCCCACTCTTTTTTCTCGTAGTAATCTACGATCTGCTTCAGATCAGAAATGTTTTTATTCAGAGTATCAACAACTCGTTTATTTCTAAACTCATCTCCCTTTTTAATGTTGAGGATCTCTTTATATGTAGTTTGAAACCAGGATAATAGTTCACTTCTAAATTCTGTTCTGAAAGCTTCTACTTTACCCGTAAAATTTTCGCCTATGTGATTCTTAAGATGATCTGTAACAGCTGGATAATTTTTATTCATCCTTATTTATAATGATTCACAATAAAATTCGTTCTCAATTCTGTTATAGTACAAAACAATTGTTTCTAAAATAGATGTAACTTGATTCAAAATTTGCATTTATTATAGTAAACACAAAAATTTCGTTACCTTTAAAAATATCACTCCGGCTGCTTAAAAATCTCAACAAAACTAACATGAAGAGGCCTAATCTTCTTCCTTTTTTACTGCTTCTTTCAATTGGACTGTTTTTTACTGTTGAGACTTCCCATGCTCAAAAAGAGTTGAACAGAATCTCCATTGCTGAAAGAAGCGATGGAAAAGGATTTGTTGTACGGTATCATCTCTCGGAAATGGTTGACTCAGTTAAAGTTTCACAGCCATCTTCCGACCGTATTCAAATGCTACTTTTTTCTCCCGACCTCGATACTCTCAATTTTGGATTTCCACCTGAAACCAACTCTTTTAACGATTTTGAGCTATTTCCGGCAGCTGAGGGTATGGGCGTTGAAATAACCCTTAATGCGGGACAATACTTTAAAACCTCAACTTATCCGGATCAAAACGGCAGAGATCTGCTTCTGGCTTTAGAACGCATTTCGTCATCGGAGATGGATCGAATCACTGCTGTCTCAGATGAAATTGACATGTCTCTTTATGGTTATGTAAGCCCATTTTCTGAGGATGATATTGACGAGGATAATACCTTTTTGAGGATTCGGGACAATATGGATTTTAATGTAATTATACTCGATGCAGGTCATGGAGGCCATGACCCGGGTACTACAAACAAGGCATTGGGGCTCAATGAAAAGGATATTGCACTCGCTGTAACTTTGAAAGTTGGGGAGTACATTGAAGAGCACATCCCCGATGTTAAAGTCGTTTACACCCGAACAGACGACACTTTTGTACCGCTTAGTGAAAGAGGTTTAACAGCCACCCGTAACAGAGGGGATCTGTTTGTGTCCATTCATGTAAATGCGGCTCCAAACTCTCCATCTGCTCATGGTACTGAAACCTTTTTTCTCGGGTTAGCTCGAAGCCAATCGGCTCTGGAAGTAATGAAACGTGAAAATAGTGTGGTAGACCTTGAAAACGGGCCGGGTTCGCTGGACCTGAGTGAGGAAGAACTTCTTGTTTACGAATTGACCAACACGGGAAATTTAGCAATTAGTGAACGAATCGCCTCAATGGTTGAAAATCAATTTAAAAACCGTGCACAACGCAGATCACGCGGAGTAAAACAAGCAGGGCTTGAAGCTCTTTGGCATGCATCTACTCCTGCTGTTTTGATTGAACTTGGTTTTTTATCCAATCCTGCTGAAGCTAGATTTTTAACAAGTGAATATGGTCAAACTATCATGGCCTCTGCAATTTTCAGAGCAATTCGGGATTTTAAGTTAGAATATGACAGAAGCATCAGAGCAAATGGAGAACGGCAAGCCAGCAATGAGTGATAAACCATTAATCATTGGAGTAGCCGGTGGCAGCGGTTCTGGAAAAACCACAGTTGTAAGTAAAATTATCGATTCAATTGGCACCGACAGGGTTCTGCTGTTGCAGCACGACTCTTACTACAGAGATTTAAGTCATTTGCCGTTCGAAGAAAGAACCAAGCAAAATTTCGACCACCCCTCATCACTCGAAACAGAATTGATGATCCGTCACCTTGAGGCTTTGCGCAGTGGCTATCAAGTTGATGTACCGGTTTACGATTTTGTAAATCACACCCGGTCTGATGAAACACTATCTGCGCTGCCACATCGCATTATTTTAGTAGACGGCATCCTGATTTATAGTGAGCCAAAGCTCAGAAGCCTTATGGATATCAAAATTTTTGTTGATACCGATGGTGATGTTCGTCTTTTGAGAAGATTGCAAAGGGATATAAACGAGCGCGGTCGAGATCTGAATGGAGTTCTCAATCAGTATGAAAAGTTTGTTCGCCCCATGCACCTCGAGTTCGTCGAACCCAGTAAGCGATACGCAGATATCATCATACCCAGAGGCGGAGAAAATCTGGTAGCTTTAGAGATGGTTACTGCTTTAATAGAAGGAAAACTCTCTTCTTAGCTATTGCGCTCCAAATCTTTCGAAAACATCTCCATTCCATCAAATAATAGATGAGGTCTATGATGCGCTTTAAGTGAAGAGTGTAAATTTTCAACCAGGTAGAGCGAATCTCCCCCGGTAATAAAAAGGTCCGCTTCGGTATCAATATGCTCCAGGTATTTTCGAATAAATCCTTCTATTGCCATAACAAAAGATCCGCCTGTCCCCCATTGAACACTCTCAGCTGTTGATTTTCCGGGCCAACGGTCAGGAATTCTAAAATCTACCGAAGGCAGTTCCGGAAACTCTTTATCAATCGAATTGTAAAAGAGTTTAAGACCCGGCATGATAATCCCACCCCTGTAAATACTTTCGTTTGTCATCCAGTCAACCGTACAGGCTGTACCCGCATCAATACATATCACATCGTTATCAGTAACTGATACTGCACCGTAACAGGTCAAAAAGCGATCCATTCCAAGTGTTTCGGGTGTGTCGTAGTCCAGATTAATTCGATCAACGAGAGAGTTCGTCAGAACTTTTATATCAATAAAATGTAGTTCTTGCAGTATTTTGGTTAAAACATCTTCGCGTACAGAACTGATTATGACTTTTTCTGCACTCTGATATTGTTTAATCACCTCAGCCATGCTCTCGGCCGATCCATTTGATGCCTTATAAACGATTTCCCACTTTATCCCCTTTTTTTCTGCTAATTTAATGTGAGAGTTGCCGATATCGAGATATAAAATTGACATCTTTCTTTTTTATTTGGAATGATTGGTGCATTTCATGTTTTATATTATCAGATAACAAATTTAACGAAAAATTGATCCTTCGTAATGGAATTAAAAAATAAAGTAGCCATTGTTACCGGTGCCAGCAGTGGAATTGGAACCGCATTTGCCCATAAACTCATTGAAAAAGGTGCTACTGTTTACGGACTTGCCCGTCGGTTAAATAAACTTAAAGAGATTCAGACTAAGCTTGGAGAAAAATTCATACCCGTTCAAATGGATGTGACAAAACATCAAAATCTTGAACAGTGGGTTACCAATCAGTTTTCGGATAGTCATTTGCCGGATATTCTTATCAACAATGCCGGGCTTGCTAAGTTCGGAAACGTTGATGAACTTTCCGTTGAAGACTGGGATACGATGGTCAATACAAATTTAAATGGCATTTTCTATCTGACCCGTCTAGTCGTTCCTCTTATGAAAGAGAATAAAAGCCACTGCCACATCATAAATATCGCTTCTGTAGCAGGACTTTTGGGTAATCCTCAAATTTCAGGTTATAATGCCACAAAATTTGGCGTGAGAGGTTTTAGTGAAGCCCTCTTTAAGGAGTTACGATACGACAAGATTAAAGTATCAGCGATGTTTCCGGGATCCATTGCCACAGACTTTTTTGAAAAAGTGGGAAGCGAAACACATTCAAATATGATGCAGCCCGGCGACGTTGCAGACACACTGGTTCATCTACTTGAAACTCCAGATAACCTGTTGATTAATGAAGTAACCATGCGACCATTAAACCCAAAAGACCCGGACAGCAAATCGTGAAAAGCTATTTAAAATTCATTCTTATCCCGGCAGTTCTCTTCACAGTAATCAGCTGCGAAAAGGAGCCGGAATTGGTTAATGAAGAGTTGTATAAAACCATTTTGATAGAGCTAGCAATTCTTAATCAAATGGACAAAGAGCTTTTGGGTGAGCGGAATAAAGCGGAATTGCGGGAAGAAATTTTTGAGAGCTACGGCGTAGATGAACAAAATTTCAGCAGATCTCATGAAATTTATCAGTCCGATATAGATGCACAGATGGAACGAGTAAGAGACATCCAGGATCGTCTCCAGATGGAGCGTGATGCTGTACAGGCTGCAGAACGGAAATACAGAGAGGAAAAAAGACCTGATCCTGATGAAATCCGCGAGAAGATCAGAAGTCGAACCAGGGATTCTCTGTAATTATTACACCGCGGAATCTTTTTTAAAGCTGAATTTGAATTTAAACCCTATTTCGGATTCCAATTGATAATCTGCATTCAACTGTCCAAGCAGTGCTTTTATAATTGTAACACCCAGTCCCTTCCCTTCTTCAAAAGCTTCTCTTTCAAAACCTGAACCGTTGTCAGAATATTGAACATGTACTAACTTATCGTCAGATGTAATCTGTAGAACAATCTCTCCTTCTTTCTTATCGGTAAATGCATGCTTGAAAGAGTTTGTAACCAATTCACTAATCAATACTCCTAGTGGAAGTGCCTGATTTATGCTCAGATAATCAACAGTGCTGTCTACTTTAACTTCGACAGTTTTGCCATCCTCTTCGTAAACATCAAGGTGTCTGTTTATGAGATTATTGAGATAATCACGGATTGGAATATTTGACAAGCTTTCCGAATGGTAGAGTAATTCGTGAACGCCTGCAATGGAGTGAATGCGATTTTGAGTCTTCTGTAAAATGTCGGATACCTTCGAATCATCAGATTCAATTCTCTGTAAATCGATCAAACTTGAAATCACAGCCAGATTATTTTTTACCCGATGATGAATTTCTGAGATCAACACTTCTTTCTCCTTTAGTGCTTCCAGGTTACGCTGATTCGCCCGATAACTCGCAAACATAAAGTATATAGCACACCCAAAAAGAAATGCAATGAGCATACGGAAAAACAGCCCCAATTGACTTGCACTTAGAACTCCCTGGGAAAAGTACTCCTCGTCTAAACTCAGCCTCAAAGTCCACTCATTGGGTGAACCGCTCACAAAGTTTAGTTTTTGCGTGCTAATGAATTGTTCATCACCGGAAGAGTCGCTTTTTGAAAATTGATAGAATATCCGGTTGTTTTCATCACGAATTTCAATGCTAAACATATCTCTGCCGGCCATGATATCATCAAAATCGTCGGTAAAATCCATACCCACAGTTAAAGAGCCGTGAAATTCATTGTCATAATATAAAGGAGCGTCAACCAGAAAGGCACTTCCTCCCTGAACCAACTCCGTCCAGGGCGTCATATTAATAAGGGAGTCTCTTTTCATCGTCAACCATTCGTCACGGCGATAGTCAAGCTCAAGAATATCGAGACCTATTGCCTCCCGGTTATCCTCGTAAGGCTCAATCATTCGGATAACTCCATCCTGATCAATCCATTCAAAAAATGTGAATGCAGTCTTAACATTTAAGAGAAGATTTGTTTCGAATACGAAATTTTCGAAATAGTCTCCCTGTGTAAATTCCACCCTCGATTTATGATTATCCAGCAGAAGAAGATTCTCGTTTACCGTTTCCTCAATCAATTCTGAGAGCAGGCTCGCTGTGGATTCTACAGTTTGAGTTCTTGCTTCACTGATTTGATTTTGATCAGTCTTCCACCCAAAATAAAAAATAATGACCAGTCCAAAGGTGACGATTAGCGCCGATATCAAGCCCTTTTTAGAAATCTTATGCAATGGTTCACCCTAATTTGTAGATAATATTGCCCTGTGTTGAATAAACTAATTTTAGATCAACATTAAAAGGTTTTATTAAGCCCTTTCAATTTATACCTGTAAAAAACTGTAATGCCTAAACTCTTCAAAATGGAGCGGCCTCGTCATCACTGTCTGTTCCGAAATCTATGACCACTTCATCTGTAGCCCCTTCACTTTTAGCAGGAGCCCCTGTTTCAATTTTCCACGCTTTTACATCAGTATACCAATTCCCCTTGTATTCCCTGCTTTGAATATCAATAAACGCGGTTACGGTTTCATCCTTTTTTACCGAATTTTTATCTATCTGATCACCCCACTGCGTAATACAGACTTTACGCGGATACTCGCCCTCCGTTTCGAGTATAAAATCTCGCTTTCTCCAGGGGCCGTTTTTTCCTTTGCCCGACTGTTCCTCTAAAATCTTGATTACTTTACCTGTGATGTGCAGATCCATAAAATTACTTCTTTTTGAGAGTTATATATCTTCTCATTAAACTTAGAACTGATTTTAAAATAACGTGATTTTTCCAAAATTCAGAACTTGAGACATTGTTTAATTAAAGTAGTACAAATAAAACAGACCTGATATGGCAAAATTGAAACTTGATCTGCACGATATATACAACAAAGGAGATCAAATTGATCGTGAACTGGAAAATATTATTGATGAGGCTCTTGAGAAGAAAATTAAAACAGTTGAGATAATACCCGGTAAAGGCTCAGGACAGCTAAAAAAGCGAGTGCTAAAGTTTCTGGATCAAAAACATATCAAACAAAAATATCATCGAATAGATAAAGACAGTAAAAACCATGGCAGACTATTTGTCTATTTTAAATTTTAGCAGACATCATATTGAAGTGACTACTTGTATTTTATTGTTTTTCAGCATTTTTTTGATCGATAACAACCACTAATATTTAAATGGATGGATGAACAAGAGCGAATTAAATTAGCCAAAAAACGCCGTCTTGAGCTCAAGAAGAAGGAGGAGCTAAAAAATCTAAAACGTGAACTTAAATCCGGTGAGCAAGTGGCCCGGCAACAGAATATCAGGGAAAACCACACCGGAAAATATGCCGATCGGATAGTGATATTCGTTGTTACGGTAGCAGTGTTAAATGTTTTCTATTTTATGGTTCGGTTTCTCTTTAATGCGTTTTTTGGCGCCGGTATGGGGATGCTTGGTGTGAACATCAGCTTATTGGATCCAATTGTACAAGTTTTGATACTGGGAGCCGGAATTATCAGCGCTGTTAGAAATCGCTCTATTCTAGATGATATCATTGAACGGTTTTAGTAAAATTAAGAGCAAATCGTCTATTCATCGAAAACATCGACTTAGTCATTAAGAACATTCTATTCGCGAACGAATCTGTAAAGAACTATTTTGTTTAAATTGAAAGAGTTCAAAAGATTCACCCTATTTGCCACTAAACTCAAAAGAATTTCAAAGGTTTGAAAAATAAATCTACTCCATCAAATAAAAGTTCTAAGAAAAAAAGTCCGGATGGCAGCCCCCAAAAAGGGCAAAATAAGACTCAGCGTCCAACCGGATTTATCTATTGGTTTTATCTGATCATATTTGTTGTACTTGGTTACTGGATACTTACCGATGGCAACGGTTTTTTCGGCACTCAGCCTGAAATTGAGTATAGCACATTTAAGCAACAGCTCAGAAGCGATAACATCGAAAGAGTACATATCCAGGGTGATCGCATTGATGGCACATTTCGTACAGAACAGCAGCTGCAAATTGCCGATGCTGACACTACCACATACAAGAATTTTATCACGGTGATCCCTTCATTCGGAGATGATCGATTAACCGAACTGCTGGAGGAGAATGATGTTGTTATCTCTGCAGAAGCTGAATCGGATGGATTTTGGTGGTATTTTATAATTTTCTCTATGCCACTATTCTTCCTGCTTATTATCGGTTATATGTTCTACCGCAGAATGCAGATGCAGGGACGTGGAATGTTTAATATCGGCAAGAGCCAGGCAAAACTTCAGGAAGCAGATAAAAACAAAACCAAATTTGATGACATTGCAGGGATGGACGGTGCCAAAACCGAACTGCGGGAAATTATTGAATTCCTTAAAGATCCCAGCCGTTTCGAAGAAATTGGTGCTAAATTACCGAAAGGTGTTCTCTTAATGGGCCCTCCCGGAACCGGTAAAACTCTTCTGGCCAGAGCTGTTGCCGGCGAGGCAAATGTTCCTTTCTATACCATTACAGGTTCCGATTTTATGGAAATGTTTGTGGGTGTGGGTGCCAAGCGAGTTCGCGAAATGTTTAAAGAAGCAAAAGAGAAATCACCGGCCATAATCTTTATCGATGAAATTGATTCTATTGGACGAAAAAGAGGTGCAGGTCTTGGCGGCGGACACGATGAGCGTGAACAGACCTTAAATCAACTTTTAGCTGAGCTGGATGGATTTGAACCCAGTGAGAATGTAATTGTTATGGCAGCTACAAACAGACCGGATATTTTAGATCCGGCCCTTTTACGACCCGGTCGTTTTGATCGTCAGATTAGTGTAGATCTCCCCTCTCAAAATTCCAGGTACGAAATTCTTAAAATTCATGCCAGAAATAAATCTCTTGGCAAGAGTGTTGATCTCCGTAAGATCGCCAGCAGCACACCGGGTTTCAGCGGCGCAGATTTGGAAAACCTGCTGAATGAAGCCTCACTTTATGCCGGTAGAAAGAAGCGTAAAAAGATCATTATGGAAGACATTGAAAATGCCAGGGACAAAATCATGATGGGACTTGAGCGAGAGGGAATGCAAATTGACGATGAGGAGAAAAGAATTCTGGCATATCACGAAGCCGGACACGCCATCGTAGCTGCAGCACTGCCCAATAGCGATCCCCTCCATAAAGTATCTGTAATCCCAAGGGGCAAAGCGATGGGAATCACCATGCAGCTTCCTGAAAAAGAGAAGTATCTCTATAACAAGGAGTATTTATTAGATCGAATGGCTGTAATTATGGGCGGGAGAGCCGCCGAACAGCTTATCTTTAATACCGCTACAAGTGGTGCCCAGAACGATCTGATGCGCGTGGCAAAACTCTCCCGAAAAATGGTTGTTGAATGGGGTATGAGTGAAAAATTTGGTCACCTTGCGTTTGGCAGTGACGAAGAGGATGTTTTCCTCGGACGGGATATGACACGGCAAAAAAGCTACAGTGATTCAACTGCGCGGGAGATCGATCAGGAAGTTCAGGCCATTTCGCGTGAAGCTTACGACAGAGCTATTAAAATATTGAAAGAGCACAGAGAACCCTTTGACAACCTTGCTGAGCTGCTTATCGAAAAAGAAGAAGTTTCCGGAGATGAAGTTTTATCTCTGATGGGAAAAAAGAGTGAGAAGAGCGAGGACGACTAACCTTTTTGTTAATTGGAAACTTTTTGTACCAGCTGACTTACTGACAACACTTCGTTCATTCAAGATCGGTTTCTTAACCGGTCTTGAATCACTTTCAACATTTGAATGAAGGTTAACTTTTACACTTTTTCACCTCAAATCGTTTTTGATTCTTTAGAAATATAATGTAACGTTTGGAATCATTGAATTTAAACGAATTGAGTGCATGCTTTCGAAGATTACAAACCCATTTTTACTTACCTTTTTGACCATTTCAGCCACGTTTTTTTTCCTGTTTAGCGGCTGTTCAGCAACAGAGCAAACCACGGAGCAACAACCGCAGCAGCAATCACCCCAATCCGTTGATCGACAACATCAAAATCATGCTGAGATGGAGAGGGTTTACTGGGAAAGAATTGAGCAATCCAGAATGCACTTTACCCAGGCTGATGTAGATTTTATGACCGGTATGATTGGCCATCATGCTCAGGCTTTAATCATGTCGAGACTGGCTCCCGAAAACGGTGCCGGTTCTTCTATTCAAACTCTCGCAAGCAGAATTATCAACGCTCAAAGTGACGAAATTTATCTAATGCAGCGTTGGCTGAGAGATCGTGGGCAACCTGTTCCAATGGTCAACATCGACGGATTAATTCTGACCATTGAAATGGAAATGCCCGAGGATGGTGATCATGATATGCAGATGGATCATGACGACCACGATGCACATGCAGACATGCACCACGAAGAGATGGATCATGGGATGGGAATGATGCACGATCACAGCGATATGCCCGGAATGCTTACACAAGAGCAGCTTGAAGAGCTTGCGGCTGCCCGAGGCAAAGAGTTTGACCGACTGTTTTTGACCTTTATGATTGAACACCACCAGGGAGCGGTGATTATGGTTGAAGAGCTGTTTGCTGCCGATGGTGCCGCATCCGATACAGAATCTTTTGAACTTGCGTCCGGCATCAACGCAGAGCAAGTTACCGAAATTGAACGGATGAAATTAATGCTGGAAAATATTGAATAATGTTTTGGCTCCCCGCCGTTTTCAATATTCTGTATATGAAATTCTCATGTTCAACAAACAATCTTTCTAAAAACCCAAACAAACAACCCTTGTAGTATGATGAAACCATTACTTTCCGGGATGATACTGGCACTGGCCTCTCTAATGGTCATTTCCAGTTGCGCATCCTCAGATATGCCTGAACAACAGAATGTTCAGCCCACTTTACAACCTATAACAGAAATTGAGCAACCTTATCCGGATCCTCGTGAAGGATTAAGAGGTGGCCTTTTTGACTATGAAGAGACCATTTGGAATTTAAATCTGCTTTCGGCAACTCCCCCACCGGAAGACTTTTTGGGATCGTGGGCAACAGATCTTGCTTTTAAAGACAACTACATTATTCAGGGGAACTATAATGGCTTTGTAGTATGGGATATGACAGATCCCTCAAATCCTGAAGTTGTGGTTGATTTCTTATGTCCTGCGTCACAAAGTGACGTATCGGTATATGAAAACCTTCTTTTTGTATCCGGTGAAGGTTTAGGCGGCCGTTTAGATTGTGGTACAGAAGGAGTAAGAGAAACCGTTAGCCCCGACAGACTTCGTGGAATCCGAATTTTCGATATCAGTGATATCGAAAATCCTGAGTATATCTCTAATGTACAGACTTGCCGCGGTTCGCATACCCACTCTGTACTTAAGGATCCTAACGACGATGAAAACGTCTATGTTTATATTTCAGGCTCTGCTCCTGTCCGTCCCGAAGCAGAACTTCCCGGCTGTTCAAGTGCATTCCCGGATGAAGATCCTGAAAGTGCCCTGTTTAGAATTGAAGTAATCAAAGTGCCTTTGGCAAATCCGGAAGAAGCTCATATTGCCAATTCACCACGTATTTTCGAAGGATTGACAGCTCCTCCAACTCATGGTCCTGCTCCGGAAGAGATGGCGATTATCCAAGAAGCAATTGATGAAGGACGCTATGTTGCGGAATATCGCGGCTCACCGACAATCGTTAACAACAGACTTGTGGCTGCATTCCTGGAACAGATTGTTGAAGAAAGAGGCGGTTCAGGAGAACCAACACAGGCAGATAGCAGCGCACTTCGTGACCGGCTTGATGAGATGTACGGTGAGTTTATGGATGAGAGACTGGCAGCACGTGGGCGCGGACAGGACGTTGGCCCTAACCAGTGTCACGATATTACCCTCTACCCTGAAGTAGGATTAGCAGGTGGAGCATGTGAAGGATATGGGCTTCTGCTCGATATTACCGATCCACTCAATCCCGTGCGAATTGACGCTGTAGCCGACTCAAATTTTGCATACTGGCATTCAGCCACATTCAACAATGACGGTACTACTGTACTCTTTACCGATGAATGGGGTGGCGGAACACAGCCTAAGTGTAGAGAAACAGATCCTTATGAGTGGGGAGCAAACGCTATTTACTCTATTGGAGCTGATGGTAAAATGGAATTTCAGAGCTACTTCAAAATGCCTGCAGCTCAAACATTTGCAGAAAACTGTGTGGCTCATAACGGTTCTATGATTCCTGTACCAAATAGGGATATTATGGTTCAATCCTGGTACCAGGGTGGAATTAATGTCTTTGATTTCACAGATCCCAAAAATCCGATTGAGATTGCCTTTCACGATCGCGGACCAATCAACCCTGAGCGAATGGAAGTTGGCGGAAGCTGGTCCATTTATTGGTATAACGGTTATCTGGTGAATTCAGAAATTGCGCGCGGACTCGATATCTTTGAGCTTGCACCTAGCGATTTCCTCACACAGAATGAAATTGATGCATCCAATACGGTGGTATTAGAGTATAAAAATGCACAGGGACAGCCTAAGTATGAATGGCCTACTACCTTTGCGTTGGCGCGAGCTTATACCGATCAGCTTGAAAGAGATCGTGAGCTGAATATGCGAACCATTCAGATGATCCGAAACGGACTGAATGAAGCTGAAAGGACAAACGGTTCCGGAAAATCACGTGTACTAAATGAAGTTGCAACTTCCCTGTCAAGCAGCGCTGCTTCTTCATCTAACAGTGATAAAGTAATGGAACTGGCTCGAATTATTCGTGACCTTGGTTCTGCTTCTTAAGCTGTTTTAACGTCTTAACATTTATCAAACCGGCATTGTGTCTAATTTTTAGATCATGATGCCGGTTTTTTTGTTATTATTTGAAATAGAAACGATTTAAGCCCAAAAGTTTTTTAAGGAAGTGCCCAATACTGAATACCGCTGACTATCACTTTTACAAATTGTTATGACTGAATTGACAGATGATACCCTGCAGAAACAAGTAGATGATCGTGAGTCTGATAGTAGAAATAAGTATGGCACCTTTGCAGGTGTATTTGTTCCCACACTGCTAACAATACTTGGGGTAATCCTTTTTCTCAGACAAGGATGGGTAATTGGTAATGCCGGACTTCTTGGCGGATGGCTTATAATTTCAATCGCATTCATCATTGTTACTTTTACGGCCCTCTCGATGTCTTGCATCACTACCAATATTCGTATTAAAGCCGGAGGGGCCTATTCGATTATTTCTCAATCTCTTGGGCTCGAGGTTGGCGGAAGTGTTGGCGTGCCGCTATACCTTGCGCAGTCATTCGCTATAACAATGTATATTTTTGGTTTTAGAGAGGGCTGGCTCTACATTTTCCCTGAGCATTACGCACTTCTGGTTGACCTCTCCGTATTTGGTGTTCTATTTTTTATCGCCTTTATCAGTGCCAAACTGGCTTTTCGAATTCAATATATCATACTGGCCGTAATCATAGCTGCACTTCTCTCGGTTGGTGCAACCATTTTCACAGGTGCTTTAGAGCATGACATTCAGTGGTGGGGTGAGTTTCCCGGAGCCCCGGAAAACAATTTTGAAGGAGTTAGTTTTTGGGTAGTATTTGCTGTTCTTTTTCCAGCTGCTACAGGGATCATGGCCGGTGCAAATATGTCCGGTGAATTAAAAGATCCCAAAAAGAGTATCCCAATAGGAACCATTTCAGCAATTATTATCAGTTATGTGATTTATATGGTTGTTGGGTATTGGATGGCAAAAGTGGCTACAACTGAAGAGTTAGTCAGTAACTACAATATCATGATTGATAAAGCATTTTGGGGCCCTGCGGTGCTGGGAGGATTACTTGGAGCTACATTCTCTTCTGCTTTGGCATCTATCGTGGGAGCACCAAGAATTCTTCAGGCTTTGGGAGACCACCACATTTTTCCCGGCGGAGAAACATTTTCCAAACTCGCAAAAAATGGTGAACCGCGAAATGCAATAATTCTTACCGGAGGTATTGTTCTTATCACGTTGATGTTAAGAGATTTAAACACGATTGCTCCTCTGATTACCATGTTTTTTCTAATCACCTACATGATGATTAACCTTGTGGTATTCATTGAGCAGAAAATGGATATGATCAGCTTCAGGCCCACCTTTTCTGTTCCACGCTTCGTTCCCATAGTAGGAACATTGGGCTGTCTTTTTACCATGTTTATCATTAATCCAACATTTGGACTTGTAGCACTGGGAGTTGTTATTGCCACATATCTCTATCTGACCAATCGTAAATTGAAAGTTCCTTATGGAGATATGAGAAGTGGATTATTTATATCTCTGGCTGAGTGGGCTGCTAAAAAAGTTTCACTACTGCCATCTAATAACGAAAGAGCCTGGAAAGCAAACCTTTTAGTACCGGTGAGAAGCTCAAGAGAACTGCGCGGCAGTTTTAGTTTAATACGAAACCTTGTATATCCCAGAGGATCAATCAAACTAATTGGTGTATCTTCAGATCAACGGCCGGATGAGCTGCGCGATTCACTTACCAACTTAGCCGACTCATTCAGAAAAGAGAATGTATATACGCGTTGGTCTGTGCTGGATTCCACAAATTTTAAAGATGCAGTAATGGACTCACTGCAAACCCTCCAGGGAACCTTCTTTTCTCCGAATATACTTTTCATGAAATTACCCCATCAAAATAAAAACGATGAGGTCATCCACAGCATACTTAATGAAGCGCGAATGAACAAAATGGGGGTTCAATTGTATGCGGAGGATCCCGTTGCCCAACTTGGAAGAAGTGCTTCTATCAATGTCTGGATACACGAACAGAGTCCAAACTGGGATTTGGGCATGGATATGGGGAACATCGACCTCTCCATGCTCTCGGCATTCAAACTATCTCAAAATTGGGGGGCAACAATGCGTGTTATTACAGTTGTTGAGGAATCCGAAGTGGAAAAAGCATATGAATATCTGGAAAATCTACTCAACTTGGCCAGACTGAAAAATGTGCTGCCACATGTTGAAATCGGTTCCTTTGAAGAAGCAATGAAAACAGCTCCTCAGGCAGATGTAGACTTCTTCGGGTTGCCGGAAGATCCGGATTTAGAAAAACTCCGCCATTATGTACAAGTAACTCAGTCTGCATGTGTCTTTGTCGCCGATTCAGGCAATGAGAATATTATGGCTTAATCAAACTGCTCTATTTTCAGAGCGACTCAGATTGTAAATCAAGCCTCAGTTGCAGAGTCAGTGTTTGAAACAAATTCATAATTCACATCGTAGAGATGATTAACCGATCATTAAATCACTCTGATATGATACATTTGATTCAAAAATATTTACTGACTGTACTTTCAGTTGTGCTACTCCTGATCATTTTTCCAAACCAGTCAGCAGCTCAAAAAAGCGGTACATTTATTACATCAAATCAAACAGAGGCTGAAATTGTACCTCGCTTCCCAAATAGTGATGCAGAGTATCACATCACCACACAAGAAAACAGTGTTAACCTTTTACTTACCAACAGCGCCATCTATCTTCAGTTTACCGACGACTATTTAGAGAAAATTGCTAAAGAAATTCGAGGGAAAGATAAAGAAGAAGAGTCTACTCACTTTGCTGCTGTTTTACGATCTGCGCTAAGCAGTGGAGTACGTACACTTCTTGACCGTGCCATCACAGTTCCGCTCGATGAAATTAAAGAGATGTACTACGAAAACAGTCGATTAGTCATTATCAACCGTGATGGCAAAGAAATTTTTGAAGGAGCTGAAGTCGAAGATGTTGTAATAATGGAAGATTTCTCCCGCAGAGATGCCAGACGTTTCATAGCTGAGGCTGAAAAAAGAATGATTTGATTGTTCAGAAACGATTAGTTCTATTTCAACCCTTTGGCCACGACAAACTCTCCCGGAATATCGTATCCGTTTTCATTTTTAAATTGGGAAATTGAGTTCAGATAGTCATTGTGTGCTTCACGTTTTGTCTGCTCATCAAACTTTTGATACGCCAGAGCTACGGGACCACCGGCAAAAGCTGCTAAAATAGCATGTTCATCATTTTTGTAGTGCAGATTCACACCCATACGTTCAATCCAAACTGGCTCAAAACCCGCTTCTTTCATCGAGTAACTCAATGCGTTCCCGGTTCCCTGCTGAAAAAACATTGGACAGACATCCGTTTTAACCCTTTTGTCAACAATTGGAAATATCTCTGCCCAGCCACAATTTTTCCGTTCACCCCAAACAGCAATTGCAATTCTTCCACCCGGCTTAAGTACCCTGTACATTTCTCGTAGGGAAGCAACGGGATTGGGAACATACATAAGTCCTAGAGCACAGATGGCTACATCAAACTGTTCATTTTCTATATCAAGACTTTCGGCATCCATTCTTTTGAGTTCTACATGCCCATACCCATTAACATTCATCCTTGAGTCAGCCAGTTGAAGCATTCCATCCGATAAATCTGTTGCCGTTACACTGCCGCCCGGCGATACGTATTTCGCTATTCTTTCTGTTACCAAACCTGTACCACATGCCGTTTCTAAAACTTTTTCACCCGGCCTCAGATCAATCATCTGCAACAGTTTATCCTGAGCAGGCTCAAGCTGCTCCTTCCATGAATCTTCATAAAATCCTGATGCTTTATCCCAACCGTAACGCTGTACTCTTCGTTGTAATTTAGGCTCCATTTTTCACGATATTTATTTTTCAGTTGTTATGATAATTCAGTGGTTTATTCAATAAACAGATAACTATCAGATCTCTATTCATGCATCTCCGTTTCCGTGAGAATGACCTCCCTTCTCACCGGTATTGCTCTTTTGAAATCGTCTAACACAGGACTAATCCTGTCAGCTTTTTGAATCACTTTCATGATCTCACTTTCTTCAGCAGGACTATCGATAAATACTTTATACCTCAATGCTTCAAAACCCGGTGGACGGTCATCTATGTCCAACATTCCACGGGCATCCATATCCGATTCTACGATAATTTCAATTCGATCGATGGGTACGTCCATTACTGCTGCCTGCTGTGAATAGGCAATCGCTAAACAGCTACCAAGGGCTCCCCTTTCAAGTATACCGGGCCCCGGACCCGCGTCATTCCCTCCTTCGGCTTTCCCGATATCTACTCTGAATGACCAATGTTTATGCTCCACTTCGCATGTAGTTCCGTTAAATAAACGAATTTTGGTTGAAGCCGTACTTTTTCCAAGATTAGGTTTTAACTTTACTGCTTTCTGATTGCGTTCAAATGCTTTTTTAATTGTTGCCGTGTCGGCCATATCAGTTCTAATTTTTATTCAAATTTGAAGTTATAATTCTGCCGCTCCTGCCTAATTTAAAAACAAGCTAAGTTCTTGCAGCAATGCAGACAGACTCCAGCTTCACACTTTCCCCATCGTCATCAAACTTAAAAACGGGATCCATCTGCCGGCTTTCTCCAATAACCTCAAGTCCATTCGATTCTAGAATGGACTTCCACTCACTAATACTGTATAGATTGAATCCATATTTTGTAAATGGAAATCGAAGCATACTTTTTCGGGTCCTCATACCGGTATAAAATCTGTCTCCCGGTTTAAGAATCCTTTGAATCTCTTTTAAGTATTCCGCAGGATCATCCCAGAAGTAGATTACCATGTTGCAGAAAACGATATCAAATGAGTGGTCAGAAAATGGTGTCTGTTTGCTGTCACTCGTCATAAGTTTCAGCTTCCCACTTTCTACAAAAGACCTATTATTCAATTTGGCCAGGTTTGTCATTTCCGGTGAATAGTCGATTCCATGTATTTGAAGATTGTTCGCTTTTTTGAACAACTCAGCAAAATGTGCACCACTGCCAAAACCAATTTCCAAGATGGAATCGTGATTCTGAATCTCTAAATAATTGATCATTAGATCATAGAGTGGGCTATTTCCTTTGCCCATTTTGTCAGCAATTTCAATTGCAAAATCTCCGGACGGTTTTCTGAGCTGTTTGGCAATAAATTGGGGATCATTCATATAATTTGGAATCGTTTTCTCAAGTTGGACATTTATTCAAATACTCAGCGTTCACCCAAAAATTGATTAACTCTTGCAAGCTGAGGACGACTGCTCTCGTCTTCTGTGATTTGAAGTAAATTTTCAAAATATGATGAAGCCAACTCTGCATCTCCTGCTTCCTCGGCAGCCGTACCTGCTCCAAATAAGCTGTTAAATCTATTTGGGGAGATACGCAGTGTAGCTTCGTAGGCTGAAAGTGCTTCAATTGGCTTATCATGAAGAAGCAGCATGTCTCCAAGCAGTTCTCTCGCAGGTAAAACTTCACTCGGTGTTACCGGGTGCTTATCAACAGAATCCTCCAGGTCTGCAGCTTCACGCATCAGCGTCAGTGCATCATTTACATTCTGTTCTGCATTCAAAATCCAAGCCTGAACGGTTTTGCGCTGTACGTCAACCATAAGAGCCCAATAATCTTCTCCACGATCTAATGTCTCTTGATGAAGCCGCTCAAGGACGTTGACTGTCTCCCGAGCAGAATCTAATTCTCCTGTTTTTACCGAACCAAGTCCCTTCGCCCACCAACCTATCGCTTCGTATTGAGGAAATTGATCCCAGTCAAATCCACTTTCAGGTCTTGGATTTAGTTTAGCTGCATTCTCAAAATCATTCTGTTCAAGTACATAGCGAGCACGGGCAGCAGCAACTCCATAAGCAGCACCAAAGTGTGGCTGATAATTGTCAATCGACATCAATTCCTCCAGAACTTCTGATGCTGCTTCATCCTGACCCTTTTGCAAATATCCATACATCATATAGTCCAAAGCATGTGCATGGTGCATAGAGGTCATATCCTCAACAGGTTGTCTTAGTGCAGCATCCGCCGATCTTCGATTCCACGCTATTGTTTCATCCCATTTTCCTATTCTTACAAAGATGTGACTTGGCATATGAAGTGCGTGCGGTACGTCAGGCGCCAACTTCTCATATCCGTTGGCAAATTCAACACCCTTTTCAGCCAGTACCGGATTATCATATGCATGTATGATGTAATGAAACAGCCCCGGATGGCTTGGTGACATTTCCAGAAGCTGTTCCATCATCTCTCCTGATTTCTTTCTTTTGCTAAAAGTCTCGTCATCAGCCGGAGCTGTTGCCAGCATGGACAACCCATAAAAAGCTCCTGCTTCTACATCATCAGGATGTTGATCAAAAATCTCTTCAAGAGCATGCTCCCAGGCTTTCACTCCCTCTCTGTATCCCTGCGAAGCCGCAGTATCATAATAGCTGTAGAGAGCTAAAATATGATTTTCTTCTTTTTGAGTTACGGCCTCTATATCATCTGCCGCCTTTTTTATGGCATCAAATCCCTTTTGGAACATTTGATCATCAGGTGGCGCCCAAAGCGGATTGAATTGAGTCATAGCCACCCCCCAATAGGCCATTGCACAATTAGGGTCGGCCTCAGCTGATTCTCTGAAAATATCGTAAGCCTGTTCATACATCATATGATGCAGCATGGTTAGACCCTCTATAAAGTAACTGCTTCCTTCTTCATTACAGGAAACCTCAAATTGGACTGTTCCCGCATTCTCTCCGCTATGCTGGGCAAACAGTACTGTTTGATTTAAAATAAATAGTCCAATTATCCAGAAAAGTATTTTTCCATTCTTGATCATAATAGTAAATGTCTGATTTGTTTATTTAATTATAGCTATTGATTGGATTCATTTTATGGCGTTTACACAATCCCTCATCAATAGAAGCCGAAAAATTGATGATTGTTTATCATTCTGTTGTGATTGACCTCAATTCAGTGATTGCACGGAATGAACGTCATATTATTTTGAATTAAACAGAGAGATAGAGTGATGGAGAGTTCCAAAATCACATTGTTGTTGCAAAAACACGCCTCGGGCCATCGAGAAGCACTGGATGAGCTTATACCCCTCGTATACGAAAAAATGCAGCAGATGGCGAAATATCGCCTTCGAGGTGAAAAGGATGATCACACAATCAACACAACCGATCTTGTACATGAAGCATATCTAAAATTAATCGATTTTGATCGGATAGAGTGGCAAAACAGAGATCATTTTTTTGGAATCGCATCTCAGGTAATGAGAAATATTTTGGTTGATTATGCGGTGAAACAACAGGCTCAAAAACGTGGCGGAAAACAGCAAAAAGTTACTTTGGGTGAGGCCGATTGTGTTACAGAACTAAATCTGGAGGATGTATTGACCATCCATCAGCTTCTGGAAAAGCTGGAAAAAGTTGATGAGAGACAAGTTAAAGTTGTTGAGTGCAGGTTTTTTGGTTGCCTGACAATAGCTGAAACAGCAAAAGCGCTCAATATATCCACAGCTACCGTGAGTCGGGATTGGGAAATGGCAAGAGCATGGCTTAATCGAGAACTGGACCTTATCCAATGATAAACACCAGAATTAACTCAGATCATGACAGAAAATGAAAAATGGCATATTATAAAGAAGGTATTCAGTGAAGCAATTGAGCTTGATGACTCCAACCAGAGGCAGTTTATCGAAATAAGTTGCAAAGGAGATCCCTACCTGATCAAAGAAGTTTGGAGTTTAATTAATGCGAGTAAACAACCCAGTCCTCTCGACCAATCCATTGCCCCTCTCACTGCCGGAGTTTTTGAAACAAAAAATTTATGTGGCAAAAAAATTGGGTCTTTTAAAATACTGAAAGAGATAAACCATGGCGGTATGGGTACAGTTTACCTGGCTGAAAGAGACGACGGGCATTTTGAACAACAAGTAGCTCTTAAACTTCTTAAAAATGGTTTTAGCACCAATCGTCAGATTCAACGATTTATAGCCGAACGACAGATTCTCGCAACTCTCAATCACGATCATATTGCCCGATTGCTCGATGGCGGTGTCACTGAAGATGGTCAGCCTTGGTTTGCAATGGAGCATGTTGAAGGTCTGCCAATCGATCGTTACTGTGATAAACATCAACTTAAACTGAAAGAGCGACTTTCACTTTTTTTAGATGTTTGTAATGCGGTTCAGTACGCACATCAAAAACTGATCATTCATCGTGATCTTAAACCATCAAACATTTTGGTAACTGAAACCGGCAGTATCAAGTTGCTCGACTTTGGTATCGCAAAAGTACTTAACCCAGACGAGCTGCATGGAATCAGGGAAGATGAAGCAACAGGTTTCGTTCCATTAACCCCATCCTATGCCAGCCCTGAGCAGATCCGCAACATTGCCATTACCGTTGCTTCGGATATTTACCAGCTTGGAGTTATCCTTTATGAACTTCTGACCGGTAAAAGACCATATCGGGTTGATGGTAAGACCCCAATTGAGATCGAGAAGACAGTATGCAATACCATACCTAACCGTCCCAGCAGCGCACTTAGCCAAAAAGAGAATTTATCTGATCCTCTTGTTGCAAAAACAAATACTAAAAGAAAAAAAGAGCTTCGCGGTGATCTGGACGCCATAGTATTGAAAGCTCTCCGAAAAAAACCGGAAGAACGATATCACTCCATTGGTCAGTTAATGGCTGATATAAAAAGATATCTGAAGAGATATCCTGTCAAAGCGCGGCGGGACTCAGTGAGTTACCGAACACAAAAATTTATAGTTCGGAATTTGCTGCCAGTCGCTTCAGTCTCAGCCATCATTTCAATGATTTTAATCTATGCGATTACTGTTACCCACCACTCTAAAAAAATACAGACTGCACTGAGTCAGGCTCAGGAAGAGGCTGAAAAATCTGAGCAGGTAGTCAATTACATGATGGGTATGTTTAAGGCTGGGAGTCCTGCTGAAAATCTAGGGGAAACTGTTACCGCAGACATGCTACTAAAACGCGGAATTGAACGGGCTGATCAGCTGAGTGATAAACCAATCATACAGGCTCAAATGTATGATGTAGTGGGTAGGGCTTACCGTGAACTTGGGGAGTATGACCTGGCGCATCCACTGTTGATCAAGTCTCTGGAATTACGGAAGCAGCATCAACCTGAATCTGATCTATCTATTGCTGACTCTTATTTCAACCTTGGAACAGTATTACATCATAAGGGAAACTATAGGGAGTCTGACGTCTATTTTGAAAATGCCATTCAGATTTATGAGCAAAATCCCGGGATTGAATCAACGGAGTTTGCCAGTAGTTTATACGCTATTGCATCTATGCGTAATGTACAGCGTAATTATGAGGCAGCAGAAAGTTACCACAGGCAGGCACTTGATATGAGGCTTCGGTTACCCGATGAAGATCCTGTAAATATCGGGGCCAGCTATCAAGGTCTCGGAACCACGCTTTTCCAGATGGGACAAACGGATGACGCTATGGAGATGCTCCAAACCGCATATAAGATATACCGAAACAACTATAGTGAAAACCATCCTGAGATTGCCAGCCTTCTGATTACGCGTTCCAGGGTTCTGCAAGATTATGGCGAGAATGATCAAGCTGAAGAAGATCTTCATAAAGCTTTAGATATTTACAAGAACGTATATGGAGAAGACCATAACGAAACAGGAATCAGTAAAAAAGTTTTAGGAGATTTTTATCGATCTACCGGTAGGTTCGATCTTGCAGAATCAATGTATCACGAAATCTTACAAACTATTGAAAATAAAGATGAAGATTTCCATCCTTTAAAACGACCCGTAGTGCAGGCATTATCCCGCCTTTACATGGAAACCGGTGACTACCATTCTGCTGAACCAACTTTACGGAAAACCGTTTATCTGCTGGAATCCGTCCTGAACCCAAATCACCCCAGGCTCGGATCAGCCCGAAGAGACTTAGGCTTGTGCTTAACCTATTTGGGTAAATACGAAGAAGCGGAAATTCACTTGCTGAAGAGTTTAACCTCAATTCGAAGCCAATCAGAAAGTAATGATAACCTGCATAGTGAAATTGCTGAATCCCTGGAAGCCCTCATTGAACTTTATGAGCTCTGGGGAAACTCTGAGAAGGTTATGACATATATCAACCATTTAGCTCAACTTACAGATCTGAACTAACACTCAGTTTGCTACTGCTAATGCGATTATGCTTCCGCTGTCACAGGATCCAGTTTATAGTCGACTTTAAAAATTCTCTTTACAGGAAATCCACTTTTTTCTGCGTGCTCATGAATCAGATCTTCATTTTTGGCAATGTAGATACAGTGGGTTCGTCCTTCACTTATATAAGAGTGTACCCATTGAATATCAGGTCCAATATCTTTTAATGCACGCAAAGACTGTAAAGCAGTTGCTTTTTTGTCGCGATCATTCAGTTGATCTACTCCCGGAACTTCTCTTTCAATAACATATTTTGGCATAATTGTAAGAATTAAATGTTTGAATTAATGCTTTATACTGTTAATAAAAAGACCCCCGGTCACTTTTTTATAACATAGGGGCCTTAAGTTTAAGTAATGAATGATTGAGTCAGATATCATCGGAATTGATATCAACCGTAATCATAAACCCATTTGTACCGTTTGACTCAAAACTATTATCCCCCAACTTGTATGCCTGTACTTTATTCGGCATCATCACAAATCCGTCGTGTCGGGGAGCTCCCCAGTACATAATATTTGTAAGAACGGCAGGCTCACTGCTCATCGCAGTTTCCGGATGTATCAGGTGCATTTCACCTGCTCTTCCGTTATTAAGAAGTGCAGTAGCTTCCCTGGAATTTGCCTGCCACTGAATTCTCAAATCCTCTTCAACACTAAAAGATTGCCACTCGGCAGGAAATAGTGGCGCTAAGATAGCTGATATACCCTCTTTTTGATCAGAAGCAACTGACGGATCAAAATGTAGTGTGGCCCAATCCACTTGTCCATCTTCCCATCCTTCGCCAAGGTCACCGGCAATCCAGAAAGTGACACCCTCCAGATTCACATCACCATAATGCCCCTGATTTACTTTCCATGCCATGTTAAACTTACAGTAGTGAGCATTTTCACCTTCAGCATGTTCGTGTGCCGCCGGTTCGGTATTAAAGTAACATTGACAAAACATTGGGCACGTACATGCCTCAATCGCAGTTGCATTAAATGACCAATCTTTCACATTATCATTACTCTTTTCCGACTGTATCAACAAAAATGCTGTCCCGAAAAGAAAAATTAATGTTATACCGACATACATATACCTCTTCATAACTTCGATCCCTTTTTAATTATAAATTGACTTTTTTCGGATGGTTATTAGATGTGCTCTATTCTTGATTCTTATTGTCTCTATTCACATCGCAGCTGTTATTAAATGCTTGCACATTTAAAACTATCCAATCCATAAATAGAAGCCGATAAAACGAAAGGATCTTATCATCAGGAGAGAAAAAAAATAATATATTGGCCGCCATTTGAGACGGGAAGAGCTAACAAAATGTGTCTGTATATAAAAAAAGGGAGCGACTATCCCCGGGCCGCTCCCTTTTTTATGATAGACTTCTGAAAAGGACTGCTCAAACTCCCTCTCAAAAGCCTCTGTCTTGATAGTCATTATGTCAAATCGGTTTGTTATAGCCAATCTGTTTATATGACACAAGAAAGAGTAATTCCTTACAAAAATATTTTTTTAAAAAATATTTTATGGCTTAATAACTGTTTTTCCTCTTGTATGGAGTGATTCAATCTCCTGAAGTGCCTGTTGAGCATCATCCAGTTTAAAGGTTTTGGATACAGGAACTTTCAACTTGCCGCTATCAGCCAGTTCGCTCAAATGCTCAAGTTGTGCAGCGTTCGGTTCCACAAACACATATTGAAAATGTACGTCATCTCTTCGTTCCGGATCACTATTGGTGATTGAGATTAAACGTCCGCTCCCTTTCAGTCTGTCGTGTGACTTCTTAAGTGAATCTCCTCTTGAGCAGTGAAAAATCATGTCCACCCCATTCGGAGCGATCTCATCGACAGCCTCACCTATATCACCTTTGCTGTAATCGATGGTATAATCTGCACCCAATTCCTTCATAAAATCCTGGTTTGAGGATCCGGCGACACCAATTACAGTTGCCCCTTTCCATTTGGCGAGCTGAATAGCCAGAGAGCCAACACCTCCGGATGCTCCCAATATCAAAACTGTCTCACCCTCTTTCAGTTTACCTGCATCAAAAAGAGACTGGTAAGCAGTTAAACCGGTCAGCGGAATCCCTCCTGCTTCTTCCAAGGTCAATTTTTCCGGACTCTTTGCTACATAACTTTCGGGGATAGACACATACTCGGCAAAAGTTCCGTGTTGAATTTTTGGTCGTCTGGCATAGGCGTACACTTCATCTCCTTTCGAAAACCTGCGAGCTGAGTGACCTCTCTCCTCTATTACACCGGCAACATCCCAACCGGGAACCACAGGAAATTCTGCGGGTATGGCATCTTTCAACATTCCGCGAGCCACGGCGGCATCCACCGGATTTACACCGGCTGATTTTACCCGTATCAACACCTCTCCTTCTTTGGGTTCAGGCTTCTCTAGTTCTCCAACTTTGATTTGATCTAATTCACCAAATTTCTCGTAATACGCTGCTCTCATTTTTTTACTCATAACTGATTATGTATTTCAATTGATTGGTTACATCTGTTCACCCATCAAAACAAGGTCGATGTAAGATGCGTTTCGGATTTGCACAGATGAAACTTCGGGAGTCGGCCACACGTAGTATCATAAAAGGTTTGAACAAATCTTTTTTATCAGTTATTTACTTACATACATAATTGAGAGGTTACTCTATATAAATCGGGGAACTATGAAAACTATCACTTCACTCTGTTTCGTACTTTCTGTTCTGCTATCCGCTGCTACAAGCTTTGCTCAAACTTCAGTCCAATCAGATCAACCTCTAACTGTAGGTGAGACCATTGAAAGCTCCCTGACTGCAGAATCGGTTCACTCTTACTCTATAAAACTTGAAGAGGAACAGTTTGTTCACGGTTATGTAATTCAGGAGAGTGTAGACGTTGTCATTTCAATCTTTAATCCTGCCGGGAATAAAGCCGCTGAATTTGACTTTTCTTCAGTCGGTAGGGAGTCATTTCAGTTTAATACAAAAAGCGCCGGAACTTACAAGATTGAAGTAAAACCGTTCAATAAAAACGTAGGGGATTACTCTATCAGGGTTGAAGTGGTTGAACCGATTGCCACAGAACCGGCTGCCAGAATAAAGCAGATGATGGTTCAATATACCGGAGATGATGTGCCCGGCGCAGCCGTTTTGGTGATGAAAGACGGAGAATCTGTTTTTCAGGAGTTTTACGGGATGGCCAATCTCACATATGGTATTCCCATTACTGAAAATACTCTCCATAATATCGGCTCCACCTCCAAACATTTTCTAACCCTCGGGCTACTCTTACTGCAGGATGAAGGAAAACTCTCCCTCGATGATGATGTCCGAGAATACATTCCTGAACTTCCTGAGTTTGAACACACCGTAACCCTTCGTCATTTGGTGAACCACACCAGTGGTTACCGGGAATTTATCAACCTGATCATCATGACCGGCCGTAACATAAGTTCAAACATCACTATTGATGAGATTATTAATATTGTTCAGCGTCAGCCTGAATTGCAAAATGTACCCGGCAGTGAGTTCAACTATAACAATACCGGCTACTCATTAATGACTGAAGTAATTAAACGGGTTACAGATACCCCGTTCGACGAGTGGATGAAAAAGAATCTGTTTGAACCATTGGAAATGCACAACACCGTTGTCCGAACCAGGTCCGATCAAATTGTAAAGGATCGATCAACAGGTTATGCCTATGCTAAGAGCGGTTATGAAGAAGTTACTGATCTTGGCGGTGCCGCCGGTGCAGGCGGGATCCACTCTACTCTTGGTGATCTTGCAAAGTGGATCCAAAATCTAAATCACCCGGTTGTGGGTACACCGGAAATGATTGAAGAGATGACCACCCCTTTTGAGCTAAGCGATGGAAACTCGACAGGATATGGGCTCGGGCTCTTTATTCAGGACTACAAAGGTTTGAAACAGATTCACCACGGTGGCGGAGATATGGCCCATCGGTCGATGCTTATGATTTTTCCGGAAATTGATGCAGCCGTAGTCACACAGAGTAATCTGGCCTCATTCAATGGGGCCATCTCCAACCAAATTGCTGATCTCTTTTTTGAAGAGTACATGAAAACGGATGAAAAACCTCAACGGGAGGATACTCTTGCCTCTGACGATGAATCCGAATTTGAATATGACACGCAAAATTTTGACCGTTTAGCCGGGCGGTACGAATTGAGTATTATGCCGGGTTTTGTCCTTACTTTTGATCGTGATGGAAATCGTATTTATGCCCAGGCAACCAATCAGCCCGAAGTTGATCTGATAGCCACATCCGACTCCACCTTCAGCCTGATGGGAGTAAACGCTTCTGTTACCTTCCATCTGAATGAGGATGCGACTGCAGACTCCCTCACTCTCCATCAGAACGGTAATCATATCGCCAAAAAGATTGAATTTACTCTAGATCCCGATGAAATGCCTGAGTACACAGGTCAATTCTACAGCGATGAAATCGAAACTCTCTACACCATTATTCTAAAGGAAGATGAACTCTATATGCAACATTATCAGCTGAAAGAGGACCTGAAACTGAATCCAACTAACAAGGATCAATTCAATTCTGTACTACCTATCACAACAACAGAGTTTGTTAGAAATGAAGACGAAGAGATCACAGGTTTTAAAGCTTCGAATGGAAGAACCAGAGATGTGTTTTTCAGAAAACTGGAGTAATTCTGAAAATTATGTCTACTCAAACCCGATCCAAACGGGTATATCCAGAAATTCCCCCAGTTCACGGGCATCATTCAGAATTTCATTTTTATTGCCGTGATCGATCACATTTAGGCGCCGGCCATCTTTGAGCACCAGGTTTAGCTCGTAGCTGTAGTAGGAAGATTTATCGCTCTTTACATACTCCCGGATTATCTGTAAAGCGTGTATTGTGCTGAACATCGCCGCACTCTTTTCGTCCTCAGGCCGGTAGATGAAATCCGGTTTTTTATGTCCCTTCCAGTACATGCTTGAATATTTATCAAACACACGAGGTTTTGCCATGGAGTAATAAATCCACCCTCCGACACCGGCGAATACCGCTCCAAATAAAAGAATTCCCAAAACTCCCCAGAATGATTCCATATCCGGGCTGTCTGAACCTACAGTCAAAAAAATCAGCGGAAATCCGAATCCCACAGTCATAAACAGTCCGGAGAAGAGTTTAGCACCTGTTGTTGGACGAAACTCCATGCGGTGAGAACCGACCGCTACCATCCTGTGGGTATGAAAATTTGTCCCGCCTCTTTTCTGCGGCGACCAGTCAATGGACGCGGCCAGCGGATCATCAAACCGGCCGGGATCAAACGGCTCGATAGAGTCGACTGTTTTGATCCATTTTTTAATTTTATTCAGCATGGTATATAGGCTTTATGAATTCGCACAACGATCAACAATCATTCACAGCTTATAAACATCAATTTTTTTGAATTTAATCCTACCTGATTATAAAACGCCACATCAATAAAGATCTCAAAGGTTGACTATCGTTAATTTTTCTTAACAATTAAATAAAATAGCTCAGAGACAGAATGAATTTAATAGTAATAATATTTAATAAATCGACTGTATTTCATAAAAATATAAATACAGATACTACATAACTTTAATTAACTTTAGGATTAGTCATGAAATATTTATTAACCTCCGCGCTATTTATAGTCGGCCTCTTCTTCTCAGGTTGCAGCGACAGCACTGTTAGCAGTAGCGACTTTGATCTATCAGTTCAGGAATTTAATTCCGAAGCCGAAATGAGAGCCCCCTCCCCCGGCAATCAAACTATCGCAGATATCGTAGTCACATCCGCTTCTGCTGATGAAGATGCTGAATTCACCTTGTTACTGGCCGCATTAGAGTATACCGGCTTAACCGATGTTTTTACCGGGAATGATCAGTATACCGTATTTGCACCTGTTGATCAGGCCTTTTTAAACTTAGTTGATGAACTCTCCGACAATCTTGATCAGGATATACTGGAAAATGAAGGACCGTTTGCCGCTATCGACGAACTTCTTGGAGAAGATGCCGTGGCGAATGTACTGCTCTACCATGTAACTGAAGGGCGACGGGCAGCAAATAGTGTTGTACCAAGAAACATGCGCGCAAAAGAGAGAAAAATTAATACTCTTCTGGATGACGCCAGCTTTTATGTAGCATTTGGTGGTATTATTACAGACATAGCAGGGCAAGAAGTCAGTATTACAGCTGCAGATATTTCTGCCTCAAACGGAATTATTCACGTTATTGACACTGTACTGCTTCCATTGGAGTAGTTTAAATTCTCTTTAATAGATTTAGAAAAATACCCGTACGGCTTATAACTGTCCGGGTATTTTTTTATTCAATTTCTATATTTTAGGTAAAAATATCAGCTAACTGTTAAACAACCCCAGATCCAAAAACTGTAAGCGATCTGTTTAAGGCAAAAATCGTCATCACAATTCTTTTCTGGCTCACAACTCGATGACGTTTGAAAGATTGCCAACCCTGTCATTCCTGATTTGTGGGAGCTTTTTATAGTTTAGTTTCGGAACTGTTTATTTAAAAATTTAAGGTAAATGGTGTTGCGTTAACTTTTTAACTACGTGAGTATAATGTTAAGTTATTTCAGATTTCCAAATCAAGTATTATAGACTATTATCAACTTGAATTGACAATAGTCAAGTCAAATTGATATATTAGTGTTGATGTAAGAACCCAATGCTGGTCGACATGAAAAATTCAGGAAATCAACATAGCGCTTTAAGGAATCCACTCACCTCCATTCTTGGCTCGAAAGGGCATGTGATTGTACTTCGTGAATTAGTCAAATCAACGCATCCGTTAAGTCATTCTGAATTGCTGGAACGCACAGATCTGTCCAGGCAAGGGGTTTATGACATTACAAAACGACTAGTGGAAACAGGTGTTGTAACTTATACCGGTTCAGGCAGACAACAACTGGTTGAATTACGCCGCAAGTATCCCCTCTACAGAAATTTGGTAAACCTGTTTAACATGGAAACCCAGCGCTATGAAGAGTTGGTGGAAACGTTGCGTTCGATAGTGCAAAGCCTTGAGAAACAACCCGAATCAGCATGGATCTTTGGCCAAACGGCACGAGGTGAAGATGAGTATGGCGATCCGGTTCAAATAGCCCTTTTGGGAAAGCTGAAAACAGTTGACTCTTTAACCGGTGAATTCAGGGAAAAGCTGATTCAAGATAAGATAGAGTCAACCTTTGATGTAACGATTGATATCAGAGGCGTAACCGTTGCTGATCTGGAGACAAAACCCTCTCTTACTGAAGATGGAATGATTCATTTATGGGGGGTAGATCCAGTGAAATATCTGAACTCTGAGATAGATGAGCATGATTCTGTGAAAAGTCACAAGGATCTGGATGAAAGATCGCTGGAGGAGTCAAAAATCTGGACAGAACTGCTCAAATCAAATCCGGAGATTATACCCAGAACTATCTCTTCAATTGATAATAAAATTGATGAAACATCAACCGGTGAGAAGCTGGAGCTTTTGGAATGGAAAAATCTTCTCGAAAACAGTTCATTTCAGAGGCTGAAAAAGTTTATGGAGTCCGATTCAGAGAGAGCCTTTCGTTTGAGGCAGTCACTCCCCTTTTGGCAAGTATTGACGGAGAATGAAAAGAACAAGTTTGAACAATTAAAGGAGGAGCGTAAAGAGTCATGAACAGAGAACAGCTGGAACACGCCATTCGGGCAGCCTGCATGGTTTCTGAGGATCATGAGCTGATCATTTTTGGCTCGCAGGCCATTCTGGGACAGTTCCCCGACGCTCCTGCAGAGCTAAGAAAGTCGATTGAAGTTGATGTCTCTCCGAAGAACAGGCCTGAAGCCGTAGATAGGATTGATGGCGCATTGGGTGAGAATTCTCAGTTTCACAAAACACACGGTTTTTATGTTCACGGGGTCCCGATTGAAACAGCCACGCTTCCTAAAGGATGGGAGCAAAGAACAAACAAGGTTCAAGATTACATGGATGAGCAGAATATTGGCCATTGTATTGAGGCACATGATTTGGCAGTCAGTAAGCTGATGGCATTTCGTGAGAAAGATACTGAGTTTGTACGGCGCTTGATCATTGAAGATATGATAGACGTTGATATCCTATTGAAAAGATTAAAGGTCACAGACGCAGAAAAAGAGACTAAAGACCGTGCTATACGATGGGCGGAACATATAGCAGCCAGCCTGTAAGTGATAGATCTTGGTTCCCCGTTGTTCATATTTGGTTTTTTGCAAATAAGAACGGAGTTCATTCGGTTTTCAGTTGAAAGCTATAGATTTAAACTACCTGTGATAAATTACTCACCCTTCGATAATCAGCACAGCCCCCGATTTACCTCGCAAAAATATGAGCCTTATTCCCTTTTGGCGTAACAAGCTTGCTACCTTAACTCTTGCAAAAAAGAAGGTCAAGAATAATAAAACTGCACAGTTGAGCTATTAGCCAGGCGATAATCAATAAATATTTGGTATAAAAAAAGCTCCTGCTTAGAGTATAAACAGGAGCTCGTACCTCGGGCCGGGCTCGAACCGGCACTGACATTGTAATGTCAATTGGATTTTAAGTCCAACGCGTCTACCAATTCCGCCACCGAGGCATCCAATTGAATTGGAAGGTCCGTCTTTTCAGACAGATTTTAAATATAAGGGAATCCCAAACACTTGAACAACATTTTTTGAGGCTTTTTTCTATTGCACTCCTAACTCATTAAATAATGTTGAAATCTATATACGATTGCTATCCCTCCATTTTATGCTGGAACATTTTTCCCCATTACAATTTTAAATAAAATTGATTTCCATGCTCCAAGCAGGGAACAAACCGCTCTAAATTCAGTCATGATGTATGAATGCTCTGAACAGAGCAGGCCTGATCTGAATAAAATTGAATTTCCAATTCTATCATCTATGAATACTGATACTGCTGCCAAACCTCGTTCCAAATCAAAAAAAGGTTTTTTCAACTCCCTGAACAGTGATCTTGCTATCGACCTGGGAACTGCCAACACTTTAATATATCAGCGAGATCAGGGAATTGTTCTCAATGAGCCCTCCATTGTTGCTCTCAACCCCGCTGGAAAGATAATTGCGGTTGGTCAGGAGGCACAAATGATGCACGAAAAAACTCACAAAAATATCAAAACCGTTCGCCCACTAAAAGGCGGCGTGATTGCCGATTTTGACATTGCCGAGAAAATGATGCGCGAAATGATCCGGAAAGTGATGAAAAAGCGGTGGTTCTCTTCTGTTAAAAAGATGCTTGTCACAGTTCCAAACGGAATTACTGCAGTTGAGAGAATGGCTGTCCGCGACAGCGCCGAAAATGCAGGCGCAAAAGAGGTTTTCCTGATAGAAGAAACTATTGCTGCAGCTGTAGGAATGGGATTGAATGTAAATGAACCGATGGGGAACATGGTGGTCGATATTGGTGGAGGAACAACCGAAATAGCAATTATTTCTCTTTCCGGTATTGTTCATGCACAATCGGTGAGAGTTGGCGGTGAAAAAATGAACGAGGAAATTGTCAATTTTATCCGCAGAAAACATAACCTGTTGATTGGGGAGCGAACAGCTGAAAAAATTAAGCATCAGATCGGTTCGGCAATTCGCGGAGATAGCGACGAAGAGATGATTACAAAAGGCCGAAACCTCGTTAGCGGAGTTCCGAAAACCCTAATCGTAACCTCAGAAGACGTTCGTGAAGCTATTCATGAATCAGTTCATACCTGCCTCGATGCTATCACAAAATCGCTGGAAAACACCCCTCCTGAACTCGGTGCGGACATCCTGGATCGCGGAATTATGCTAACAGGCGGCGGTGCACTGTTAAAAAATCTAGATCGTATGATCTCCGAAGCTATTGATCTGCCGGTCCATGTTGCTGAAGATCCGCTAACTACCGTAGTGAGGGGTACAGGTATCATTCTTGAAGAGGAGGAGAAATATCACCACTCACTATCTTAACTGGGCAAATTACCTTCAACATAAAACTTCAATAACTGTATAGGTAAATCTCCCTACATCTAAACTATTACTGTCAGGAAAGCCCAAAATCTGTGCCTTACACTCAGTATATCTTTTGTGTTACAAAATCACACTGTACAACAGAAATCACTCAATCATAATCTTACTATTCCATTGAATAATAACTGCATATCTCAACCGGATTTTAATCCTGCCGTTATTGAAAAAATCGAAGATTACATGAACGGTAATCTGAATATTGAGGAAATCGAAGAGCTTTGGGCCTTTTTTATTCTTAACCCGGAGTGGTATTCATTCTTTGAAACCTACCTGACTATAAAGTCTCTGTCTGATCAGTTTTAATTTAGAACTCTATTCTGAATTCAGTTCTCTCCTTGTCATTTTGCGTCCAGTTCAAGACTAACAATCGTTGATTTGCAATATAGCTCCATGACTCATCCTTTGATATAACATCCCCGTTCGCGGTTATTTGAACCGGTTCATCCACAAATTTAAAATGAATTGTATACTCGGTTTGATCTCTCCTCCCGGGAAAATCGTTAACCTGTGCTCCAATATTGAATGTTGCGTATCCATCACCCTCAAAATAGCGATATGCAATGGTAGAGAACTCTCCCGATAAATAACCCAATGATTCCCCATCATCTTCATAAAGCCGAAACGTCCCGGAGTCGCCTCCATAAACATCCAAAATCAGATCATGGTTATCTCCCATCAAAACAGGAAACTCACCGCTTGGTCTTTTGGGAATAACAGCACCGGCCTTCACAAACAGAGGAATTGAGTACAAAGAGATATCGACTTCGAGCCGTTGACCACCCTCAAATAACTCCTCTGTTTCAAAATGGTACCAGCCCCCCTTAGGCAGATAGATCTCTCTGGTTTCTGTTCCCTCTTCAAAAACCGGAGCAACCAGAAAATAGTCTCCAAACAGAAACTGATCCGGATGATTTCGGTCTCCGGTGATTAGTTTGGTTCCTAAGGTTCTCGCTCTGTTTGTATAGCTGTAGATGTAGGGAAAAAGCTGACGCCTGAAATGGATCAGCTCCCTGAAATAGTCGCTGTGCACTTCTGTCTGATCTATGGACTGAAATGGCGCAAACATTACATTTTGAAAAGCTGCAAGCTGCAAGGTTCGGATCATCAACTCTTCAGAAAGCTCATTTTCCATACGATTTTGCGGATCGTACCACTCAGGCAGAATCACTAGCCACGGACTTTCGTAGGTAACCAAATCCGGGTTTGATAAAAGATGGATCGTCTCCCTTAATGCTTCAAATCCGGAACTTCCATCCGGTCTGTACCACGGCGCCGGAAAATTCTTGTGAGTTGCATGAAGGATGTCGTGAAGCGGATAGAGATCGAACAACCTGGAATGTGATGCATCAGAGGCAGACCGATCGAAAGATTCCAGATCTGTAAAAAACTTAAAATCCGTTTTTTTTAATTCAGTGTTCATGTGACGGCCAATTTTTGTATCCGGAAGCATCAAATTACCACCTCCATAATACTTGTCAATCACCAGACCATCTGGCATGAATCTATGCTGATTCACAAGCAACCCAAAAATCCAGCTTGGCGGAATTCTTGATTGCTGGAGCCTTTTATCAATCAGGGGCTCCATTCGCCAATCGGTAGTTTCTGGATATCCGGAACCTGTAGGAATTACTGTTCCGTCTTTTGAAAAGTGAAGCTTACTAACATTCAACCCGCCTACGCCACCCGACTCAAGCTGTACCGTGTAAAAACCTTCATCCACAACATCAAGCACTACAGGCTCTTCCGTTATTTGATCCAAATTGGTCCAGCGCGGTACTTCCTCCGGAAACAGTTCAACCCTGTGAATGGAGAGTGTTTCGTCCTGATCATTTAAAAAGCGGAGTTGTAACGGCTGACTTTCATCAGAGTTTGTGTTACCTAACAACCAGAAAGCGTAGCTGCCGGGTGTGCGAACATAAAATGAAAATGAGATCTCCCCTGCCGTTATCTCTTCTAGCTGTTCAGATACGATTGAATGTGCTGCCTGGGATGAATCGGCAACCCAATTTATGTTTGAATTAGCAGAAACGGTTTGAATAGATACAACTCCGTCCGCTTCGTAATAATCCGAAGTCGGCGGACGGTTGCAAGACCAAAATATGGCGGGAATAATAAAAAATAATAAGCTGAGGTGCGTGATTCCTCTCATCTGAACATATGTGATTTCGCGATCGGTGAATAGCAAAATCGCTAAATCAAAGTCAAATAGGAAGGTAAAATTTTGGATTAATTATACAGCTATCTCTGTCGTGATAGATGTTTTATTTTGAAAATGTCACCATGTCGTAAATTTTAAAGCATTTCGCGAGTGTTTCTGATGTGCGATAGCAGTAAACACTCGCTCCAATTCGGCATTTAATCGTGAGATTTATTGACCTGCTCTTTAAAATCTTTAGACATTTTCAATACCGGCACATGTTGTTCAGGTACTATTACTTCTTCATTTGTCTTTGGATTTCTGGCAACACGCTGTGCACGCTTCACAACTTTGAAACTGCCAAACCCACGGAGTTCGATATTTTCGCCGCGTTTCATGGCATCAATTACTGTGTCTAAAAATCCGTTTACCACAGCTTCTGTTTCCACTTTGGTAATTCCCGTCGATGAAGAGATTACATCAACAATATCAGCTTTAGTCATAATTATGGGATTTACGTCAATTTTTTATGAATTATTACGAAATCAATTTAGAGAGTATACTTGAACTCTTTAGTTTTGAAAGTGATTTTGAAAAGCTATCGTTCACTTAATAGCTTTTTTCACAAAATTTTAAGATAAATCTTTTATACATTCGGACTTGAATAAATTGAAATCTAAAAAATAAGAATGGAAACGCTAGACAGAGTAGTTGATTTTTTAAACGGCCTGGTTTGGAATACACCCGAAATGTTACCTCTTATGGTGGTTGCCCTTTTGGGTTTTGGAATCTTCATCACAATCAGAATGGGGTTCATACAGCTTAGAAAGTTTGGTCACGGTATAAAAGTTGTAATGGGTCACTATGATAACCCCGATGATACCGGCGACGTCAATCACTTTCAGGCACTTTCTACTGCTCTTTCGGCAACTGTTGGTATTGGTAATATTGCCGGTGTAGCTATTGCCATTCACTACGGTGGGCCCGGTGCCCTCTTCTGGATGTGGGTCACAGCATTTTTCGGTATGGCCATTAAATACTCCGAGTGTTTACTTGCCATTAAATACCGAATCAAAAACGCCGATGGATCTGTTTCAGGTGGTCCGATGTACTACATTGAGCGCGGACTTGGCCCAAACTGGAAATGGCTGGCCGTTATTTTCTCTGCACTTGCCGTAATCTGTTCTTTCTTTACCGGTAACGCTATTCAGGCTAATACGGTTGCCGACGTAATGGAGAACTCATTCTTTTTCACGGTACCTACTTATGTAACCGGACTTATTACAGCGTCTTTGGTAGGTTTTGTAATCATCGGGGGTATTAAACGAATTGGATACGTTACTGCTCGCCTCACACCTCTCATGGCTATTCTTTATGTATTGGGAGCACTGATCATACTTCTTCTCAACTACGATCAGGTTATCCCTTCATTTGTAACTATTTTCACATACGCATTCAATCCGGTAGCCGGAGCGTTTGGTGTAGGGTCAGGACTTTTCATTACTACGATGGTATGGGGTGTGAAACGAGGCCTCTTTTCCAACGAGGCCGGACAGGGTTCAGCACCAATTGCTCACGGTGCAGCTAAAACTGAAGAACCTGTACGTGAAGGTGCTGTAGCACTTCTTGAACCGTTTATCGATACCATTTTAGTGTGTACAATGACCGGTCTTGTAATTATATCCACCGGAGTTTGGGATACCAAACACCCTACCGATGTAAACCTGAACTCACCGGATATGGGTTACGAAGTTGTTGAAATCGCTGAGAGTCCGTTCATACTTCAGGTTCAGGATGGAATTGTTCAGAACGGTACTCTGCTGAGAAATAACTTCTCTATCGACACGCTCTATGTAAATCCGACTCAGACTGAATTCTTTTCAGGAACTATTGATATGAGCACGAACACCGCATTCCGATCGGATACCGGCGAAAGCTCAGGTACCGTTTACGGAAACGTTGTTTACAACGGTGCCACACTTACATCACAAGCTTTCGAAATTGGTCTCGCACCACTGTTTCCGGGCGGTAAATATTTAGTTACTATCTGTGTGCTTCTCTTTGCGATTTCTACGTCCATTGCCTGGAGTTATTATGGTGATCGATCCATACAGTATCTGCTGGGAGATAGGTCTATCATCTACTACAAAGGGGTTTATATACTGCTGCACTTTGTTGGAGCAATTACTGCTTTGGGTACAATCTGGGCCATCGGGGATATCGCTCTGGGCTTAATGACCTTCCCGAACCTAATTGCACTTTTCGCACTCTCCGGTGTTGTGTATGCCACTTCTAAAGAGTACTTCAATAGAATGGAAGAATCCGAAGACGATGAGTAAACGTCAGGAAATTTTAGACAAAGTAACCGTTATTGATCATCCGGTGGTAGCCAGAGACCTCTCTATTTTGAGAGACAATACCACCGGCACTGCTGAATTCCGGGCAGCATTGGGGCGAATTGCCACCATACTTGCTTATTTTGCTCTGAAAGATCTGCCACTTCGGGAAACCTCAATCCAGACTCCAATTACCAAAACTGTAGGTTGCGAAATTGATACCCAAATTATTGTTGTGCCAATTCTTCGCGCCGGACTGAGTTTAGTAGACGCCATTATCAATTTTATTCCTGACGCAAAAGTCGGTCATCTGGGAATGTACAGAGACGAAAAGACTCACAAGCCTGTAGACTACTATTCTAATCTTCCTAATGGAGTAAAAGACGGTTTGGTTCTTGTAGTCGATCCCATGCTTGCAACCGGTGGAAGTGCAGACGATGCGATTGGATTTATGAAGAAGCAGGGAGCCAACAATATCCGTTTTATTTCGTTAATAGCTGCACCCGAAGGGCTGGATCGAATCAGTAAAAAATACCCGGAAGTTAGTATGATCACCGCCGCAGTTGATGATAAGTTAAACAGCGACGCGTTTATCGTTCCGGGTCTCGGCGATGCAGGTGACCGTTATTTTGGCACCACATAAATTACAAGCCGGGAGCTAGCAGTCCCTTTTCTTTCAGCCTGTCCGGAGAAAACCTTATTAGACTAAACCGTAGAATTTTATTTGTGTCTGATTTTCACTTTCATCATATCATCACGCTATTTTTAGTCTCTCTGCTTATTGCAGGAGCCTGCAGTGATCTTTCCGATTATGATAGTGAACAGGTACAATCTACCTTAAACGACTCTCTGATTACAACAACAGAAAGCTGGGATGTAAAAATGACGCTCATGCAGCAAGAAAGGGCTCGTATCTACATCGAAGGTAGCTATGCTATCACCTATCAGGGAAGAGATCGTGCAGAAACTCATATTGATGGACCCGTCTATGTTCAGCTTTTTGACACAACCGGCTCCGTTGAAACAGAGGCGTGGAGTAACAGGGCAGTCTACATGGAAACGAAGAGTGAATTTGAGCTGTATGACTCCGTTCGGGTACTCACCAATACAGATCGTGAACTCTACTCAGATTTTCTGGTCTGGTCACAAAAGACGGATCGAATTACCTCTCCAAGATTTGTTACAATCATTACACCGGCCGACAGTATATCAGGACGCGGTTTTGATGGATTGACGGATCTCTCGGAATATATAATCGAAGAGCCCCGGGGAAGGCGGATAATCGACTGATGAAAGTTCTGCTACCAAATAAAAAAACGGTGTTGATCTTCTTCAGCCTACTTCTTTTAACCTCAACTGCCGTTTTCTCTCAAACTCGTGTAAACATCCTGGACGCCGACCGTGGTGAAGGTTCTATCATCAACGGACAGCAGGTTCAAAAACTGCTGGGTAATGTTCAGATTTCAACCGAACGCATGTTGATGGATGCCGATAGTGTCTATCAGTTTATAGAACAGAACCTTTTTCACGCGTTCAATATTCAGATAGAAACGGAGTCTGAAATTATCTGGGCAGACACTCTCTACTACAACACACAGACAGACTATAGCGAACTGAGAGGCCGGGTTATCATTCAGTCCGAAACCAATACGGTTTTTAGTAATGCTATGGATGCAGCTCTTGCACTGGATCTCATAATTTTTAGTGATCCGGTCAGATTTGAAGACGAACGGGGTACTCTATTAGCAGAATCAGGACTCTACTATCAGGATGTTGACAGTGCCGCGTTTCGAGGAAACGTACAGCTTGCCGACAGCACTCAATACCTTGAGTCCGACTCCCTCTTTATGAACAGACAAAAAGATCTCTATGAACTTTTTGGACGCGTTTATGCTGAGGACTTTGAAGATAACGTCATCTTTTCAGGAGATTATCTGTATGCAGACTCCGCAGGATACAGATTGTTAACCGGTGATGACGCCTGGCTTATGGAGTTGAGCGACAATGAAGCCGATACCACACATCTGCTGGCAAAAAAAATCGAACTTCTGGAGACAGACACCACCTCAATAATGGACGCTTTTGAAAATGTCCGAATCTGGTCAACCAAATTCACAGCTGTTGCAGACACAGCACTCTACCGCGATCATGAAGATAAGTTTGAGTTGAGATCCAATCCTAAGCTATGGCAGAAGAATATTCAGTTAACTGGCCCTGTAATAGAAGCTCATCTCGAAAATGATGATATCCGTTTTCTCTCATCCTACCCCCGCCCCATCGCCGTTCAGGAAGATACCTTAACCGGACGATTACATCAGATGGCAGGGGATACACTCCACGCCTATTTCAGCGATGGTGTTGTTGAACGGATTGTTGTTTTTGATGAGAGTGAGATTATATTTCACCAACGCAATGAAAATGAAGAACCGGATGGCTTAATTGAATTAATTGCCCAGGGCTCATCCACAATGTACTTTCTTGATGGTGAATTTGATTTTTTCAGAGCGGAAAGAAATATAGATGGTTCCTATCTGCCCGAATCTCCCCAGAATGTGAATCGGCAACTGGATAATTTTTCCTGGAACCCCGAGCAGAAACCTCGAAGGCCCATGATTCAGATTCCCAGACTTCCGGCAATCCCTGAAGAGCGTCCGTTTGAGTTACCACCCAGATATGTTCGATATTTGGAGAATAATCAGAATTGAGATTTGAAACGTTATATCTAATATTGAAAAAATCTTACTAATTAGTTCAGCTTTTCAATGATTGTGATAATAAAATCACCAAAACATGAATCAAAAAATATCCATAAAAAAACCTGACAACTAAAGAGAAAGTTCAGCTCATGAAAATCTATGGGATGAAATGAGAGATCCATCTTCCGGGTATACTCCGCCCCAATGGCACAAGGAAGAACTTCTAAAACGAGAAAAAGCTCAAGAACCTTTTACTGACTGGGAGGTAGCCAAAGAGGAGATTAAAAATCGAGTTCAATGAAAATTCAGATTAAAGAGTCTGCTAAAAAAGAACTAGTCGATGGATTTAAATTTTATGAACTTCAAGAGTCAGGATTAGGTAATTAATTTCTGGACTCACCCTTTGAAGATATTGACTCACTAGTCCAGACTTCAGATATCCATCCCATTAAATTTGATCGTTATTACTATTTATTAGCCCGCCGATTCCCTTTTGCTATATACTACACCGTAAAAAATAAACGGATCCTCATTCATGCTATCCTTGATTGTAGACAAAATCCATCAAAAATAGCTGATCGATTATCATAGCATATCTATTAGGGAAAGCATGACATTCGAATTCAGTTTTTTTATCTACTTACGAACTCACTATTTTCAATTGTTCTAATTTTAAACCATCTCACATTTCATGTCTGACCAAAAAGAAGCCTTTATTATTGATGCCATCCGAACACCAATTGGAAATTTTCGTGGGTCGCTCTCTCCTGTTCGAACCGATGATTTAGCCGCCCATGCTATCAAGTCATTGATGGAAAGAAATTCTGATCTGGATCCCTCTGCTATCAATGATGTGATTTTTGGTTGCGCCAATCAGGCCGGGGAAGATAACCGGAATATAGCCCGAATGGCTCTGCTGCTGGCGGGCTTGCCATTTACAGTTCCCGGCGAAACGGTAAACCGTCTCTGCGCATCCAGTATGTCGGCCGCAGTGCATGCAAATCGAGCTATAAAGACAGGTGATGGAGACCTTTTTATCACCGGTGGTGTGGAGCACATGACACGCGGTCCCTGGGTGATTTCGAAATCTTCCAAACCTTTTGGCAACGATTCGGAAATGCACGACTCCAGCTTTGGCTGGAGATTCATCAACCCAAAGATGGAAGAGCTTTATGGAACGCATGGAATGGGTAATACAGCCGAAAATCTGGTTGAGAAGTACGATATCTCTCGAGAAGATCAGGATCAATTTGCGGCCTGGTCTCAGCAAAAGGCGGCCAAAGCCAGAGAGTCAGGTCGATTGGCTGAAGAGATAATCCCGGTCGATATTCCCCGAAGAAAACAAGATCCAATCCAATTTAATGAGGATGAATTTATACGCCCTACCACAACTCCGGAAGTTTTAGCGAAACTGCGACCCGCTTTCAAAAAAGATGGAAGCGTAACTGCGGGTAACTCCTCCGGTCTGAATGATGGTGCAGCCGCAATGCTGATCGCATCCGGAAAAGCAGTGGGAGATCATAAACTGAAACCGATGGCGAGAATTGTGTCATCTGGTGTGGCCGGTGTGGAGCCTAGAATTATGGGAATCGGGCCGGTTTTTGCCTCAGAAATAGCTCTCAATAAAGCCGGACTCACATATGACGATATGGACATCATCGAACTTAATGAGGCGTTTGCAGCACAATCGCTGGCTTGCACGCGAAAAATGGGATTAGAAGATAATGATGCGAGAATCAATCCAAATGGCGGTGCCATTGCTTTGGGTCATCCATTGGGAATGAGCGGAGCACGAATTTTGCAAACAGCTGCCATCGAGCTTCAGAAGCAAAACAAAAAGTACGCTCTTGTTACAATGTGTATTGGTGTTGGTCAGGGGTACGCAGTTATTCTGGAAAGAGCATAGAAGTTACCCCGCCAGCTACTCCGGACGATACCAGTTTGGGATAACCAATCTCAAAATTGCGCAGTAGAAATAAAAACTTCCAATCATCACGAATTTGCCAACACCGTCAACGGTTGGGTTTTCGAAATAGAAAGCTGCAAAAACAGGTGGACCAATTACAAAAATCATAAATGAGATGAGCCATCCGTATCGGCGCTCTTCAACCAGCATTTTAAGCAGCAGCGGAGTAAAAAGAAGCGCTGCCCCGGCTGCAGCCAAAAAAGCCAAAGGGTAGATATAGCTCAAAAGAAACAGGGATGCACCTGAAAGTTCATAATCCAGCCATTTGTGAACTCTTGAGATCTCGTAATTACTCGAAGGATTGATCTCCATTGATTGAATGAGTCTGATTTTTTTTATTTCAGCTTCGGGTAGATGGACGCTTCAATGATCTTATCACCGACCTGCAGTTTATCCAGCACATCCAGTCCTCTCGTAATTTGCCCAAAATTAGTGTACAAGCCATCCAGGTGTGGCGCCCAGCGATGCATAAAGAAGAACTGACTTCCTTCGGTATCAATACCGGAGCTTGCAATTCCTGCCATTCCTCGTTCAAAAGTTTCAAAGGAAGGCTCGGTGGGAATTCGATATTCCGGCCCACCAAAACCGTCATGTCTGTCAAAATCACCACCCTGAGCAACAAAATTACGTACTACTCTGTGGAATGCAACCCCATTGTACGAACCGTTTCGGGTAAGGCTATAAATTGACGAAACCGTAAAGGGAGCCGTAATCGGATCCAATTTAACCTGTACTGTCCCTTTTTCAGTTTTAAGTGTCCAAAATGGCCTCACTCCCATTTCGTACAACTTCTGAAAATCGGGTGAGTGGAAGTTTTTATCCTCAATCTCTCTCGATGGAGAAAACTGATCCGGAATTCTCTCCTCCAAAATCCGACCAATGATCTGTGCACTCTCAATCAAACCGTCTTCAACATATTTGCTATAGGTGTCATTTAATAATGTTATGTCATCTTCACCAATAATTTCATCATTCAGTAATAATTCGGTCAGTCCGTCTAATGCACTTCTATTCCCTCGACTCAATTCAGAGCGTATAAATTCATCAGCTTGTTCACTAAATTCGGACAGTATTCCATCGCGTTGCAAAAAGGCTGTCATCATTCTGCCGGCGTGTAAAGCTTCAATTTCTCCTTTCTCAATTAATGATTTTAATCTGCTGAAATACTCTTCATCAGAATCCAGAGCACTATAAATGACCAGAAAGCGATCTGTTAAAAAAGGGTTTCGTTCTGCGAAATAATCCAGTCTTGTACGGTGCACTGAAATATCTATATCATTTTTCAAAAACAAGTTTAAAGCTGCAGCAAATACTTCTGCCTCTCTTGTTGGCGCAACGATTTCACTCTTAATTCTGCTAAGAATCTCATTTGAAATACGATCCAGCTGAGTCAATGAGGCCAGAGCCTGCACTGTAACATGTGGATTATCATGATTCAGCAGTCTGAAAATCATCTCCATGTTACTGCTGTTTGGAGTCATTCTGTTCAAGGCAGATGCCAAATCCACAGAAAGGCCAATCAACTTTTTCAACTCTCTGTCAGTCAGTTCATCCATTACCATCTGAAAAGCTTCACTGCCAAATAGCCTAACCATGGTCATATCAACAAACTCGTAGTTCCCAATCCCGAAATTTTGCCAGTTCTGCATTGCGTCTAAATAAAATCCACTTTCTCCTTCAGGCCTGTTAGCTGATGACCTGAAGTATCCATAAAGCAGATTTCTTCTGATTTCAGAGTCATCTGATTGAAATGCTAAATTTATAACATCTCGATTCAGACGTTCCGGAACTTCCCTACGTGATAAAATTCCTCCAATAGCCTTCGAACACGATGATATTTGATTCAAATCCTCATTAGAGAGAATAAACTCCAGATCAACCAAATCTCCTTGCCTGAAAAAAACCTCACATACTGAGTTTGACAATATTTGACCCGTATTTAATTCAGTTCTGATTGTCTGCAGTTGCGAATTGCTTAATTCATGAAAGCTAAGCGCAAACCATCCCCCCTCTTCATCGGTATCTAGTACTACCCTGTAGAGATCATCTTTCTCTTCTGAATTCAGGTCGGTATGCGCAATTGCTCTCCAGGCAAGATTGGAAACGTTCTCATCTTCATGGCTGATAAATCCCATCAAACCGGACAAATTGCGTTCTGTTACATGCTCTGCAATTTCCGGATAGTAAATTTTTACGGATTCAGATCTATCTAAATATTCATAATCATCGGTACACCCTGAAAAGTTTACCATCAGGAACAACACCAACAAAAAAGATGAATATTTGAAAGAAATCGGATTGTATTTTGAATCAGGAATTTGTTTCTTACACATATTTCTTACAGTAAATGAATTTGTTATGGATAAAGTACAGCTGACGCGAAAACAGAAAGAATTTTTTGACTACATAGTAGAATACAAAAAAGAGCACGATGTATGGCCAACTTATCGGGAAATCTCTGATGAGTTTAACTATAAATCCCCAAACAGCGTAACACAAAATATACAAGCTCTCTTAAAAAAGGGATATCTGGTTAAAGGTGATGACGACGAATACGACATTCATCCGGATCACGAAGAAGTGCTTGGAATTCAAAAAGATGGGATTGAAGTGCGTGGAGTTATCGCTGCCGGTTACTTGCAGGAAGCTGTAGAAGCTGATCTTGGCAAAATTACTTTAGACACCCTGTTCCCTAATCTGGATCAGATGTTCGCGCTTCGTGTAGCAGGGATGAGCATGAAAGACGCCGGTATTTTTGACGGTGATTTTGTCCTGCTCATGGATAGTGACGTAAAAGATGGAGATATTGGTGCTATTCTATACGACGGAGAAACCAGCCTGAAGCGAATTTATTACGATAAAAATGGTTTACGACTAGAACCGGCTAATGAGGAGTACGATACAATACACGTTGAACCGGATGTATTTGAGGAAGTACGTGTTATTGGTAAATATATCGGCCATGTAAACCGAAACGGAATACACAAAGCGTTTTAAATATATAACTGATCAACAGTTTTCTGCTCGGTGATGTTATATAAATTCAGGGAAATAAACGTCGCCTATTTTTCCTGTTTTTCCGATTTCTCCTCTTTTATTGTTTCAAGGTGGCCATTTGCTCCTTTACGAGACTCAAAAAGCTGTGAATCTTTAATCCAGGCTCTCCCGCCATCATGCTGAAGTCGCTTACGATTTTTATATTTGAAGGCTTGTTTGTGTAAATCCGGTAATTTTTTCATATCAGTCAGTTTTTTTGTTTTGTAAAATACGTTAACTCATCTATTTAGAAAAACTGTTTCTGTTGTTTTACAGTTCTAAAATTCCAGTATTGAATCAGTTTATCAGATACAGGTATATAGTTCGAGCTAATTCAAGCTTCAAACTATATAAAGAGCATTCTTGTGACCTTTTAATAGCTTGTGGGCCCATCGCATGCTCAATCCTTTAAATGTATTTGACTAATCGTAAAAAACATTTTCATCACGCTTTCAGATTTATAGAAAAAGCATTATCTTTGGTGTCTATCCAAATATTGAATTGCAATCAAAGAAATTATTTAATCCTATGTACGCTATCGTAAAAATCGGCGGGCATCAATACAAAGTTTCTGAAGAACAAACACTGTTTGTTAACAGGCTGCCTGAAGCAGAAGGAAAAGTTACATTTGAGGATGTGCTTTTAGTAAAAGATGGAAATGGAAAGGTTAACATTGGCCAGCCTACAGTAGAAGGTGCAAAAGTTGAAGCATCAATTGTAGATCATTTAAAAAGTGATAAAGTGATCGTCTTCAAAAAGAAACGACGCAAAGGATATCGGGTGAAAAACGGTCATAGACAACACATCACCCAAATTAAAATTGATAAAATTTCGTAATTAACGACCACGAGGTATACCAATGGCACATAAGAAAGGTCAAGGCTCCACTAGAAACGGACGAGATTCAGAATCGAAACGATTAGGTGTAAAAAAGTACGGCGGTGAAGTTGTAAAGGCCGGAAATATCATCGTGCGTCAGCGCGGAACCAAGTTTCACCCAGGTGAAAATGTTGGACGTGGCGGCGATGACACACTATTTGCGCTCTCTGACGGAAAAGTAACTTTCAGACGCAGAGGAAACGGAAGAAAGTACGTTTCCATCGAACAGGTTTAAGTTTTTACTTAAACAAACTATTTTATCAAAGCTCCGATATCATTTATCGGAGCTTTTTTTATTTTGAGGTACCTTATTGAATACCACTCAACTTCGCATGAGATTTCCTCAAACCTGAATCGTTATGACTCACCAAATTCCCGAATTCCCTGATTACCAGTTTGGATCTATTTACTGTATCGGGAGAAATTACGCGAAACACGCCAAGGAGTTAAAAAATGAAGTACCGTCAGAACCTGTTGTTTTTCTGAAACCCAGAAGCAGTCTCATTTTTAATGGCGATTCTATTAAAATACCGCCTAAAACAAATAACGTGCATCATGAAGTTGAGATGGTCGTCCTTATTGGCAAAACTACTGCGGATATATCGATAGATCATGCCCTGGAATCTGTGATGGCAGTTGGTGTTGGTTTAGATATGACAGCCAGAGACCTGCAGTCTGAGGCAAAACTGAAGGGTCTGCCCTGGACTCTCGCTAAAGGCTTCGATTCTTTCGCACCGATTGGAAACCTAGAACCCTATCACTCTGGTATAAAATTATCCGATTTGAATTTAACGGTTTCTGTGAATGGTGAGAAAAGACAATCCGGCAATACTTCCGACATGCTTTTTAACGTTGCAAGTTTGATATCTTATTTATCTAAACAATTTACACTGACAGCCGGTGATCTGATTTTTACAGGAACTCCTGAGGGAGTATCTGCCGTAGAAAAGGGTGATTTGATTAAGGCCTCTCTGGGTAACGGACTTTCAACACTGCAGGTTCATGTATCATAAATTGCGAATAACTTTACTTTTAACGCTACTTACTGTTTTCATCTCACCGATGTCTCTGTTAGCTCAAGAGAGCCCTCTCTCCTTTTTGAGTGATTCTACTCTGTATGCCTGGCCAACAGATGCTACTCAATATCTCTCTTCCACTTTTGGTGAAACTCGTTCCGCTCATCTTCACTCGGGAATTGATATCAGAACCTGGGGACAGGAAGGATATCGAGTTTTTGCAGCAAGAGATGGGGAAGTTCACAGAATAGGGATAGGTCCTCACGGATACGGACATGTGATATATTTAAAACATTCAGATGACTCATATACAGTATATGCACATTTAAACAGATTTGAACCGGAGCTTCAATCTTTCGCTGATTCTATACGGTTTCAGGATTACACGTATGAACTGGACCTTATTTTAGAGGGAAAGAGCTTTGAGTATAAAAAAGGTGATATCATCGGATATACCGGTTCTACAGGTGTTGGACCTCCACACCTCCATTTCGAAATCAGAGACCCTAACTTTAACCCGGTAAACCCACTCCTCACAAATTTAAGTAGTTTCGTCTCAGATGATATTCCACCGGTTTTCACTCAGTTGGGTGTTGAATATTTAGATACGGAAAATTACAGGTTCACGAATTATGAGCTTTTCTCAGCTACAAACAGTAGTAACGGATATGATTTTGGTGAGATTGAAATAGATGGGCCTGTGGGTTTATCCGTAAATGTACATGACAAAGCCAATCGCACTCCCAATTCGTATGCCGTTTATTCTCTGATGATGGTACATGAATCAGACACTCTTTTCCATTCAGTAAAGAGTAATTTCTCTTTTTATCACTCCGGTGATATGTTCCTGGATCGCTCTTATCAAATTCTATCACAAACAAGAAGAGGGTTTCAGCGTCTTTACAAAGTTCATGGAAATCGTCTGCCAATTTATCATAAAGCAGTTAATCAAGGAGTTCTGCATTTAGACGATGGCATCTATCCAATTAAAATATTCGCAGAAGATATCTATGGAAATCAGTCTGTTGCTACAGTAACAATTAATGTAAACCGATCAGATAAGAAAGAGAACATAGAGTATGTTGCTACCTATCCCGCTCCGGATACAGAATCGAACAGGTTAGTCTACAATTGGCTTGAAACAACTGCTGTACCGGAAAAGTCTTTACTGGCATCAGCCGGGCCTGAACTAATCACACCGAATTACGAAAACATAGGGTTTTATTATTCAGACAAGCGATCTGTTGAAAAAAGCCTGAGCCCAAACAAAATGGATCTGCTTCACACTCCTGATCAGAAGCTTTGGATTCAGTTTCCTAACGGGGCACTCTATGATACACTCGACGCACGAATGGAAGTAATCCAGACTGCAAACCAAATTGATATTGAACTCTCCCCCACTAAACTTCCGCTTAGCAGGTCAATACAGTTCAACTACATCCTGCCTGATGAGTTTAAAGACCGTACCCAGCTTGCGCTTTTTACGGTTGATCCATTCAGAAATCGGGAGAAATTTTTGAGCGCAAATATCTCTTCAGGAATAGCACGGGCAACTATTCATGAAATTACTAATCTGAGAATTCGTGAAGATCGTATTGCGCCGTGGGTAGGTCGCCCTGAGATCGTACAAAACCTGGCCGGTATGCATATAGTTAGAATACCCGTAAAAGATGGCGACACAGGAATTGATTACAGAAAATCCTCGATTATTGTTAATGGCAAACAGGGAATTATTGAATACGATCCCGAAAAGAACTACCTGCTCTATTACCAACCGGACTTTGACCCAAAAAGTGTCAACACCATCGATTACCGTGTTTACGATGGCGTTGGAAATCAAACATCACGTACCGTTGAAATACGTTACAGCCGTTAAATCAGATATAGGCTATACAACTAACTTCAACTAATACATTTTTTGGAAGTGTTTCTACAGCTACCGTTTCTCGAGCCGGTGGATTGCCCGTAAAATAGCTTCCGTATACTTCATTCACCACCGGGAAATCATCCATGTTATCGAGAAAAATTGTACATCTCAGAACTTTGTCGAAATCTGAACCGGCCTCCTCCAGTACTTTTCCTAGATTCTCCATCACCCGGCCTGCCTGATCTTTTACTCCTCCACTAACAATCTCATTAGTTTCCGGATCCAACGCGATCTGGCCTGAACAATACACGATGTTGTTATGTACCGTTGCCTGGCTATATGGGCCAATTGCAGCAGGCGCTTTACCAGTAGATATTATTTTATGACTCATTTTTAATTTTATTGAAACATTATGGGTTCATACTACATTATATAGAGATAACAGAGTAATTACGATAGACAAGAATAATTCATCTTATCGTATTATTGCGGAATGCTCTATATATGGTTACTTTCTGTATAACGAATATAATCAACAACTGATAGAAAAATACACATGAAAAGTCTCAAACCATTACTACTCATCTTTCTGTTCGCGGGGTTCCTGTGGAGTTGCGAAACTACAGATCCATTAGTTAATGATGTTCAGGTACAACTTCTAACCGGAAATTACGACGAAGCACTACAAATTGTTAATGATGCTATTGCTGAAGACGACAACAATTACATTGCCCACTATTATAAAGGGTATGTTTTAAGTGCACAAGCAGAGACCTATGAAGATCCAAGAGATCGAAAAGAGTATTACGAAAGAGCGCGTGCTTCATATGACCGTGCCAAAGAGATCATGGAAAATCTCGAAGAGCGTCCGGATGAATATCAAGAGCTGGAAGATACAGTCACGGCTTTCTGGGCAGATGAGTTTAATGCAGGTGTAAATATTCTAAATGACGACAGTCTTCGGGCTGTAACACCCGAGCCTAACTATACCGCAATTGCTCATTTTGAAAACTCTGCAGTGATTCAACCCGATAGTGCACTTACCTATCAGGTAATGTCTTCTGCATATTTCAATGAAAATGATATGGAAAATGCAGTGCGCTCTTACGAAACAGCGATGGAAATTCTGGATAGACCGGAAGCTGATGATTATGAGTACATGGTTGGAATACTTCTGGTTAATGAAAATTTTGATCGCGCCATTGCATATGCTGAAGAAGCCAGGGCAATTTACCCTGATGAAAATATTTTTATTCAGCTTTTAGCTGATGCGTATCTGCAGTCAGGTCAGCGTGATCAGGCGATTGAATTGGTTGAAGGCCTTATAGCAGATGATCCTGAAAATCCCCAGTATAGACGAGTTCTCGGTACTCAAATTTACCAAATCGTTAATGAGCTGAATGACGAAGTAAGTGAACACTACGAAGAAATCTTTGAGTTGCGTCAAGAGATGAGAAATGCGTCAGGTGCTGAACAAGATCGAATTGAAAACCAAATTGATGAACTTCAGGCTGAAATTGACCGAAAAGAAGCTGATGCTGATGAGATGGTTCAAATAGCTATTCGCGAAATGAAACAGGTAATTGAGCTGGTGCCAGATGATGAATCGGCTAACTTTATACTTGGTATAATTTACCAAAACAGAGCTGCAAGTCTTTTTGAAAGACGAAATAACACAGACGACAATGAAGAAGCTCAGGATTATGATGAAAGAGCTCGTGAAAATCTGCAAGAGTCTTTAGTGTACTACGAAAGAGCAGCAGAAATCAACCCAGACAATCCGGAAAACTGGCAGTCACTCTTCCAGGTTTATACCATATTAGGTATGGAAGAGAAAGCTGAAGAAGCCATGGAAAGAGCCGGAATGTAATTTCAATTATTTCTTAAATAAACTATATGCATTATTTTAATCCCCGAATGACAAGCTTCCTGCTTGTCTTCGGGATTTTTTTTACCCTCTCCTGCGCCACAACTAATACTTCGAATAACTCAGTAACTTCCCAACAGACTACTGTTGAAGAGCTTCAGGATCGACTTTCCCATGTGGAAGATCGACTACAGAGCGACTTGCAAAACAGTCAGCTAACTATTGAAAAGGCATCATTGTTAGCAAAAATTGCTGAAGAAACAGATCCACCATCGCAGCGACAGCCATACTATAGAAATCTCCGAGACATGGCTGATACAAATTATTCAGAACAGAATGTTACGCAAGAAATTGACCATTTCGTTCAGAAGGCCTGGACTTTTGAACAAAGTGAAGGTGTAAAACTTCTGCAACAGAATCCATCGGGTATGGACGAGCAATTAACAGATGATGTAATTTCTCATTTCACCAATGCAATCACTGTAAATCCGGATAGTCTGGTGACCTACAACCTCCTGGCTAACACCTACTACAGATCAAACAGATACGATCAGGCGATTCAAACATTGGAAGGTGCTTTAGAGAACATAACTCCAAACCCATCTGAAGTCAGGGAAAAGCTTGCCTACCTCTATTTAGAGTCGGGAAATATTGAATCATCTATTAGTATATACCGGGAGTTAGCTGAGGATTATCCTCAACAAGCTCAAATCAGACATGGACTCGCTAATGCTTACATGCTGAATAATGATCATGACTCTGCGATTTTAATACTCAGAGATCTTATTGCCGATCATCCCAACAGAATAGAATACAAAGAGTCGCTTGCGGGTGAACTCTACTTCAAATTTCGTAACAGCACATTAGAACATATCAATGCCGATCGTAATATTTCGGAATCTGATCAGAACGAGATTCTACAAAAATTAGATGAGATTGCTTCTCTTTATAATGAGATAGATTCTACCGTTCCTCTCTCTGATGAAAATGCATATCGAAAAGCTGCATACTTGAAAAACAGTGCCACTTACCTGGCTGACCTTGCGCCTTTGTCTACCGACAACCAGTTTGAAGAGTATAGAATTGAACTTTTGAACAGAGCATTAGTACTTTGGGAAAGACTTTCCGAAAACAATCCGGATAACATCAGTTATATACGCAATCTGCATGATGTCTACGAAGAACTTGGGATGACAGAAGAGGCGGAATCATTAAAAAGATCATACAATCTTTAGATTATGAAATTCAACACAAAAACAATTCACGCAGGACAAAAACCTGAAGAGACAACGGGAGCCGTAATGCCTCCTATTTTTCAAACATCGACGTATGCTCAAAAAGCACCGAATGATCATCAGGGTTACGACTATGCCAGAGTTGGCAATCCAACCAGAACAGCACTTGAAAAGTTGATTGCTGGCCTGGAAGAAGCAGATGAAGGAGTATGCTTTTCAAGCGGTGTTGCCGCTATCGATGCAATCATGAAAACGCTTCGGCCCGGAGATCATGTGGTTTCTACAAATGATCTATACGGCGGCACCTATAGACTTTTTACTCAGGTATTTGAAAATTATGGCATTGAGTTCTCATTCGTTGATATGACGAACATCTCTGAAGTTGAAAATGCACTTCAGGATAACACAAAGTTGGTCTGGATGGAAACTCCAACCAATCCACTATTGAGAATTATTGATATTGAAGCCGTTACAAAGCTTACCGGCAGCAAGAATATTTTAAGTATTGTAGACAATACATTCGCATCACCATATCTTCAACGACCACTTACGCTGGGTGCAGATGCTGTAATGCATTCGACCACGAAATACCTGGGTGGACATTCTGATGCAATTGGCGGAGCAGTTGCTACTTCAAATAAGGAGTTACTTGAAAAGTTACGATTTCAAATCAAAACGTCCGGTGCCGTCCCCGGTCCAATGGATTGCTATCTGATTCTAAGAGGGATCAAAACTCTGTCAGTTCGTGTGCAAAGATCAGTGGATAATGCAAAGAAAATCGCAACTCATCTATCTGAGCACCCGAAAGTAGGCGAAGTTTTTTATCCGGGGCTGGAATCTCACCCACAGCACAAAATAGCATCTAAACAGATGGACGACTTCGGCGCAATGGTTTCATTCAGCCTAAAGGATGATTCTATCGAAAACGCTTCTGAGTTTATGAGCAAAACCGGTATATTTACACTTGCAGAGAGTTTAGGTGGTGTTGAGTCTCTGATAAGCCATCCGGCTTCAATGACTCACGGTTCTATACCAAAAGATGTCCGGGAAAAAGCCGGACTAAAAGACTCACTCATCAGGCTATCCGTTGGCATTGAAGATGTTGACGATTTAATAGACGATATAAATCAAGCATTCTAAAACTACCATAACATTATGAAGAACGCTGTAATTGTAGCTGCTAAGCGAACACCTCTTGGATCGTTTGGTGGAAGCTTATCATCATTTTCTGCCCCGGAGTTGGGAGCAGCCGTCATTAACGAACTTGTAAAAACTGCGGGAATTAAACCGGATGACGTCCAGGAAGTTGTATTAGGTAATGTACTCACTGCCGGTATTGGCCAAGCACCTGCACGCCAGGCAGCTTTAAAAGCAGGTATGTCTGAAAAAACTCCCTCCACTACTATAAATAAAGTTTGCGCCTCCGGAACCAAAGCCATCATGATTGCAGCAGATCAAATTGCTCTTGGTCAAAATGACATCATGATTGCAGGTGGAATGGAGAGCATGAGCAATGTTCCCTACTATCTTCCAAAACAACGTTTTGGTTCTAAGCTTGGCCATACACAGGCTGAAGATGGAATCATCAAAGACGGCTTATGGGACGTATACAACGACTACCACATGGGGAATGCAGGCGAACTCTGTGCTAAAGAGTGCAACATTAGCCGTGAAGATCAAGATGAATTTGCGATCACATCATATAAGCGTGCAATTGAAGCTACTGAAAAAGGTTATTTTTCTGATGAAATCGTTAAAATTAAAGTAAAAGACCGAAAAGGGAATGTAACCGAAGTCGAAAAAGATGAAGAGCTTGATCGTGTGAATTTTGACAAGGTTCCAAGCCTTCGTCCGGTTTTTGACAAAGAAGGTACTATTACCGCAGCCAATGCCAGCAGTATCAACGATGGTGCTGCCGCGGTTTTAATGATGAGTGAAGAAAAAGCAAAGGAGTTAGGTTTAAAACCACTCGCAAAAGTTCTCAGTCATGGCAGTGCAGCTAAGGCTCCCGAGTGGTTCACCACAGCACCGGCAGATGCAATTCCTATTGCTCTGAAACGCGCAGGCCTCGATAAAAATGAGATCGATCTGTTCGAAATCAACGAGGCTTTTTCGGTTGTGTCGTTAGCAAACAATCAAATTCTAGAGCTGGACCCTGAAAAAGTAAATATTCACGGTGGTGCTGTAAGTATTGGCCACCCTATAGGATGTTCAGGTGCCAGAATCATTGTTACACTATTACACGCACTTAAAAGAACCGGCGGTAAATACGGTTGTGCAGGTATTTGTAATGGTGGTGGTGGAGCTTCTGCTTTGGTTCTAGAAATGCTCTAGAGAAGTTAATTGTATACATCTGTCACCCTCTACAATTTTTTTGCTTTTTTGGGGTGACGGATGTATAATATTTTCATTCAATTATTACATCTGCATTACTCAATGTTTTCATCTAATTCTCAATTCAAGAAACATTTTGCCTATTTGAAAGTTGCTACTATGATTACCCGCGATTAAATCTCATTATTTCATAATTCTGAAACACCTTCAATAATCGTATATTTATATTTATAATCTGATTACCATATAATTGTTTGCGGTTTTAAACGTTTACAATTTCCGTAGCAAAACAAGGCATATTTATCATGAAAAAGGTTTTACCAACACTCTTCTTAGCAATTATCATCGCTTTTACTGTTCCGACAGCTCAAGCACAAGTAGGAATTACAGCAGTTCCGTTTTTACAAATTGAACCGGATTCTCGTGGAGCGGGAATGGGAAGTACAGGTGTTGCAATTGCAGACAATGCTTCTGCCATTTTTTGGAACCCGGCAGGGCTCGCATTTCAAAATCAGAATCAGGTTAGTATAACACACGCCAACTGGCTGCCTGCTTTTAATGCTGATCTTTTTTACGACTATTTGGTTGGCACTTACCATATTGACGGAATCGGTACAATTGGTGGTCATATCACATTCTTAAATCTGGGTGAGCAGATTAGAACAGACGAATTTGCTGAAAACCTTGGACGATTTAACAGTTACGAAATTGCTGCCGGACTTTCTTACGGATATCAGCTCTCTGAAAATTTCTCTTTAGGTACCGGAATTCGATTTATTTACAGCTCTTTAGCTG
>CAZHUP010000002.1:0-71305 GCA_964535495.1 uncultured Rhodohalobacter sp.
TCCATCAAGATGTTTAAAATCTTTTGGGCGGCTTTGGGGATCACTGTACCGGGACCGAAAACGGCGGCTACTCCGTGATCATAGAGAAATTTATAATCCTGATTTGGAATCACTCCTCCAACAATAACCATGATATCTTCTCGCCCCAGCTTTTTCAATTCCTCAATCACTTTAGGCACTAGAGATTTATGTCCCGCCGCCAGACTTGAAACTCCCAGGATATGAACATCATTCTCCACAGCTTGTCGTGCTGCTTCCTCGGGTGTTTGAAAAAGCGGACCGATGTCCACATCGAAACCTAAATCGGCAAAGCTTGTCGATATTACCTTGGCGCCGCGGTCGTGACCATCCTGGCCCATTTTAGCTACCATAATTCGAGGTCTGCGCCCTTCTTTCTCCTCAAATTGATCAGCCAGTTTCTGTGCTTTTTTAAATTCTTCGTTATTGTCGATTTCTGATGAGTACACGCCGGATATAGATTTAATGGTTGCCTGATAACGACCGAAAGATTTCTCCATCGCATCGGATATTTCACCTAATGATGCTCGTTTCCGTGCTGCATTAATGGCCAATTCCAATAGATTTCCTTCACCGGTTTCAGCACATTTGGTAAGAGCATTTAAAGATGCGTCTACCTCATCCTGGTTTCTTTCGGATCTTAATTTTTGCAGACGTTCGATCTGAGACTGCCGTACTTTTTCGTTATCCACTTCAAGAATATCGATCGGTTCTTCTTTAGCCAGCCGATATTTATTAACACCTACAATTGTCTCTTTCCCACTGTCTATTCGAGCCTGTTTGCGGGCTGCGGCCTCTTCTATTCTCATTTTTGGAACACCCGCTTCAATTGCCTTGGCCATGCCGCCCAACTCTTCAACTTCATCTATCAGTTTGAGTGCATTGCGTGCAAGTTGATCGGTTAAACTTTCCACGTAATAACTTCCTGCCCACGGGTCGATCGCTTTGGTAATACCCGTCTCTTCCTGCAGAAAAAGTTGTGTGTTTCTGGCAATACGAGCAGAAAAATCTGTGGGCAGAGCAATCGCTTCATCAAGTGCGTTGGTGTGTAAAGATTGAGTATGACCCAATGCAGCAGCCATCGCTTCAATTGCTGTACGAGCCACATTATTGTACGGGTCTTGCTCAGTGAGGCTGTACCCTGAGGTTTGGGAGTGCGTTCGCAAAGACAGTGATTTCGGATTTTTGGGATTGAACTGCTTCATCAATTTTGCCCAAAGCATTCGCCCTGCCCGCATCTTGGCGATCTCCATAAAGTGGTTCATTCCAATTCCCCAGAAGAATGAGATGCGCGGTGCGAATTTGTCAACATCCAAACCGTTATTTATACCTGCTCTCACATACTCAAGGGCATCGGCAAGCGTATAGGCGAGCTCCAGATCAGCAGTAGCTCCGGCTTCGTGCATATGGTAGCCGCTTACGCTTATAGAGTTGAATCGGGGCATGTATTTAGATGTATACTCAAATATATCACCCACAATCCGCATAGATGGTTCAGGTGGATAGATGTAGGTGTTGCGAACCATGAACTCCTTCAGAATATCATTCTGAATTGTTCCACTGAGCTTCTCCGGAGACACACCCTGCTCTTCTGCAGCAATGATGTAAAATGCCATAACCGGAATGACTGCACCGTTCATCGTCATGGAAACAGACATCTCATCCAGTGGGATCTGATCAAACAGAACCTTCATGTCCAGAATGGAATCGATGGCTACACCGGCTTTTCCTACATCGCCGGAAACCCTGGGATGATCGGAGTCGTACCCGCGATGTGTTGCCAAATCAAAAGCCACAGAAAGACCTTTCTGTCCGGCAGCTAAATTTTTACGATAAAAAGCGTTGGAATCTTCTGCAGTTGAGAATCCTGCATATTGTCGAATTGTCCAGGGTCGAACCGTATACATCGTGGAATATGGTCCGCGGAGATAAGGAGGAATACCGGCCGCAAAATCGAGATGATTCAAATCTGAAATATCACTCTCTGAATATCTGGGTTTTACTTCAATTTTTTCCGGAGTAATCCAATTATTTCGTGAAGATTCGCCAGAGGTTGACTTATCTGTACTTAACTCAGGATTAAGTTCTATTTTTGAAAAATCGGGTCTCATGATGAAGCTTTTTCTGTATTAAAAATTTGATCCTGAATTTTTGCAAGTGTTTCAGGGATGTTCATGCCTGAATAGATAAAGTGATCGATCCCGGACTTTCTAAATTCCGCTTCGCTTTCCCCGGGATTTCCGGCCAACACAAGAACTCCTTGTTTCCCAAAAGCATCACAAAACGACTTGATTAAATCCGGATACTCATCATCAGCTCCACACAGTACGTAGATATCAGATTTTTTAGATTTCAGTTTTTCATAAGCATCTTCAACAGATTCAAAACCGAACGGTGAATCGATGTCGAATCCGGCACAGCCTAACATGTTGGATGCAAAAGTGGCGCGAAGCTTACTCCATTTTATATTACCAACAGGTACGAGTTGAACTCTTGGGGCGTTTCCTGAATCCTGGACGGATTTCTCAGTCCGATACCGAATCGATTCAAATATTTCTGCTGCCCGGAAAGGCTCAAGGGATGTGTAAAGAACTTTCTGAGGTTCTAAATATGATCTGAATAGATCACCCACAAGTAGATTATTTTTGAGATTTTCAGAAAGAGACTCAAGTAGCTTTGCGGAATTTATTGATGGTGAATTGTCGGATGTTTTTAGAGCATCGGTAAAATCGGTTGTAATTACAGGATCCGGTATCTTTTCATCACTATTTGTATAGTTGTTAGTACCAATTAAAGTGCGTTTTCCGGTGGCATAGGCCTGCAGTTTCCTGTTTTTCGACGTTTCTATTTCTGACTGAATGGATCTGTTTTTCAGTGCTTTAAGAAATCCACCCTGTTTCTCTATCATTTGGAAGAACTTCCAGCTTTTGTGAGAAATCTCTTCAGTCAGTTGTTCAATGTAGTAAGAGCCTGCTGCCGGGTCATCAACCTTGCCAAAGTGTGCTTCCTCGGCAATAATGTGATGAATATTTCTTGCAATGCGGGATGAAAAGGTATTTGAACTGTTGAATTGACTGTCGAAAGGTTGAATCAGGAGGGAGTCAACACCGCCCATTACGGCCGACATCGCCTCTGTAGTTGCCCGAAGTGTGTTGTTATGAGGATCTGCCAGCGTCTGATTTTGAGGGGTGGTTTCGGCGTGGATGTGCAAAGGCAGAGAGCTGTCCAATCCGTAGGCATCGAGAAGATTAGACCATAAAATTCGGGCAGCACGGAATTTTGCAGTCTCAGGAAAGTAAAGAGGTCCGGCGCTTGTTCTAAATAATACAGACTTTGCGGTCTGAGTGAGGTCTTCTTTGTTGCTGCGAGCCAGATATTCACTCGCAATCGCAAGGGATATCCCCAGCTCCTGAGTGATTGAAGCACCTGATGTGTGATAAAAAAGCCCGTCCGCACAAAGGGTATTAAAGTCATTCTGACAGGCAAGCTGATGGATGATGTTGTCTAATTTATCGGATGGTAACGGCTCGCGCCCATGTTTTGCAGAATAAGTAAATGGATCAAAAAAGAAACCGGCGTTCTCAATGTTACTCTCTGAGTTCTGCAACATTGCCAGAACTGCAGGGGTATTCATGCCGCTGTCGAATAACATTTTGTAATCAGAAAAGTCAATATCGGAGACTAACTCATTAAAATTTCTCTGAGACTGGAGTTGAGTTCCAATCATATTTCCACCAACAGCTCCGGCACTGAACGAAATGTCGCATCTGATTTGAAAAGCATTGGCACCGCCTGTTATGGATTCTTTAAGCTTAGCATTGGCATGGACCGGGTCAGTTTCCGAAATTTGCTCACAGCGATCCCACCCTGAATTGATGTTTGCCCGAACTGAATCAGGTTGATATAGCTTAAGATCCTCTAAATCTTCTGAGTGGTAAAATGGGTATGGTGAGAGGCCCTCAAGAGTGTCCCACTTGAGTTTCACTCTATAATCTGCTCCCTTCAGATCTTTTGTGATCTGCTCTTCCCACTGATCGCGGCTTACGGGTTCAAACTCTGAAAAAAGATTCGTTTCTTTTTGCTTCTTCACTGCAATTAATTTTATTCTGTTTTAAAACTGATTGTAAAATAGTGAGGAGTACCCTGTTTCGCTAACCAAAACAGAAATTGAGTACGGAAAAGCGCTTGCAAACCGCTATATTTATATCGAAAAATTTATTGAATAACTAAAAAAGAACGACTATGTCAGATACAGGAAACAAAATTGCTCCGCTCACACAACTGACCGAAGATGAGCAGATGCTGAGAGACGCTGCAGCTGAATTTGCAGATACAATAATTAAGCCGAAAGTTCATGAAATGGATGAGGCTGCCAAATTGGATAAAGACCTGATCAAGCAGTTTTTTGATATGGGTTTCATGGGTATCGAAATCCCGGAAGAGTACCAGGGTGGAGGTGGATCATTTTTTATGAGTATTGTTGCAATCGAGCAAATTTCCAGAGTTGATGCATCCGTTGGGGTATTTATGGATGTACAAAACACATTGGTAAATAACGCATTTTTGAACTGGGGCTCAGATGACGTGAAGAAGAGATTCTTACCTCAATTGGCTACCGAAAAAGTTGGTGCTTATTGTTTGTCTGAGGCCGGATCAGGCAGTGATGCGTTTGCACTAAAGTGTGCTGCCAAAGAAGATGGTGATGACTATATTTTGAATGGGACCAAACTTTGGATTACAAACGCAAAAGAAGCCGATATCTTTCTGATTTTTGCAACGGTGGATCCCTCAGCAGGCTACAAGGGAATTACTGCCTTTATTGTAGAGCGCGGCATGGAAGGTTTTACTATCTCCAAAAAAGAGAATAAACTGGGTATCAGGGCGAGTTCAACCTGTGAGCTGCTTCTCGAAGATGTTCGGGTTCCAAAAGAGAATATACTCGGCGAAGTTGGGAAGGGTTATAAAGTAGCGATCGAGACTTTGAATGAAGGCCGTATTGGTATTGGTGCCCAAATGATAGGGATTGCGCAGGGAGCATTTGATGCAGCTATATCGTACACAAAAGAACGAAAGCAGTTTGGCAAGGCTATTGCTGATTTTCAGGGTGTTCAATTTCAATTATCTGAAATGGCCACACAGTTAGAAATGGCAAGACTATTGGTTTACAATGCGGCCAGACTGAAAGAAGCCGGTCAGCCTTTCTTGAAAGAAGCTGCGATGGCAAAATATTACAGCGCTGAAGTAGCAGAAAAAGTCAGTTCCATGGCGGTAGATCTGTATGGCGGATTTGGATATGTGAAGGAGTACCCTGTAGAGAAATATTACAGAGATGCAAAAATTGGCAAGATCTATGAAGGAACGTCCAATATGCAGCTTGCCACCATATCAAAAATTATCCTGAAAGAGGGGTAATTGAGGTGTGAAGAGGATTTAAATTTAAAGGCTGCGGAAATAATTTTTCGCAGCCTTTTTTTGGTTAAAAAGAAATACTTTGGCTACGGTATGATAAGGTTGAAAAATTTTCAGATAAATGGAATGAATTTGAATGGCATTATCGTTATTGCCTGTTGACTCGGAAAAAATCTGAACGAAACGCCTGTTTCTTTACTTAAAGAGTAGAATCAGTAAGAATAAAGCACAGTTAGATGGATACTATAGAACAGAAGTTAAAATCGCTCGCTAAAGACGATAAATCTCTTAAAGAATTGAAAGAGCTTTTTGGTGAAATAAGCGAACAGAGGAATAAATTTAAAAATCATTTAGAGCTACTTGAAAGAGCTATAGAAAGCGATTATGACTCTATTCTGATCACAGGTCTCGAATTGGAAGAGCCGGGGCCTAAAATTGTCTATGTAAACGATGGATTTACTAAAATGACAGGCTACACTCGTGAAGAGGTGCTGGGTAAAACTCCTCGTATTTTACAGGGCGAAAAAACAGATCGGGCTGTGTTAGACAAATTGAAGGAACGGCTGAAAGAGGGTAAGGCATTTTTTGGCCACACTGTGAACTATAGAAAAGATGGTACAGAGTTTATAAATCAATGGGATATACATCCACTGACAGATGAAAAAGGTGAAATTACTCATTGGGTTTCCTATCAGCACGATATCACTGAACGAAAACGCTCAGAGAAAAAGGTAGTTGATTCCGAAATGGAGTTTGATAAACTCAGGGAAGAGAGTAAGAAAACACTGATCGATGTAGACGAACAAGGTAACATCATCACTACGAATAAAGCTTTCCGAGATCTTACAGGTTATGCCGATGAAGAGCTTAAAAAATTGAAATTCTGGGAAATCCTGGAAGAGGAACATATCGAGACCTATAAGCACAAATTTGACTCATTCAAGCCAAGTGATTTTGACGATCGCTCTTATGAAATGGTCATAAAAAATAAGAAAGGTGATCCTGTTGAAGTAAATGCCTCGGTCAGGATATTGACAGTGCAAAGTCAGCAGATTGCAAGGATGTCATTTGAAAATAAGTCTTTGCAGAAACGTATTATGGCCATGCTGTCAAAGAGAAACGCAAACTTTAACAAGGTTTTTGAACGGAATAAAGATTTTAACTACAAACTGATCAAAACTGCCGGTGATGAGTTTATGTTTGAATTTGTATCAGACAGCTTTAGCAAAATTACCGGTATTACTGCTGATGAAGCAGTTACCTTAAGCATGGATAATGTTATCCATAAAGATGATTTAGAGATTTTCCATAATCACTTAAATACTGTTCTGGATGGCAAACCAAATACCGAACAATATCGTATTAAGAGTAAAGAAGGCGGCTATGTTGAAGTGATCGATTATGCCAAACCTGAGTGGAATATAGACCGAACTGCTGTTGAAGCCATAAAAGGGGCTACCTCAACAGAAATATCATCTGAATACAATTCTAACTAAGTCCAGATCGAAGTCTGTTAATTGGCCTGTTTTTTGTAACTTTGCATAAAAGAAAAAGCTATGACGATACAGGAAAAACAGGATCGGATTATTCGGGAATTTAAAGCATTGGGCGATTGGCCTGAGCGCTATAAATATATCATTAAACTCGGGCAAAAATTGAACCCGCTCGACGAAAAGCATAAAACAGATGATAATCTGGTGCGCGGATGTCAGTCTCAGGTTTGGTTGCATACCGAACTTGAAGGCGATAAAGTTATTTTTAAAGCAGATAGTGATGCCGCAATCACAAAAGGTTTGGTTGCATTGATGGTGCGATTTTACTCCAATGAAACACCTGATGATATTCTATCTCACAATCCCGACTTTATTCAGCAGATTGGAATGCAGGAGCACCTATCGCCAACCCGTTCTAATGGGCTTGCTTCTATGATTAAACAGATGAAGATTTATGCAATGGCTTACAAAGCTAAATTGCATCAAGCCGAAAAGTAATTTTATAGAGTACTCTCGGTAATCTCTTCTTATATTTACCGTTATGAGGCTTTGAAACTTTAATATGTACACACGTTAATTGATATTATGAATAAGAAAAACATCCAGATTATTGCCCTTATTGCATTTGTGGTTATTGCAGCCGGCGTTCTCTACTATGGATTGAGCAACAATTCCGGTAATGATTCCGCAAATGTTGAACGTCAGGCACAAAAAGTTCATATTCTAAAATACAGTGATTACCAATGCCCGGCTTGCAAAGCGTATGTTCCAGCCCAAGAACAGATAAAGCAGGAATTCGGTGATATGGTCGAAATTGAATACCGTCACTTTCCGCTTAGCTCTTTTCAGTACTCCACGTTGGCTGCCTATGCCACAGAGGCTGCCAGAGAACAAGGTAGTTTTAAAGAGATGCATGATATGATCTTTGAATACCAGGAAGTATGGTCTCAAGGAGATGCCCGTGATCATTTCACAGATTTTGCGGAAGAGATCGGATTGGATATGGATCAGTTTAAAGCTGATTTAGAATCTGAAGCGATTCACCAACGAGTTGAAAGCCAACGACAGGAAGGAATTCGACGGCAGGTAAATGCAACTCCTACTTTTTTCTTCAATGGTCAGAGGTTGAGACAAAACCCACAAAACTACGACCAGTTTAAGTCTATGGTTGAACTTTATATGTATCGCTCCTAAAAAATGGTTTATCAATTTTTAGATAAATCTCCTCAATTTGAAGAGTCTGTTTTTGTAGCGCCAAGTGCAGATATTATTGGAGATGTGACCATTGGTAAAGATAGTTCCGTTTGGTTTAATTCCACTATTCGCGGTGATGTTAACTGGATTGAAATTGGTGAGCGCTCCAATATTCAGGACAATGCGTCTATTCATGTTATGAATCAGACCGGCCCCACCAAAATAGGTAATGATGTCACCATCGGGCACAATGCAATGGTTCACGGCTGTACGATTCATGATCGGGTAATAATCGGCATTCATGCCACGATATTAGATAAAGCGGTTATTGAAAGTGATGTGATTGTTGCTGCCGGAACATTGGTACCTCCCGGAAAGGTGCTGGAATCGGGTTATATGTATATGGGCTCGCCTGCAAAAAAGCATCGAAAGTTGACGGATGAAGAGATTGCGTCAATTCAGGAGTCAGCAAAAAATTATGTGAAATATCAGCGTACGTACCGGCAGGTCGATACGTATGACGAGAATCCTTTCTATACACCAAAGCAGTAATTTTTCTTCAATAGAGCACAGACTATTCTGTGCTTTTCTTATCTATGCATGGCTGGAATATACATACACATACCATTTTGTAAACAGGCTTGCAGCTACTGCGATTTCTATTTTATCACCCGTAAAAAACTGGTCGAACCCTTTGTTGATTCATTAATTAAAGAGATTAAATCGTTTCGGGGAACACCATACTCCGATGAGAAGATCGAAACGATTTATCTTGGGGGCGGAACGCCTTCCCAGCTAACTCAAGAGCAGTTAAAGAGAATTTTTGAGGCATTGGGGGATACGTTTCCCTTAGATCCTGTTGAAGTAACCATGGAGATGAATCCGGATGATGTAACTTCTGACTACTTGAAGAATCTGCTGGATCTGGGAATAAATCGAGCCAGTATGGGTGTGCAGTCATTTGATGAAAAGCTGCTCCGGTTTATGCATCGGGCTCACACAAAGAGTGAAGCACTAAAAGCACTGGAGAGTTTGCAAACAGCAGGTTTCCCAACGTTTACTGCCGACCTGATCTATGGGAATCCCGGACAGACACTTGAAATGCTTGAGAAAGACATCAGCCAGTTGCTTCAATTTGACCCACCACATATCTCGGCCTACTCACTGACAGTTGAGCCTCAAACCCGATTGGGGAAACAGGTTAAACTTGGAAGAATTTCTCCGCCGGATGATGAATCAGTTGCTGAACATATTGATTTGTTAACTGAAAGATTGAGCAACGCAGGAATAGAGAGGTATGAAGTGAGTAATTTTTCAAAACCCGGAAAAGAAGCTGTTCACAACAGCAACTATTGGCGACATAAAAACTACTTAGGGCTGGGACCTTCCGCACATTCATTCTGGCTGCTTGATGATGGCGCTCTCAGATGGGAAAACAGATCGGACATAAATCAGTATATGGATGATTTATCAGAGGGTAGTTCCACAGATCGAGAAAAACTGTCAATGTTTAGTCTGGCTGAAGAGAGATTAATGCTCGGATTACGCACCAAGTGGGGAGTTGGTTTTGATGAGCTGAAATCCCGTTACAATTATGAGCTGAACAAAGAGCAGAAGATTTGGATAGATTATCAAAGAGAGAAGGGAATGCTGAAAACAGCTGGTGATGTTTTAAAGCTTACATCAGAAGGGTTGAAAATAGCAGACCTCTTAATTGTAGATCTGCTCTCAAAAAGTTAAAAGTCATGAGCACCTCGTTTTTTGAGCTTTGTGATACGATTCGGCAGATTCGGGAAGCGCGGGGTACGAATACAAAAATCGCGATATTCGCAGAATTTCTATCTGATATCCATGATGCTGAGGATATCAAGCTGGCGACTCAATATCTCGGTGAGGGTGCTTTCTCTGCCATTAGCGGTAAACGCGCTTCTGTGGGAAGCAGAACAGTTGGACTTGCTGCTGCCGAATTTTGTGATATTGATTATGACAAGGTATACAAACCGTGCAGAACCGCGACTGGGAGTAATTCTGAAGCAATTGAGAGGCTGTTAAAGAATATACCGGAAGCTATAAAAAAAAGAGATCCGGTAAGTTTATCTCTGCAAGAGTTGAGCGGACTGTTTCATGATCTGCTTGAAGTTTCAAGCCGGGTGGATAAAATAGAGCTGCTTCAAAAAATGTGGATAAAGATGCATCCGGTAGAAGTGAAGTATTCAATCCGCATGCTTGGTCAAGGGTCGCTCAGGATAGGGTTTGAAACTAAAAGTGTGATATCGTCTATTGCAAAGGCGTTCGGCTACGATAAAGAGAGTGTTCGTTATGCCCATATGATTACGGGGAGCATTGGTAAAACAGCTGTTCTTGCCCGTGAAGGCCGTTTAGATGAAGCCGAGTTTAAACTTTTTCATCCATTGTCGTTCATGCTTGCCTCACCAATCGAGAGTAGATCTGTGGCGACACTTTCGGAATACATCGCCGAAGAGAAATTTGACGGAATGAGAGCACAGGTTCACTTTTCGGATAACTGTGTTGAGATCTACTCGAGAGATCTCAACGAAATCACCCGCTCTTTTCCGGAAATTCAGGATTTTTTCAAACAGAGAGCATTTCCTGATGTTGTTCTGGACGGAGAGATATGTGTCTACTACAATGAAAAGATTCAGCCTTTTCAACTACTTCAAAAAAGGATGGGGTTGAAAAAACCATCAAAAAAAATCTTGAAAGAGTTGCCGGTTCTCTTCATTGCTTATGATCTACTTTATTTAGACGACTCTCCGATTTTTGACAAATCACTCGAGCAACGAAGAGAAAAGCTCGAAATACTCTCTGAAAAGTATAACATTCCCGTATCGAATCAGTTTGAGCTGAGCGACTCTGATATTCTGGATGAACTGTTTGACCGCGCAATTGCTCACGGTAATGAGGGATTAATGTTAAAAAAACGAGGGTCGGTTTATGAATACGGCCAGCGGGGAAAAACGTGGTTAAAAGTTAAAAAGCCGGGGGGTACACTTGATACGGTTATAATGTATGCGCACGCCGGAAGCGGGAAGCGAGGTGGTTTGTATTCAGATTTCACATTGGGAATATCGGTTAAGAATGATGACCGCTATGAGGAAGAATTTATCCCGATAGGAAAAGCATACGGCGGATACACGGATGATGAGCTCAAAAAAATGAACAGTGAAATTAAAAAGTTAACTGTAGAACGGTATGGGCCAACGTTAGGTTTAATTCCCGGGCTTATGGTGGAGTTGGAGTTTGATGACATACAGATGAATAAAAGAACGAAGGCGGGCTACACACTTCGGTTGCCTCGTTTTAAACGAATTAGATGGGATTTATCTCCTGAGGATGCGGATACATTGACAGAAGTTGAGCGCTTGTATAAAATTAGAGTAGAAAAAGAGCGGCTTGTTCAGGGGAATAATCCTTCATTTTATTTCAAATCAAAAATTGAGTAGATCTGTTTTGATTTTCCTCTTTATCGGACAGTGATTTCACAAATAATCTGTTATATTAAAAGTATCTAATAAATATAAGTTCTCGCTGAATGAGGGTCCCGCTCTTCCTGAAAATATTATTCTTACTGCTATTTACGCAGATTGAGGTAAATGCCCAGCAAACCGACTTGGACAGTTTACGATCTGTTGTTAACCCCGCTATATCAACAATGGAAACCGTTGAATCCATAAATGAGCTGGGAGAACTGCTTGTTATGAGGGGTGAATTTGCGGAAGCAAAGGAGTGGCACCTGCTTGCTTTCCAGGTTGCAGAAAATCTGGACGAGGAGAGAGACCAAGCACAGTTTGAAACATTTGTAAGTATGGGCTCACTATATCTCTCCAGAGAGGAGCCTGACTCAGCTCTGATTATGCTCGATCAGGCAGGTTTTCTCAATGTTTCTGCTGAAAGAATGAACACGCAAAAAAATCTGAAGGCGGTTGCACTTCAGATGTCAGGCCAGCTGGTGCTCTCATCCAATCTTTATGAAGAAGCCATTCAGGTGGCAGATTCACTGGGTCGTGAAGATCAAGTAGCCGGCTTGAGAATGAATCTTGCTTCTGTTTATTCATCGATGGGTGAGCAGGTTGAAGCACTGAGAAATTTTTACGAAGCACTTGTTTTTGCGGAAGAGGTGAAGGATTCGGTGTTGATTGCGATTACATCAAACAATATTGGTAATCTCTTCAATGAAATGGATGATTATGAACAGGCTGAATTTTATCTGGATAAATCGGAGGAGATTAGCAGGGAAATTGGTCATCAGGTTAATTTGCGCAGGGTTTTTGTAAATAAGGGTAACCTTTACTCATCTCTTGGGCGTTATGAACTGGCTGAGGAGTACTATACGGAAGGTCTGAATTTAGCTGAGGCCGCAAGCGACCGTTTGGGACAAGTTCGAATCTACTATAATCTGGCCAGAATGGAGGCACACCGTGGCAACATAGTCAGGGCTGAAGAGATTTTTCTGTTTACTCTGGAGGAGAGCGTAAAATTAGGCAGTGTTGAGGGGCAGTATAACAGTTCAATCAGTTTAGGTGATCTGGAGGCTGAAAGAAATAATTACGGGGGTGCAGCCCGGTGGTACGCAAGGGCTCAATCGATTGCCGAAGAGAGAGGATATCGCGCGCTTCAAACCGAGTCGTACAATAAGCTATACGAAATTTACAAAAGTGCCGGGAATACATCATTTGCTTTACAATGGCTGGAGCGGCTAAATGAACTTGAAGATTCACTGGCATCTGAGGAGAAATTAAGACTTCAGGCAGAATACGAAACGTTATTTAATATTCGAGCCAGGGAGCAGCAGGCAGAGATTATTGAAGCACGTCAGCAGGAGATTCAGGCTCGTGTAGACCTTCAGCGATGGCTTATCATATTTGCATTTTCACTTGGAGGGTTTCTGCTGGTAGTTGCATTTGTTCTAAACCGTTCAAACCGGAAAGTATTGGAGGTGAATACTGAACTGGAGGAGTCTAATCATAAAATTCGGGAAGTAAACAAGACTGTTAAAGAACAAAATGATGAACTGGAGCAGGTAAATCAGGTTAAAAATAAGCTTTTCGCGATTGTTGCCCACGATTTAAGAAGTCCTTTGAGTTCCCTGCAGAGCTTAATCTACCTGATACGAGAGCACGATCTTTCTAAAGCTGAAAGAGATAACATTCTCGATTCTCTGGATCAGAATATTCAGGATAACTCAAACATGATGGATAACCTGTTAGCCTGGGCAAAAGCTCAAATGAATGGGGTTCAGCTGAACAAGCGTGTTTTTGAATTTTCAGGTGCAGCAAAAGCTGTTACCGAGCAAGTTAGATTTCAGGCGGGCAGTAAGGGAATCAAGTTGGACCTGCAGGTTGACGATGATTTAATTGTAGAAGCTGATTACGATATTGTAAAGCTTATTTTGCGAAATCTTATTGCCAATGCGATAAAATTCAGCAAAGAAAACGATACGATTACGATTAGTGCCAGCAGAAATGAACAGTATGCTGAAGTGCAGATAATTGATGAGGGTATGGGGATTAAGGCTGAAGATCAGTCAAAATTATTCGGGAATGAGCACTTTACAACGCGCGGCACAAAAAATGAAAAAGGAAGCGGATTGGGCCTGAATCTTAGCAAGGAGTATGTAGAAGAGCACGGCGGTGAGCTTTGGTTTGAGAGCGAGTATAAAGTTGGAACCACATTCTATTTTACACTGCCATTAACAGAAAGTAGAGTTAATGGAACAGCCGTGACTGAAGATTATTCAGAAGAGGATGAGAGAGAACCAATTGACGAATCCAGGCTGAACTAATCTTCAGTTTCGTACTCAAAGTTCAGAAAGGAGCTTTCAATTCCTTCTTTCTCCAAATAGTGCTGAACCACGTCGGGATTAGGCGTATGTGTTACGTAAACTTTCTTTGGAGACAACTGTTTACAGAATCGGATCAATTCAAAAAAATCGACATGATCGGAAAGCGGAATCAGTTTATCAGCCGTGAGCTGCGTTCGTCTTGATTCATTTGAGGCCCATCCTGAACAGTAAGCCACTTTAGTCTTAGAAACATTAGAAGCAAATCCTTTCGATAGGGCTGATGACGGTGTGACCAAAATATTTCCCTCACACTTTTCCCGATCGTAGGCTGAATAGTTTCCTAGATCAATACCGTGTTTTTCATACACATCACAAAGTTTAAACCCCGCACCGTGTATCATCAGTGGGAGATTTAACGGCGCGAGCATATGCATGATTTCCTGGGCTTTTCCCAAATTATACCCCAGAAAAATGGGTGTATATCCATCTTCTAATGAAGAAACCGCGAAGTCTTGAATTTCCTGTATTAATTTTTCGAGAGGTTCCCAGCGATAAATAGGCAGCCCAAACGTGGCTTCTGTGATCAGCAAGTCTGCCCGGGCCGGTGCTTCAAAACCTTCAGTAGCAGGAGAGGGAGGTGTCTTGTAGTCACCGGTATACAAAATCGTAGCTTCATCAGTTTCCAGGTAGATCATGGCAGAGCCAAGTATATGACCTGCCGGATATAAAGTGAGACGAAATCGGTCCGACTCGATCGGTTCATGAAATTCTAAAGTGTTTTTTTCGCCCTTAAAACCTCTGCGCTCCATTAAATCGAGGGTGGCAGAAGTTGCGTAAGCCTTCGTGTTTTTGTTTCTGGGCATGTGATCGGCATGTGCATGACTCACAAATGCGTAATCTGCTTTGGGATGATAACCGTCCAGAGATATTCCCAGTTCAGGAAAATAGAGCCCGTGATACCCTGTTTTTTTAATAATCATGAGAGGGTGCCGGAACGATCAAGAAGTACGTAAGTCAACAAAAACAGAACGATCCCGATCGAGATCATATTAATCGCTACAAAACGAACTTTTCGTTTCAGATTGTCTTTATTGGAGAGAATAGCCTGTGAGGTGTGCTGCCAAACCAAAATGAGCTGACCGCCCACAAAAATAATCAGAAGAGCCCATAGCGAAAACAGAAGTTCAACCCAGGAAAAAGGGATAAAGGAGAGAAAAAGACCGGGAAGTGTAAAGAGGAGCAGGTATTTCAGAATTTTTTTCCATGAAGCAGGTGGAGTATCATTTTCTGCAACAGACAGTAAATACTCTTTCATATGGTCTGTTTTAAAGAGTAAGAAAATTCCATAGCTCATCAACAGTGCGCCGAGAGATACGTAAAAAGCGAGAAACCACTGTGTAGAGAAGTGTTCCATTGAAACGATTAACTATTTAATAATTTGATATGAATAAGCATTTAGAATAATCACTCTACCAGAACCCGCTCAGTTCCATTTTTTAATTCGGATGGGATGGAGTTACAGATAGAGTCTTTAAACGCTTTGATGATCGATTTCTTCAGATGTTTTCGTCCATAAATCAGACGAACCTTTCTTGAAGGGACCGGAGCTTCAAACTCTTTAAGAATCGCGTTAGAGCAGTTATTTTTGTGCTCATTTATTGCAGTCCAGGGGAGGAGTGTCATTCCAAAATTTTGTTCTACCAGACGTTTTAACGTTTCGAGATTACCGCTTTTAAACTCGACAGAGGGTTCTTTATGATCCTTGATCTCTTTACATAGCTGTACTGCCTGATCCCGAAAGCAGTGCCCCTCGCTTAACAGCCATATGTTAGCGCGGTCAAGATCGTTAACGGTCAGTTTCTTTTTTTCAATAAGAGGATGATTGTGTGACAGATATCCAACAAATGGTTCTACGTATAGATCTTCAGTATATATGAAACTTTGATCGGTCGGAGTGGCGATGATACCAGCATCAATCTGATCATTTCCAAGTTTTTCAAGTACCTCGTTTGTGAGCAGTTCCTCAAAAACCAGATCTACATTCGGGTATTTTTTGATGAATGATCGAATGAAAAGCGGAACCAGATATGGAGCAATGGTTGGAATGATGCCTACCTTAAATTTACCGTGAAGTTCATTCTCCTTAAAGTTGGCAATGTCGGATATCTGTTTCGATTCTTTCAGGATTATTTTTGCCTGAGCAATAATTTTTTCTCCTATTTCGGTAGGAATTACAGGCGATTTAGAGCGATCGAAAATTGTAACACCCAGTTCGTCTTCAAGTTTATGGATCTGCATACTCAGGGTAGGCTGGGTGACGTAGCTTTTTTCCGCAGCTGTAGCAAAGTGTCTGTATTTGTCTACTGCAATGATGTAAGATAGTTGTGTAAGCGTCATAGATTTAAAATCTTTCAGATAGAAAACAGATGGATAATCTTCTGCTTTAATATTGTTATAAGATCAAATAAAAGATGATCATTACCAACCAAACAGAGTTAGATGGCTGATAAAGATATGAATTTCAAAGAAATGAAGTTGTTGATCTCGGGCAGAGTTCAGGGAGTGGGATTTCGCCACTTTACGCGAACAAATGCCGGGGAGCTTGGGATCAAAGGCTGGGTTCGGAATCTTGGCAACGGAGATGTTGAAGTGCTTATACAGGGACGGGAGGAGAAGCTGGAGTTGATGCTCGAAAAGCTGAAAAGCGGCCCTATGCCAGCACGCGTTGATAATGTTAATATCGTTGAAGAGACAGAGAATCCGGATAGTGAAGAACATTCGTTTCGTGTGGTGCGCTGACTGATGAGTAGATATTTTGTTTCCATAACGCTGCCCGCAGATATTCAGAAACAGATGGATGAAATACTGCCTGAGAGCAGACTTTGGAGGAAAACCGACCGAAAACAGTTACACCTTACGCTGAGGTATATAGGAGATGCTGATGATGCCACGGTAAAAGAAATTGAAAGAAGATTATCAAAGATCGATATTCCGGAGTTCAAACTGAGGCTGAAAGAGATTGGCTTTTTTCCGGAGAAAGGGAGAATTCGTGTCATTTGGATTGGAGTGGAAAAATCATCAACATTGATGGAACTTCAGAGTCTTGCTGATAAAGCAGTATCTGATGTTTTGAAGATTGAAAGTGAGTATTCATTCACTCCTCATATTACTTTGGCGCGGACTAAAAGAAAAGTAAAAAAAGAGGAGGTGCTTAGTGTAATGGCTGAATTTGACAAAGATCTTGAGTGCGAAGTCAATTCATTTCAACTGATGGAGAGCAGACAAGGAAGAGAGGGCGTGGAGCATTTGCCGGTAAAACACTATCAACTGAAAACCGAATAGTAATCTATGGACATGCTGTTTAAAATATTGATCGCCTTGGGAGGTATCTACCTCTTTTTGATTTTAGTGTTATTTCTTTTCCAGGGACAGATGTTATTCTTGCCGGAAAGGGAGCACTTCCGGTCTCCCCAATCGATTGGATTGGAGGCTGAAGATATGTGGGTTGAAACGAGAGATGGCAAACAGATTCACGGCTGGTATTTCAATAATGAGAGCGCAGAAAGGGTTGTTGTGTTATCTCATGGAAATGCGGGTAATATCAGCGGAAGACTGGAGATTGCAGATATGCTTTTGGATCTCGACGTGTCCGTTTTGATGTATGACTATCGGGGATATGGTAAAAGCGAAGGCCGGCCCACAGAAAAAGGTTTATATAAAGACATCGATTCAGTTATTGGATTTTTGAAGGATCAAAAAGATTACAGCGAGAATCAGATTATTTTGTACGGACGATCACTAGGCGGTGGAGTATCTGCCTATGGGGCGGCAAACTATAACGTAGCCGGGCTGGTTCTGGATTCTGCATTTCAAGACGTAAAAACGATGACATCGGATATTTACCCGATTGTGCCAACATTTTTGGTCAGATATAATTTTTCAACTATTAATTATCTCAATTCTATACAGAACACTCCTATACTCATCATGCACAGCCGTGATGATGAAATCGTTGGATTCCACCATGGTGAGGCACTGTATGAGGCTGCTTCTGAACCTAAAACATTTGTTCCTCTGCGGGGAGGGCATAATGATCTTTTTTTCACATCAAATAATACTATAAAGCGAAGCTGGCAGGAGTTTCTGGATCAACTCGATAATGATTAAAATTCTGCAGGGTTCTAATTCAATCTTCCCTGTTCGGTTAGTATATTCAACCAACCAGATGTAAGCCAAACCGATTGACAGAGATCCCACTATATGTATCTGATTTTTGATACCGAAACTACCGGCCTTCCCCAGAACTATTCAGCTCCGCTGACCGATTTTGACAACTGGCCACGCTGTGTTCAGCTCGCCTGGCAGGTTCATGATGTAACCGGAAAATTGATCTCTTCTGGAGATTATATTGTAAAGCCGGATGGTTTTACCATTCCTTTCAACTCAGAGAAAGTCCATGGGATCTCCACCGAGCGCGCTCATAAAGAGGGAATTCCTCTGAATGAAGTGATGGATATCTTCAGCCGGGATCTGGAAAAGTGCACCTTTGTGATCGGTCACAACCTGGAGTTTGATCTCAATATTATGGGTTCAGAGTATCTCAGGATGGAACGGGAGAATCCGCTGGCCAAAAGAGTTCCGATAGACACCAAGGATGAGTCGACCGAGTACTGTGCCATTCCCGGTGGACGAGGCCGCTACAAATGGCCGACACTGGCAGAGCTCCACGACAAACTATTTGATATAGGCTTTGAAGAAGCACACAATGCCGCTGCTGACGTTGACGCTACAGCACGTGCATTTCTGGAGCTGGTTAGGATTGGCGTGATTCGGCCTAATCATCCGCAGGATCCGTCGAAATCTCCGGAAAATCCGGCTCAAAAAATTGACGAGTCTCACTACATGCCTAAGGTTGAGGAACTTCGCCGGAGAGGTGTGACCGGAGAGGAAGATGACCGAGCCTCGACGATCGATCTACCCAAAGAGGCTGCCGGTGAAAAAGTGGACTCACCGTTTACTCAACTTCACAATCACTCCAAGTTTTCTGTTCTACAGGCGGCTTCCGGTGTTAAGGATCTGGTGAAGAAAGCGAAAGAGGATGGAATGCCTGCCGTGGCGCTGACCGATCTTGGAAATATGTACGGCACGTTTCACTTTGCCAAAGCGGCACACGCAGAAGGGGTAAAACCGATTATCGGTCTTGAAGCCTATTTTGTGGAGGATCGCCATCAAAAGAAATTTACTCGCGATCATAAAGACAAGCGGTATCAGCAGATTTTCCTTGCCAAAAATATGCAGGGATATCGAAATCTGGCGGAAATGTGCTCTCTTGGGTTTATTGAAGGGTACTACTACAAATTCCCGCGAATTGATCGGGAGCTGGTGGAGAAATATCGGGAGGGATTGATTGCTACAACCGGAGGTCTGCTTGGCGAAGTACCCGACATGATTTTGAATCGGGGGGAGGAGGTTGCTGAAGAGGCGCTTAAGTGGTGGCACGAGCTGTTTGGGGAGGATCTCTACATAGAGTTGATGCGCCACGGGCTTGAAGAGGAGGAACGGGTTAACAGCGTTCTTCTGAAATTTGCCGAGAAGTATGGTATTAAGGTAATCGCTACCAATAACTCCTTCTATATGGAGAAGGAGGATGCGAAAGCGCACGACGCCCTTCTCTGTATAGATAACAACGATTCGATCTCAACGCCGATCGGGAAAGGGCGCGACAAACGTTTTGGTTTCCCGAATGATGAGTTTTATTTCAAGACGCAGGAGGAGATGAAGGCTCTTTTTGCGGATGTGCCGGAGGCGATCTCCAACACGCAGGAAGTGGTTGATAAAATAGAAGAGATCAAACTCGAAAGGGATGTAATCCTTCCAAATTTTGCCCTGCCTGAAGGATTTGAAACGGAAGATGACTATCTGCGTCACTTAACCATCGAAGGTGCGAAAAAGCATTACGGTGAGCTTACCGGTGAGGTAACTGAGCGAATTGATCATGAGCTCAACATCATCAAAACGATGGGATTCGCCGGGTACTTCCTGATTGTGCAGGATTTCATCATTGAGGCGAAGGAGATGGGCGTTTATGTGGGGCCGGGTCGTGGTTCAGCGGCAGGTTCGGTAGTCGCCTACTGTACGGGAATTACCAACATCGACCCGCTTAAGTACGATCTTCTTTTTGAACGATTCCTGAATCCTGAGCGTGTGTCGATGCCTGATATCGATATTGACTTTGATGATGACGGCCGTCAGCGCGTAATCGATTATGTGGTCGATAAATATGGCAAAGATCAGGTGGCGCACATTATCACCTTTGGTACCATGGCCGCGCGTTCATCGGTACGTGATGTGGCGCGTGTGCTTGACCTTCCGCTGTCTGATGCAGACCGTCTTGCAAAACTGGTACCGGAAACGATTGGAATTTCGCTGGAAGATGCTTTCAAAGAGGTGAAAGAGCTTCGGGATCTAAAAAATTCTGACTCCCTGGAAGGTAAAACTCTCCAGATGGCAGAAACATTGGAGGGATCTGTACGGAATACCGGGATTCATGCTGCGGGTGTGATTATTGCTCCCGATAAACTGACGAATTACATCCCCATCGGAACAGCCAAGGATGCGGAGCTCTATGTGACTCAGTTTGACGGTAAGGTGATTGAAGATGCCGGGATGCTGAAGATGGACTTCTTAGGGTTGAAGACGCTCTCTATTTTGAAAACGGCGATCGGATTTGTGAAAGAGAATCACGATAAAGAGTATGATCTGGATGATATACCGCTGGATGATGAAAAGACCTTTGAGATGTTCAAAAAAGGGGCGACCGTCGGGATTTTTCAGTTCGAGTCGGACGGAATGCGGAAGTATCTCAAACAGCTCAAGCCGACAAGAATTGATGATTTGATTGCCATGAACGCGCTCTATCGTCCGGGGCCAATGCAGTTTATTCCGGATTACATTAAGCGAAAGCATGGCGAAGAGGATGTGGAGTACGATCACGAAGACCTGATCGATATCCTGGAGCCGACCTATGGAATTATGATCTACCAGGAGCAGATCATGATGGTGGCGCAGCGAATGGGTGGATACTCACTCGGTGAAGCGGATGTACTTCGCCGAATCATGGGTAAGAAAAAACCGGAACTGCTGCCACCTGAAGAGGAGAAGTTTGTGAAGCAGGCCGTTGAAAAAGGGTACGATAAAAAGACCGCGAAAGAGGTTTTTGATAAGATGGCGATGTTTGCCGGTTACGGGTTCAACAAATCGCACTCGGCGGCCTACTCAGTTGTGGCCTATCACACCATGTATTTTAAGGCAAACTACACCGCTGAGTATATGGCGGCGGTGTTGAGCCACAACATGAACGACATCAAAAAAGTGAGCTTCTTTATTGAGGAGTGCCAGCGAATCGGAATTCCTGTAGATGCACCGAACGTCAATTCTGCCGAAGGTAAGTTTGTGGCAAAAGACGGAAGAGTTCAATACGGACTTCTGGCAATTAAAGGAGTGGGATCAAACGCTATTGAAGAGCTTGTTAAAGAGCGGGAAAAGAAGGGTAGGTTTTCCTCTATTTTTGATTTTTCATCACGGCTAGACACCCGTGTATGCAACAGAAAAACGATGGAGAGCCTGGCACAGGCCGGCGCGTTCGATTCTTTGCATCAAAACCGGGCACAGCTTATGGCCAGTATTGATGATGTAATTAATTATGCGTCTAGAAAGCAGGAGGAGGAGAGGCTGAATCAGGTGAGTCTGTTTGGGGAATCGTCTGGTGGTGGAATGGGTGGAGAGCCCAACCTGAGGGAGTGCCCGCAGTGGACCAACATTGAACGTCTGAATAAGGAGCGTGAGCTGATCGGGTTCTATCTGAGTGGTCATCCGCTGGATAAATTCAAGGAAGATGTTAAACTTTTCGCTTCACACTCACTCAATGTTGAGGAGCTCTCAAAGCTGGGAGATCGGGAAAAAGTAAGAGTGATTGGGATCATCACGTCAGTAAGAAGAATTAGTGATAAAAAAGGACGTCCGATGGCTTTTGCTCAAATTGAGGATCTTGATGGGAGTACAGAGGTTCTCATATTCAGTGAAGTGTACGATCGCCACCAGGGATTGATCGCTCCGGATACCGTAGTGATGCTGGAAGGAAATCTCTCAAAAAGGGATGAGCCGCCAAAAATTATGGCTTCCTCGATGGAGCGTGTTGAAAATTTGCGGGAAAAATTTCAGGCTCAGCTTCAGCTCAATATTGTTCTGAAAACAGCGGAAATCTCAGAAGACGACTTGAGTGAAATGGCAACGCTTTTCAGTATTCACAAAGGTGAAACACCAATCAAACTGAAGGTCAGAAGCCAGCAGGCAAAGCGTCCACTCAACATGAATGTCAGAAAATATGTAGTGGAACCGAATAATGAGCTTTTAAACGGTTTGAGGAATATATTGGATAAAAATTCCGTTCAACTAATAAGAAACAACTCGAACGGTGCCTGATATTTATATAAGTTTTGGCAATAGCTACGATAGTGATTTGATATATGCACGATACCGAAACAATTGAGATATTGAATAAATAATAAAAAAGAAAGAAACGAATAATATGAGTAAACCAATTGAATTCACAGACGATAATTTTTCAGATGAAGTAGAAAATTCATCTGAACCTGTATTAGTTGATTTTTGGGCTGAATGGTGTGGTCCATGCCGTATGGTAGGGCCTGTGGTTGAAGAGCTTGCCGGCGAATATGAAGGAAAAGTTAAAATTGGAAAGGTCAATGTAGACCACAATTCCGAAGTTTCCGTTAAATACGGTATACGGAGTATTCCAACTTTATTGATCTTTAAAGACGGTGAAGTCGTAGACCAGATCATTGGTGCAGTACCAAAAAATCAAATTAAAAAGCATTTGGACGCGCAAATTGCGTAAATCTTTTGTTTGACAGAGGAAAGAGGCGGTCTGATTTCGAATCGGATCGCCTTTTTTATTTCATTTAAATTTGGTTAACTGTATCAATAGAGGCAGTTTTTTTGCTTACATACTGATCTACAATTTTTTACATAAATCAAATAATTGAGACAGAACTATACATTAAATTTGTCCGTTACAGCATTGATATAATTAATTTTAAATCCCGACATGAGTAAAGTTACGAAGCGTATTGTTTTTTATGGAGTTTTGATTGCTGTATTTGCGGCACTGGCTTATCCTAAGGTGAAGCCGATATTTCAGGGGAATGATGCACAAGCACAAAGTGGGCAAAGAGGCAGTGGCGGACCTTTACAGGTAGAGGCTGTAGAAATGGCGCCTGAAACAATCGAAGATAGAATTTTTTCAAGCGGTACGATTCAGGCGAATGAGGTTGTTGAGCTGAGTTCTGAGTCATCCGGGATCATCACGGGGATTTACTTTGAAGAGGGCCGCGAAGTAGAGCGCGGTGATCTGCTGCTTAAAATAAATGACAGTGAGCTTCAGGCACAAAAACAGCGAGCAAATTTTCGGTTAAATCTTGCAGTGCAGAGAGAGGAGAGGCAGCAAAGGCTTTTGGAGAGAGGCGGAATCAGCCAGGATGATTACGATGCTACACTAAACGAAGTGAATGTACTGCGAGCAGAACTCAACCTTATCGACGCTCAAATTGAAAAAACGGAGATAAGAGCTCCATTTTCAGGCCGTATAGGTCTTAAGTACGTGAGCGAAGGAAGTTATATCAGTCCTAACATCAGGATTGCATCACTGCAGGAAATCGACCCTGTGAAAATTGATTTTTCGGTTCCTGAAAGATATATCTCCCGGGTAGATATTGGAGACAGAATAAATTTTAACGTGCAGGGAATTGATTCAACATTTGTTGGTGATGTCTATGCTATTGAGCCTCGTATTGATACCCAAACACGAACTCTTCAAATCAGAGCTCTTAGTGAAAATGAGGATCAGCTTCTCTACCCCGGAGCATTTGCCAACATTGTGTTGATACTGGATGAGATAAACGATGCGCTTATGGTACCGTCTATATCTGTCGTTCCTGAGTTAAATTCGCAGAAGGTTTTTGTGGTCCGCAATGGAGTTATCGAACAGGAGAGAGTGCAAACAGGAATCCGAACCAGTGATAAAGTTCAGATTCTGGACGGTGTGGCTGTAGGTGATACAGTTCTTACAACCGGACTGCTGCAGGTGAATCCCGGCACAGAAGTCAATATTGTGAAATTGAATAAAAGTTCAGAGCTATGAGCATTTCATCACTAAGTATACGTCGCCCGGTTTTAGCCTCGGTCATGTCGATAGTGATTGTGCTGTTTGGGGTGATCTCATTTTTTTATCTGGGTGTGCGGGAGTACCCTTCTGTTGATCCGCCAATTGTAACGGTTTCCACAAGCTATGTTGGAGCAAACGCTGATGTTATTGAATCTCAAATAACAGAGCCGCTTGAGGAGTCTGTTAACGGGATTGCCGGTATTCGCACACTTACTTCAACAAGCCGCCAGGGGCAGAGCACCATTACGGTAGAGTTTGACCTGGAGATAGACATGGAAGCTGCGGCCAATGATGTTCGCGACCGTGTTTCAAGAGCTCAGAGAAACTTGCCACCTGATGCAGAGCCTCCAACTGTACGAAAGGCGGATGCAGATGCTTCTCCTATCGTATTTTTGAATGTTAACAGCGACCGTAGAAATTTGTTGGAGCTGACCTCCATTGCAGAAAATATCTTTAAAGAGCAGCTTCAAACCATTCCCGGAGTAAGTGAAATTCGCATCTGGGGCTCGCGGCAGTATGCGATGCGTCTCTGGATGGACCCGCTTAAGCTGGCCGCATACAGTGTGACTCCGCTCGATGTGCAGCAGGCATTGAACCGTGAGAACGTAGAGCTTCCCTCAGGCAGAATTGAAGGGAGTGCAACAGAGTTGACGGTACGCACCATGGGCCGGCTTTCAACACCCGAAGAGTTTAACAACTTGATTATTCGTGAACAGGATGGCCGTCAAATCAGGTTTCAGGATATCGGGTTTGCAGAACTTGGTGCACAAAATGAACGCACGGTTCTCAAAAGAAATGGTGTACCCATGGTGGGTGTGGTGGCTATTCCGCAACCCGGTTCCAATCAGCTCTCAATTGCAGAAGAGTTTTTTGTGAGAGTTGATCGAATAGAGAGAGATCTGCCCGATGATATTGATATTGCCGTCGGTTTCGATACAACGGAGTACATTCAGGATTCAATTAACGAAGTTCAGCAGACAATCTTCCTTGCACTAAGCTTGGTTATTCTTGTCATATTCTTCTTTTTACGCGATTTAAGAACTACGTTTATCCCCATTATTGTAATTCCTATCGCCTTGATTGGGGCCTTCTTTATCATGTATATCGCAGGCTTCTCAATTAATGTTTTAACAATGCTGGCTATTGTACTGGCCATCGGTTTGGTTGTGGATGATGCGATTGTTGTATTGGAGAACATCTATGCTAAAATGGAGAAAGGATTACCCACCATTGAGGCCGGTATTCTTGGATCTAAAGAGATTTTCTTTGCTGTTGTCGCCACCTCTCTTGCCTTGGTATCCGTCTTTATGCCAATTCTCTTTTTGGGTGGTACCACCGGCCGATTATTCAGAGAGTTTGGTGTAGTGATCGCGGGAGCTGTTGTCATATCTTCGTTCGTGGCGCTGACTCTTACTCCAATGCTGGCAACTAAAATTTTAAAAAATGGGGCGGAAAAAAATCGGTTTTATCAAATGACCGAGCCTTTCTTCCGAAAGGTGAATGATCTATACAGGCGTTCTCTGGAGACTTTTATGAAGCGACGCTGGATGGCATTTGTTATCCTTGCGCTAGCCGCAGTTGCGATTGGAGGGTTATATTCAATAATACCTGAGGAGCTTGCTCCAAGAGAAGATCGCGGACAGATAAGAATGTTTGCCACAGCCCCTGAAGGAGCATCATTTGAGTACATGGATTCGTATGTTGATCAGATGATTGCAACGGTACAAGAAAACGTACCTGAAGTTGTGGCTATGAATACGGTTACATCTCCCGGGTTTGGTGCTGCCGGTTCAATCAACTCAGCTTTTTCATTTCTGAATATAGGTGATGCATCTGGCAGAGACCGTTCGCAGCAAGAAATTGCAGATCAGCTTACCGGCCTGATGTCTAACCTTACAGGTGCACAAACGTTTGTATCACAACCTCAATCGATCGGTAATAGACGAGGCGGACTGCCGGTTCAATACGTACTGCAGGCACAAACCCTGGAACAGCTTGAAGAGGTAATTCCTGAGTTTTTGCAAGAAGCGAATCAAGATCCGGCCTTCGTTTTCGCTGAGGTTGATTTGAAATTTAACCGTCCCGAGCTGCAGGTTGAAATAGACAGAAATCGTGCTCGTTCATTAGGAGTTTCTGTGCGGGATATTGCAGAAACGTTACAGTTATCCCTGTCCGGAAGCAGGTTTGGATTCTTTATTATGGATGGGAAGCAGTACTGGGTGATTGGACAGATGGATCGTCAGTACAGAAACGAACCCATTGACCTTAAAACTATTTACGTGAGAGGGCAGGATGGCTCACTGCTTCAGCTCGATAATCTGGTTACAGTTTCGGAGCGCAGCAGCCCGCCGCAACTTTATCGGTTTAACCGATTTAATTCAGCAACTATATCTGCACAGCTTGCTCCCGGATACACGATTGGCGACGGTATTGATGCGATGGATGCCATTGCAGCCCGGATACTGCCCGATAATGTTATCACAGATCTAACCGGACCATCCAGGGATTTTGCGGAAAGTGCAGCAAGCCTGATGTTTATTTTTGTACTCGCACTGGTTTTAATCTATCTGGTACTGGCCGCCCAGTTTGAGAGTTTTCGTGATCCGTTTATCATTCTCTTTACAGTACCATTGGCTATAATGGGAACGCTCGTATCTCTCTGGTACTTTGATCAGACACTTAATATTTTTAGCCAGATTGGAGCCATTATGCTTATCGGTTTGATTGCGAAGAACGGAATTTTGATTGTGGAGTTTGCAAATCAACGACAGGAGCAGGGGATGTCTATCATGGATGCAATTTTGGATGCAGCGGCTGTCAGATTCCGTCCGATTTTAATGACATCTATCTCTACAATACTGGGAATTTTACCTATTGCCCTGGCGATTGGTGCCGGGTCAGAAAGTCGCTCTTCAATGGGTATTGCGGTAATTGGCGGCCTGTTAATCGGTAGTTTCCTTACACTCTACATTATTCCCGCCATTTACTCCTATTTTGCATCTGAAAAGATTAAAGCAAAAGAGATTCAGGAGCGAGCAAAAGAAGCCGAAAAATTAGAAACTGCCAGCGTTTAATGATGATTCGAACTCATTTATTGTTACTTGTTTCTCTATCGTCACTCTTACTATTTGTTAATACGACATCAGCCCAGAGTGTTTTAACACTCGAGGAGGCCGTACAAATTGGACTGGAGAATAACTACGGGCTTCAAATCAGCCGCAACCTGCAGGAACAGGCAGACAACAATTTGACTCTTGGAAATGCAGGTTTCCTGCCGTCAATAGATTTAACCGCCGGCCGAACAGAGAGAATTGAAGATAGTGAATTCAGATCAGCCGATGGTACAGGCAGCACGAATGAAGGGGCCAGAAGCACAACAACAAACGCCGCTATAAATCTGAACTGGACACTTTTTGACGGGCTGACTTCATTTGCCAGATACGACAGACTGGGTAAACTAAAAGAGATCAGTGATGAACAGCTTCGTTTTGATATGGAGCTATTGGTGAGCCGAATTGCTCTATCTTACTTCAATATCATACGTATTAGTGAGCAGATGAAAGTTCTTGAGGATAATATTGAAGTATCCCTTGAGAGAATAGAAATTGAAGAGACAAAGGTGGATTTAGGATCCGGTTCAGAGTACGATTTACTGCAGGCCCGGTCTGACCTTAATGCAGATCGCGCCGCTTATATCCGGGAAAGAAACTTACTGAATGAAGCGAAAATAAATTTGAATGAGTTGCTGTCACAAGATCCTAAAACGGACTTTGGTGTTGTTTCTGAGATTCAGGTGAATCGCTTTTTACCGGAAGAGGAGCTTTTTAACAAATTGATGAATGAGAACGCCGAACTGGCAATTGCCCGATTCGAGCATGAAGTATCAAGGCTGGAGCTGCGAGAAATTCAGGGAGAGCGGTATCCTCAGCTATCACTGACCTCCGGTTACAGTTTTAACCGAAGTGAGAACGATGGCGGGTTTTTCCAGTTTAATGAAACAACCGGTTTTTCCATTGGTATTACAGCTCGTGTAAATATTTTTAACGGATTTAATTTGAATAGACGGGTTCAGAATGCTCAGATCACGCAGAAGAATGCAGAGTTGAACCTCGAGTCTCAAAAGCTTCGTTTAGAATCAGATTTTGAAGCGATTTATCGGAGTTATTTGAACAATCTTGAGTTGGTAGATCTGGAAGAGGAGAATTTGGCCAATGCCGAGGAGACCTTAGATATCGCTTTGGAACGATTTAGGTTGGGATCGATAAGTTCTCTTGAATTCAGAGAAGCTCAGCGGACATTTTTGGCAGCAGAAAATCGACTGATCAGAGCTAAATTTGATGCCAAAGTAGCCGAAACTGAATTACTTCAGTTAACGGGTGAACTGGAACAAATTTTTGCTACTATGCAGTAAAAGTCAGCTGCCCCGGTTAATTTTAAACTGAAGAGTAGAGCCGTTGTTTAAAAATTCCATGGAGTCGGAGAGCTCCTGGATAATAAAAATACCCCGCCCCCCGGTATTCAACAGATTTTCCTGATCTAAAGGATTTTTTGATACAGGTTTTTCGATATCAAAACCCAGACCCTCGTCGGTTATTCTGGCCACGATCTCCTCATTGGATATTTCAATCTCAACGGATACGTTCTTATTCGGATCGTATTGATTTCCGTGCTCAATGGCATTATCCACAGCTTCACTTAAGAGAAGCATGAATGTTGAGGTTTCATCCTCAGACAGTGAAGCTTCAACCTGAATATCAGAAACTATGTCCGGAACCTTAACGGCCTCTTCGTGAGTCGATTTGAGCAAGGTCCGGAATGAGTAATCAGCCATCTGACCGAATTAGCGTGAAAATTTATGCGTAAATGCCGCGCAGTTTTAAAGTAGTTGCCACTCGGTTGATGGCGTATACATAAGCAGCCTGGCGTAAAGTAATGCTGTACTCTTCACTGACGCTATAGAGATTGTCAAATGCATTTCGCATCATTCTGTTAAGGCGACGATTTACCCGCTCTTCTGTCCAGAAATATCCCTGCCTGTCCTGTACCCACTCAAAATAGGAGACGGTTACCCCACCGGCATTAGCCAGAATATCTGGAATAACCATAACACCATTTTGTTCTAAAATAGCATCAGCATTTGCTGTAACAGGACCGTTCGCTCCCTCAGCAATAATTTTAGCGCGTATTTTATGTGCATTTTCCTTACTGATCTGATCCTCTTTTGCAGCCGGGATCAAAACATCACACTCTAACTCCAGAAGTTCTTCATTCGAAATTTTTTCAGCTTCACGGAAGCCTTCGAGGGAGTTGTTATTGTTCTGAGAGTAATCGATCATTTTCGGTATATCCAGGCCGTCATTATTAAAGTAACCACCCGAAATATCGCTCACTGCTATGATTTTTGCTCCCTGTTCGTACATCAACTGAGCGGATACGGAGCCTACATTGCCAAACCCCTGAACAACAACTTTAGTCTTGTTGGGCATTATACCCATCTTGTTTAAAGCAGCTAAGGTAACTGTAACCACTCCGCGTCCTGTCGCTTCCTTTCTTCCCTGCGAGCCGCCTAAAATAATGGGCTTTCCGGTTACAACAGCGGTTTCAGTTCGCTGTGCATTCATGCTGTAAGTATCCATGATCCATGCCATTACCTGTTCATTAGTATTCATGTCAGGTGCGGGAATATCTCTGTCCGGCCCGAAGACCTCCAGCATGTTGGCAGTATAGCGACGTGTCAGTCGTTCAAGTTCTGTTTTTGAAAGCTCTTTAGGGTTACAGCGAACACCGCCTTTTGCTCCACCAAATGGGACATTTACAACGGCACACTTCCAGGTCATCCAGGATGCGAGAGCTTTAACCTCTTCGAGATTTACGTCCGGAGCGAAACGGAGGCCACCTTTAGATGGGCCCAAAACGTTATCATGTATTACCCTGTACCCTTCAAATACTTTAATCTCTCCATTGTCCATTACTACGGGAACAGATACAATGACCTGCTTTACCGGACTTGCAAGATATTGAAACATACCTTCGTCCAGTTTTAAAATATCGGCGGCAAACCGGAACCGCTCCATCATCGATTCAAATGGAGACTCTTTGCTTAGTTTTGGCCCGGGTTCCTTGTAGAAATTGGAGTTGGAACTATCTTTTTTTGATGACATATATTCGTTGTTATGGTAGAACTTGATTCTATTTTTAGTCAAATCTGCTTAAGCATACAGAGTGAAAAATACGGCTTTTTCTTCAAGTAGAAACTCTTTTTTTGGTAAAGATTTTCAGCCGGGTAATATTCTCTTAACATTGAGTTGGTAGTTTTCCGGACTGTGAATCAATAGAAACCGCCGTTATTAATGTCTAAAAAGAAGAAAGTCAAAAAATCGAATGGTAAGGTTGTGGTGAGCTACCTTGAGAGCTTGATACCTACCGGTTTGATGGATCTCATCAAGAGTGAGAGGCGGTTTTTAATACTGCTGGGGATATTTTTCTTTGTGGCGGGAGCCACATACGAGACTCCGCATATAGCCATGTGGGTCGGGTTTTTCTTCGCTGCCTACTCTGCCATAGCAAACGACAGTATCCAGACGATTGGGACATTTCTGGCATCTAATGCCGACAAAAAATGGTGGATACTTTGGCTTTTTATCGGTGGAATTTTTGTACTCACTGTAACGTATAGCTGGTTTACTTACGACGGAGATGTAACCTACGAGCGACTGACTTCAAAAGGGTTTGATCAGGCTCCACAAAACTTTGTCTTTCTCCAGGTTGCGGCTCCGCTCTTTCTGTTGATTATTACTCGGCTTAAAATGCCGGTTTCTACCACATTCCTTCTACTCAGTGCATTTGCTACAGAGCCGGAAGGAATCACACAGGTACTGCAAAAGAGCCTCTCCGGCTATTTTGTGGCCTTTGCTGTGGCTATTATTATTTGGTTGACTTTGAATCGCCAACTCCTAAAATGGTTTAAGGGCGAACCACACCCTGTTTGGCGGCCAATCCAATGGGTTATAAGTGGATGTTTGTGGGCCATCTGGTTAATGCAGGATGCAGCGAATATTGCAGTATATCTGCCGCGGTCACTATCAGTAAATGCATTTTTGGTTTTTGTGGGATTCATCTTTCTTGGATTAGGCGTGCTTTTCTATCTGCGAGGAGATAAAATTCAGCAAATTGTGACAGAAAAATCTGATGTGACGGATGTACGTTCAGCTACTGTAATTGACGGAGTTTATGCAGTAGTTCTCTGGTACTTTAAAGGTGTGAGCACGGTTCCAATGAGTACAACATGGGTGTTTATCGGATTACTTGCGGGGCGTGAAATTGCGATGAGCCTGACAGATTCCAAAGGAAAGGGCCGGCCAATCTGGGTGTCGGTAAAACTGATATTCAAAGATGCCAGCTATGCCATGATTGGATTGATAATCTCAATCATTTTGGCAATTGCAATCAACCCGTTGATTTGGGATGAACTTGTTAATTTCATTTTGGGTTGAAATTTACATCAAAATAATTCATACTAAATAGGCGTTAAAAAGCCTTGTAAAAGAATTGTATACAGGCGTGTAAAATTTCGATCTGATGAACTCCAATGTACTTGTATTAAATCAGGACTATCAACCACTAAGTGTGTGCTCTGTGCAGCGCTCTGTGAAGTTGCTGTTTCTTGAAAAGGCGGAGATGCTTCATGAAGATCCGGAGAAAGTAATTCGTACGGTCGATCAGGAATTTTCTTATCCATCCGTAATTCGACTTCGATATTATATCAGGATTCCATATTCCAGAATTGTACTCACCCGGAAAAATATCATGAAAAGAGACCGGCATATTTGCCAGTACTGTGGAGTGAAATCTGATTTGACTCTGGACCATGTAATGCCAAAAAGCCGTGGTGGAAAAGATACATGGGAAAATCTGGTTACCGCTTGTAATAAGTGTAATGTTAAGAAGGGCGACCGGACCCCGGACGAAGCCAAAATGCCACTTAACACTACTCCATATCGTCCAATTCATATCACATTTTTTCAAAATCTGATGGGCGGTGTGCAAGAGCACTGGAAGCCTTACCTGTATATGTAAAAATGCTCATCGGTTCTGGCTTCCGGAATAAGATCTGCGGTTTCTTCTCGTTAAACAGCTTCATACGATTTACATAGAAAATCCGTATTTTAGCTAGTCTAATAAAAAATCAAATCGACATTTATGAGTACCAAAGGACGTGTTCTTGTTGCTATGAGCGGCGGAGTGGATTCATCTGTTGCCGCAGTGATGCTTAAGGAGCAGGGATACGATGTAATCGGAATTACTATGAAAACCTGGGATTATCACCGAAGTGGCGGTAATGACGGGAAAGAGACGGGCTGCTGCACGGTAGAATCGATGAACGATGCTCGTCATATCGCTGTGAAGTTTGGCTTCAAACACTTTATTGTGGATATCCGTGATGAGTTTGGCGATTGGGTAATTGACCGTTTTGTGGAAGACTATACCAGCGGACGGACACCCAATCCCTGTGTTCTGTGTAATACTCATATTAAATGGGCAGCACTGCTGAGACGAGCCGACAATCTTGGGTGCGATTACATTGCCACTGGGCACTACGCAAACGTAAGAGAAGAAAATGGCCGATATGTAATCTCAAAAGGAAAAGATCATAACAAGGATCAGTCGTACGCGCTTTGGGGTGTTGAACAGAAACATCTGGAACGAACGATTTTTCCGCTCGGGAAATATCACAAGCCAGAGATCCGACAGATGGCCGAAGATTATGGTCTGCTGAATGTGGCAACAAAGCCCGACTCGTACGAAATCTGTTTTATTCCCGATAATAACTACCATCGATTTTTGAAAGACAAAGTGGACGATCTTGAAGAGCGCGTAAGTGGCGGTGTGTTTGTAGATCAAACAGGAAACATTGTCGGCAAACACAAAGGTTTTCCATTTTACACCATTGGCCAGCGGCGCGGGCTCGATCTTTCTCTCGGTAAGCCGGTTTATGTAACGCATATTGATGCGGAAAAGAACGTCATTACTGTGGGAGAAAAAGAGGATTTGATCAGTACCACCTGCCGTGCAAAAGAGCTGAATCTTGTTAAATATGACAAAATTCCGAACGGTGAGATGGAGATTACCGGAAAAATCCGTTACAATGACGACGGTGCGATTGGAACAATCAAACAGCTTTCGGATGATGAAATTGAAGTTCATTTTCCTGCCGGGCGAGAAGCAATCACACCGGGTCAGGCCATTGTTTGCTACGAAGGCGATGATGTGGTTGCCGGCGGATGGATCCACAAAGTGAACGTTGAGATGAGCGAACCTGCCGAACTGGCCGGCTGAAACAAACATTGAGCATCAACGTTTACAGTGATAACTCACAATGAAATCCCTGCTATGAAAACGATTTTATCCTCACTTTTACTATTGCTTGCGTTAATTCTGGCCAAGCCTGTGTCTGCTCAGTTTGAAGGCCAGGTTCAGTACCGGATTCTAAACGTTGATGGTGGCGAAACCGAGCAGACCGACCTCAATTTAGTATTCACACCAGATCGTATTTTTATCGGATCGAGCAGCTCTCTGGATGTGATGTCCGGTTTGAGTACAAATGGAATTCTGGTTCGAAACGATATGCAGGATTTTGTCTTCAACACCGGAGATGATGAGGCGTTCAAAATTGCCAAATATGATATTGATAGACTGGTGGATTTAATGAACCGTGTCTCGGGTCGTTCAGATAATGATCAAAAGCAGAGTTTTGACTGGGATAACAGAGTCGAGGAAACCGGACGGACTCAACAGCTTCACGGCTACACAGTTAAAGAGTTTGTGCTAAAGGAAGATTCCGCAGATCGGCATGTTTCGGTTTGGCTGACTGATCAAATTAAAGTGCGCTGGGGTTTACTAAATGACGCATGGCACACAACCGGAAGAAAGCAGCTGGAAGAAGATCTGCCGGTTGAGCTGATTATGAATCCAAACAGCTTTCCTTTGCTGATTGAAGGGTTTAACGGGAATAACAGAGTGTTTTCTGCTGAAGCGGTTTCCGTCAACAGTCGTGATTTTGATCGCTCGCTAACCGAACTTTCACCCAATATAAAGCTTCTCGGTTTTAGCGATTTGATGATGAACATGTTCAGACAGAGGAGGTAGAGCAGGTCTGAATGTGGATTCGTAAGTTTTTTCATGCTTTACTTATTATCGGAATTGTTGCAGGATGCACATCCTACTCTACAACAGAAGATCGGTCATTGACTAACGAAGAAGAGTCTGTTCAATATCCCGAACCCGACCCGAAAATTGCATCACTTCTCAACAGTTATCGCGATTCACTTGACGCTGCAATGGGAGAGAAAATAGCTACCGTTCACGATACTTTAAGGTTTTCTAAGCCTGAAGGTTCTTTAGGAAATTTAGTTTCTGATGCATTACGATATCGTGCGGGAAGTGAGTTGAGAGAGTTTGTTAATATGGGGGTGATTGGTGATTCATCATTTGGCCTTTATTTAACTCCCGGCGATCTGACAATTGGTGATGTAATGGAGTTTATGCCTTATGAGAATCACCTGGTGGTCTTAAAGTTGAGAGGCTCAAAAGTATCAGAGCTGGCAGGACAAATTGCTGAAATGGGTGGTGCCCCGATTAGCGGAATGCGCTTTCGAATTGAAAATGGAGAAGCAAAAGGAGTTTTGGTCAACTCTCAAATACTCGATCCCAATAGAATCTATATGGTGGCAACAAGCAGCTGGGCAGCAAACGGAGGAGATCGATTTCCTGCGCTTTGGGAATACAGCGACCGGATTGATCTCTATGACGTAAATGTGAGAGACCTCTATGTAGATTATTTTAAAAGCAGGCGCGATATCTTTTCAAAAACAGACGGGAGGATTCGATTGTGATAAGCAGAAAGGACTTTCTGAAAAAAAGTGCTTTTTTAGCAGCCGGCGCGTTGACCCCGATGGGTGTTGGTGCAAAATTATTGACACCATCATCTTCTGCTATAACGATTCTCTACACAAACGACACTCACGCCCGTTTGGACCCATTCCCTGATAATGCGGTAGAATTTGCCGGATTAGGAGGTATTGCCCGCCGTGCCTCACTTGTGAAAAAGATTCGATCTCAGAATAAGAATGTTCTTTTACTTGATGCCGGAGATGTCTTTCAGGGCACACCATGGTTTGATGTTTATGGCGGCAAAGTAGATCTGAAGCTGATGAGTGAAATGGGATACGACGCTATGGCGGTTGGAAACCATGAGTTCGATCGCGGGCCTGACGGTTTTGCTGAAGCAGCAAAAAAAGCAGATTTTCCGATTCTTGCAGCTAATTATGATGCAAGCGGTACACCAATGAACTCATTCCTGCGACGTCTCATCGTGCGCGATATTGATGGATTTCGCATCGGTATTTTTGGTCTCGGAATTGAATTGGATGGGGTTGTTTCGCCCGATTTATACGGTGATGTAAAACACAGAGATCCGATTGCATGGGCAAACGGAATGACCAACAGCTTGAGGGATTATCATAAATGTGATTTTGTCATCTGCCTGAGCCATTTAGGATTTCAATACAGTAACGGGCGTATGGACGATCTTACACTGGCTAAAAAAGTTGCCGGAATAGATTTAATCATCGGGGCGCATACCCATACTTTTCTTGACTACCCCGTTGGTGTGATGAATCCGGAAGGGAATACCACTCAAATTACACAGATGGGACATGGTGGTGTACGTCTGGGAAGAATAGATCTCGATATTAGCAATCGTGATCAAAAAGTTAAGACGTCTGATCGATTCTATGTCATTGGAGATAAGAGCGGCTACGTATAGAAAATGTAGTTAATCCAGGGTAACAGGATGAACCCAGCCAAAAGGATCGTCAGTTTTACCATATTGAATACCTGTGATAGTGCTGAACATTTTTTTGGCAAACGGTCCTATTTTCTCTTCATCAAGTTGAATGATTTCTCCATTGTGATGAATCAGGCCAACCGGAGATATTACAGCCGCAGTACCCGATCCAAATACCTCTGTCACCTTTCCGGATTGATAAGATTCAACTACTTCATCAATACTGACTTTTCGCTCTTCAACGTCAACTCCCCACTCTTTAGCTACTTCTATAACGGAACGCCGGGTGATGCCCGGTAAAACAGATCCTGAAAGTTTTGGAGTGACCAATTTATCATCCATCAGAAAAAAGATATTCATTGTTCCCACCTCTTCGATAAATCGATTCTCCTTGGCATCCAGCCAGATAACCTGTGTGTAACCCTCTTTTTTAGCATTCTGAGCAGGGAGAAAACTTGCTGCATAATTACCGGCAGCTTTGGCCTCACCGGTTCCGCCCTTCACCGCTCTTACGAACTTTTCTGATGTTGTAAGTTTTACCGGGTTGAAACCTTCACTGTAATAGGCTGCTACAGGACTTGTTATAATGTAAAACCGATATTCTTGCGATACTTTAGCGGCAAGATACTCTTCTGTAGCAAACATAAATGGACGGACATAAAGTGCGTGTCCATACTCCTTCGGAACCCACTGATGGTCTAGTGAAATGAGCTCTTCAAGCCCTTTGATGAAAGATTGTTCATCAACTTCGGGCATGCACAGCCGGCGCGCTGAATCATTCAATCGTTGATGGTGATCCCTGGGTCTAAACAGATGAAGTGTTTCATCGTCTACGTGATAGGCTTTCATTCCTTCAAAAATAGCCTGCCCATAATGAAGGGCCTGCATTGAAGGTGTAAACTGAATAGGGCCGTATGGTATAATTTTAGGTTCGTTCCATTGGCCGTCTTTGTAAACCATTTCAAGCATATGATCAGAAAAAACACGCCCAAATTGCAGATTATCAAAATCAACATCGGAAATTCTACTTTGATCTGTTTTGGTAATGCTTATTTTCATAATGGCTTATTCGTTTACATTAAATCCTACTTAAGATAACAGGAATTTTTGAAAAACTTAGGCAAAAACTGACAATTCATTTCAACATCTCCTATGAAAAATATCATACTTCTCATTGTTTTTAGTTTATTTATACTCGGTGATACAGTTGCTCAAACGGTGAATGATATTACACCGGACATTTTAAAAATGCGTGACAGGGCAGAAGTTATGGATCAGTGGACCGAATACCGTCTTGATCATCTGGTTCCGGAGTTAATGAAAAGGGCTGGGATAGATATGTGGGTATTGGTAGCCCGCGAGTATAACGAAGATCCTGTTCTGTTGACGATGCTTCCGGCCACTTGGCAATCGTCGCGCCGAACAACCATACTTGTATTTTTTGATCCCGGAAACGGAGATCCTGTAGAGCGGCTGGCAGTGGCTCGATATGATATAGGTTTTTTTGAAACCCAGTGGTTTCCGGATGATGAGCCGGATCAGTGGAAACGATTTGGGCAGGTTGTGGCAGAACGGAATCCGGATAAGATCGGTATAAATTTTTCAGAGCACTTTGCGCTTGCAGATGGAATCAGCTATACCGATTTCAACCATTTAAAAAACAGTCTATCTTCGGAACTTCAAAACCGAATTGTATCTGCCGAGGAATTATCGATAGGATGGCTGGAAACCCGAACAGAAGAGGAGAAGGTTGTTTACCGACAGATTAATCGTATCGCTCACAATATTATTGCAGAAGGGTTGTCGGAGCGAGTGATTACTCCCGGAATTACAACTACGGAAGATCTTCAGTGGTGGTACCGGGAAAGGATACGAGATCTGAATTTGACTACATGGTTCCATCCGTCTGTTTCTGTTCAGCGAAGTGAATCCGTTGAGCACGACGGGGACTTTTCAGGCCGTGCGGATACAGACGTCATTTTGCCGGGTGATCTTCTGCATATGGATTTTGGAATTGAGTATCTGGGCCTTACAACGGATACTCAACGTCACGCATACGTACTTCGTCCCGGCGAAACGGAAGCTCCACAGGGATTGCAAGAAGCACTGAAAATTGGCAATCGATTACAGGATATTCTTACGGATGAATTTATAACAGGCAGATCCGGAAATGATATTCTTTCGGCTGCACTGAGAAAAGCTGAATCTGAAAATATCAATGCCACAATCTATACGCATCCGCTTGGATATCACGGACACGGTGCAGGCCCAACCATCGGCCTTTGGGATCAACAGGGTGGCGTGCCCGGGAAAGGGGACTATCCACTCTACCCAAATACAGCACACTCTATAGAGCTGAATGCTGAAGTATTTATTCCGGAGTGGAATCGTTCTATTAGAATTATGCTGGAGGAAGATGCCATTTTTGATGGAGAAGAGACCTACTATATTGATGGACGAATGGAGCAGTTTTATTTGATTCCCCGCCAAAAGTAGCCGAGCCTCGGTAAATATTAAATCTTAATAAAACCTGTTGAAACACTTTCGACTAACATGAATTGAAATATGTAAGGGAGTGTTATATCCGGTATCTTAGATAGGATTCAGGCGAGAATTAGAATTAAGCATTAACAAAACCACAGATATGATAAAGCAAGCGAAGCAGGTTCTGAAACAGACTTTTGGATATGATGAATTCCGACCGCTTCAAGAAGATATTATCTCCGATGTTCTCAATAAGAAAGATACACTGGTGATTATGCCCACAGGCGGTGGGAAATCACTATGCTATCAAATTCCCGCTATTCTTTTTGATGGTTTAACAATTGTGATTTCACCGCTTATTTCATTGATGAAAGATCAGGTGGAGCAACTGGATGAATTTGGTGTGCCGGCTCTTTTCCTAAATAGTACGCTCACTCCCGAACAGTATGCAGCAAACGTCCGTAAATTGAAAAATGGAGAGGCAAAACTGCTCTATTTGGCTCCTGAGACGTTGATGATGGAAAGTACGCGTCATCTTTTAGATCAACTGGATGTCGACTGTTTCACGATCGATGAGGCACACTGTATTTCTGAATGGGGGCACGATTTTCGTCCGGAATATCGCCAGCTGGCCAAGGTTAGAAAAGATTTTCCCAATGCTGTTTGTCTTGCGCTGACGGCTACGGCTACTCCAAGAGTACGCGAAGATATTCGTATTACGCTGGAGATGAACAAAACAGAGACGTATGTCGCCAGTTTTGATCGGGAGAATCTGCTTCTTCAGGTGGTGGATAAACAGGAACCGCTTGAGCAGATTCTCGATTTTCTCTATACCCGGCCGAAACAATCAGGAATTATCTACTGTTTTTCCCGCCGACAGGTGAATGAACTTTACAGCGATTTAAAGCATGAAGGACACTCCGTTCTGCCATATCATGCCGGTCTTTCGGAGGCGCAGCGTACTCATAATCAGGAGGCGTTTATTCGCGATAATGTGCAGATAATTGTGGCAACCATCGCCTTTGGGATGGGAATAAATAAACCGGATGTGCGATTTGTGATACATCATGATATGCCGCAAAATATTGAATCGTACTATCAACAGATTGGCCGTGCAGGAAGGGATGGCCTTCAAGCCGACTGCATGCTCCTCTACAGCTACTCCGACAAACAGAAGATTCAATACTTCATCAACCAAAAAGAGGGAGAGGAGAAGAAGATTGCGGAAAAACATCTCGACGCCCTGCTTAATTTTATGGAGTATGATGACTGTCGCAGAAAACCTCTTCTTGAGTATTTTGGAGAGGAGTATAAGCATGATGAGTGCGGGATGTGCGACAACTGTTTGCAGTATAAAGACAACATGCAGGATTACACAGAACAGGCTCAAAAATATTTGAGCTGTATTGTGCGGACAGAGGAGACTTATGGTGCCTATTATATAGCTGATATTTTACGAGGATCTAAGCAGAAGAAAATCCTGGAAAATGATCATGATAAACTCTCTACATATGGAATTGGCCAGGAATGGACGAAAAACCAGTGGATTCAGCTTTCAAGGCTACTTTTGAGAAAAGATCTTCTGAAAAAAGACCCTGATCATGGAAGCCTCAAACTAACAGCTGCATCTGCCAATATTTTAAAGGGAGACGAACGGGTAGAGGGGATATTGGATAGAACGCAGGCAACTTCAGATGAGGATAAGCCGTCGCGCACAAGCAGTGATGTAGAGAATAAACACAACGCAGATCTATTTGAAAAACTAAGGGCAAAACGAAAAGAGCTGGCAGACGAGCAGGAGATTCCACCATACGCAATTTTCCCTGATACCACTCTTATGGAAATGTCATACTTTTTTCCCCAGGATGATGAATCTTTGATGGCAATTTATGGGGTGGGATCTGTAAAACTGAAGAAATATGGCGACGACTTTCTGCCAATCATCGTTGAGTTTGTTGAAAACAACGATGTTGATGAGAAATCGAAGGCGATTAAAAAGAAAGTTGAAAAGACTACTGAAAAGAAGAAGTATGAATTGGTGGGAGAAGAGTTTAACCAGGGCAAATCTGTAGAGCACCTGGCTGAACAGTTTGGTGTAAAGGAGGTGACCATTTTAAGTAATTTGAAAAAGTATCTGGATGATGGTAATAAGATTGAACCGGAAGGAATTCTAGAGGCCTCTTCGCTTTCCCAACGTAAAATTGATGAGGTCTATGAGTCGATGGATAAAGTAGGGGCAGATATTCTCAAGCCGGTATATGAGGATCTTGATAAAACTGTGGATTACGGTGAACTTCGGGTTCTGCAACTGGCCTACCTGGCAGAGAATAGACCGTCTTAAAAATTTAATGATCAAAAACTGTACGATTTCCATATGATTTCGAAGTTTGTCGAATCTCTGAAACGAACACCACGTGGACTTTTCAACCCGTGGTATCATCAGGATAAAAAGAACGATGTTACACCGAATGCGCCCGATATTCGCAGAAAACAGCTGGAAACCTATCTAAAGGAGCGGCAACATTCGGCCAGGTATCTTTTTATAGCTGAAGCGCTGGGCTATCAGGGTGGACATTTTACCGGTATTGCAATGACTTCCGAGCGGATTTTGCTGGGATATCAGCGGGAGAAATACGGAGTGGAGGCCGATCACGTTTTTCAAACAGTGAGACCCAACAGAACGAGCCGGCCCGACCTTATTGAAAAGGGTATGAGCGAACCGACTGCGACGATTATGTGGGGTGCATTGACAGACCTGGAAATTGATCCATATGAAGTTGTTTTGTGGAATGCCGTGCCATGGCATCCCTACAACCCTGATAAAGGGTTGTTAAGCAATCGAACACCTCTAGCCGGAGAAATGGATGCGGGCTTGAAACATTTAAAAACGTTTATCGGTCTGTTCAATAAACCGAAGATTGTTGCCGTTGGTAGGAAGTGTGAACAGAGTTTGTCTGAACTTGGAATTGATTACATTGGTGTTCGACATCCTGCTAATGGTGGGGCTCCGAAGTTCCGCCGGCAACTGGCCGAGTTAACCGGATAATTCTGATTTTTTAACCCTCACAATTTTTACAGTCAATTTTATTCAACAAACATGAAAAGAGTAATTATACTATTTGTCATTTCTTTAATGATGTTAAGTTGTGGCACAATCCGTGATGCGGCTGATGTTCGCGAACCAAATGTGTCGTTTCAGAATATGTCTATCGACAGAATAACATTCGATGGAGTAACACTTCTTTTTGATTTTGAAGTGAATAATCCAAATCGTTTTGGGGTGTCGGCTGAGCAGTACAGTTATGAATTTTTTATCAATGACCGATCTTTTATTACCGGATTGCAGGAAGATCGCCTTTCGATTGGAAGGGAATCTACACAGTCCATACAGATTCCGGTAACACTGAATTTCTCAGAAGTTTATGAATCATTCAGTTCTGTTTTAAGGCAGGATAGTCTCTCCTATGCTTTATCTACTGAGGTGGAATTTGATGTACCTGTTTTAGGAAATCGGAAAGTGCCTGTACGCACATCGGGAGATATTCCAATTCCAAAGGTGCCCAGAATTACAATGGGCGATTTTAATGTAAAAGAGATCTCTCTCAGTGGCGCCGAGGTGGAGGTGTCATTCAACGTGCAAAACCCAAATCCATTTGCGATTTCTATTGCTAATGCTGCTTATGAGTTAACAGTAAACGGACGCGAGTGGCTGGATACCACACTTGGCGAAACGATAAGAGTAGCCGGATCGGAGCGGAGAACCATTAACATTCCCATCCGTTTAAATTCATCTCAGCTGGGATCGGCTTTGATGGACTTAATGAGAGGTGAATCTACTTTTAATTACGATCTGAAAGGGTCTGCGGACATCTCTGCCGAGCTGGACGGTTTCAGGGATGGCCAATCCTTTCCGTTTGATCTCTCAGGTGTTTATACACTCGATTAGTACAACTATACTTCACTATACATACAACCTTAAAACATCAATCCAATGACATTTTTCAAACAATCAAAAATGGCTGCAGTACTCACAGTTCTGTTCATGCTATTGAACACAGGTTGTGCAGAAGCTCTTGAAACAGAGGCGGACAATAGATCAGATACTGAAAACGGTGCAGAACCAAACGGCTATTTCTCATTACCGGATTCTCCCGGAGATATTTATGAAACTGAGGAACTAAATTTCTACGTGCAAACCGTAGCTGAAGATCTCGGTGTGGCTTGGGGAATGGCATTCTTGCCGGATGGTCATGTGCTTGTAACCCAAAGAAGCGGTAATCTTCGATTAATCAGAAATGGCCAGCTTCTTGAGGAGTCGGTCGACGGTGTGCCGGAGGTGAGGGCGCAAGGACAGGGAGGTTTGCTCGATATCGAACTTCACCCAAATTATGAAGAGAATGGCTGGTTGTACATCAGCTACTCAAAACCGGGAAGCGGTGGTGCTCAAACTGCCATTATGAGAGCACGTTTTGATGTTGATTCTAATTCACTGGTTGATCAGGAAGAGATATATGAAGGGACTCCGTTTACAGATTCCAGGCACCATTTTGGAAGCAGAATTGCTTTTGATCATGACGGTTATCTTTACTTTTCGATTGGTGACCGCGGGCAAATGGATACAGCGCAGGATATTACCAATTCGAATGGAAACCTTTTCAGACTTAATGACGACGGATCAATACCTTCAGATAATCCTTTTGTTGGGCAGGAGGGGCTGGACGAAATTTATGCTTACGGTTTAAGAAATATCCAGGGCATGGCTACACATCCCGAAACAGGTGTGATCTGGACAAATCTGCACGGACCGCGAGGAGGCGATGAGCTGAACTTCCACAATAAACCCGGAGCCAACTACGGATGGCCTGAAATCACATATGGAGTAAACTATAATGGAAGTGAAATTACGCCCCACACCGAAAAAGAGGGAATGGAGCAGCCCGTGATGCATTGGACACCATCTATTGCACCATCGGGAATGACATTCGTAACGAGTGATAAATATCCGGGCTGGCAAGGAGATGTTTTAAATGGAGCACTCTCTTATCAGCTGATTTCTCGAATTGTGATTGATGGTGAAGAGTTTGTTCACGAGGAGAGAATACTTGAAGGGATCGGGAGAATTCGTGACGTTCATGAGGCACCTGATGGCTATATATATTTCACTAACGAATCGAATGGAACTCTAAACCGCATCATCCCGGTTGAGAACTAGTATTTTTAAAGAGAAAGTTTAAAGCCCGAAGATCATTTTTTCGGGCTTTCTTTTTTTAATCGAGCTCTTTCAGTGCGGAAGCTAACTCCTGCAGCGATTTCTTAGCATCTCCGAAAAACATCTGGTTTTTATCACTGTAAAACAGATCGTTGTCAATTCCCGCATAGCCGGGACTCATGCTTCTCTTGAAAACAATGGTTCGTTTAGCTTCATCTACATTCAAAATAGGCATACCATAGATAGGACTCCCCGGGGATGTTTTTGCAGCAGGGTTAACTACATCATTTGCTCCAATTATTAACACCACATCGGTCGATTTAAACTCCGGATTGATCTCATCCATATCATATAGCTGATCGTAAGGTACATCAGCTTCAGCAAGCAGTACGTTCATGTGCCCGGGCATTCGACCCGCCACGGGATGGATTCCGTACTTGACGGTCACGCCCCGTTCTTCGAGTATATTGGCTACTTCCTTAAGCGTATGTTGTGCTTGGGCCACAGCCAAACCGTAACCCGGTGTGATTACAACCTTGGAGGCATATGCACACTGTATGGCTGCATCATCTGCAAATGTTTGTTGATAGGATTTCTCTCCCTCGTCCGAATCACCTGTATCGGATACACCGGTAAATGCGCTGAATAGAACGTTTAACAGTGTTCGGTTCATTGCTTTGCACATGATATTTGTAAGGATCAAACCGGCAGCACCAACAAGCGCACCACTTATAATGAGCAGATTATTCCCAAGGACAAAACCGGCCATGGACGCTGCGATGCCGGAGTAGGAGTTTAGAAGTGATATTACAACCGGCATATCAGCTCCGCCGATAGGCAAAACAGTTAAGACTCCAATCAGCAATGCCAGGCCAAATAGAGACCAAAATACGACTTGATACTCCGGATCTACAGCGAACCAGCCTACCAAGCCGAAAGCCAATGCCGTAAGTGCCAAATTGATATAGTTCTGACCGGGCAGTGCAATTCTGCCACCGCCAATAAAACCTTTTAGTTTGCCAAAAGCGATAAAGCTGCCGGTAAAGGTAATTGAACCAATTAAAATACTCAGGCCGGTAGTAACCAAACTTTGTGTATCAAATACTGAAGGATTCAGACGGGTAAATTCACCCCAGGCAACCAGGGCTGAAGCTCCACCGCCAAATCCATTAAAAATGGCAACCATTTCGGGCATCGCCGTCATTTGAACTTTTTTAGCAGCAAATCCACCAATAAGTGCTCCAATAACCACACCGGCAATAATATATTCAAAAGCGATAATATCTCGGTCGAATAGAGTGACTACTACACCAATCAACATACCAAGAGAAGCGAGTTGATTGCCTGATCGAGCTGTAGCGGGAGAGCTTAAACGTTTAATCCCCACAATAAAAAAACCGGTGGCTACCAGGTAAAAAATCTGAATCAGGTTGGGTAAGAATGTCTGGAAGGCGTCAGGCAGGAAATGGCTCATTTTTCACCCTCCTTTTTCTTAAACATCTCAAGCATGCGGTCGGTTACCATAAATCCACCCACAACATTAATGGTTGCAAATACAATGGCTGCGAAACCGATCCATTGGGCGTAAACCGAGTCTGGGCCTCCGGCTATAATCAAAGCACCGATAAGTGTTATTCCTGAGATTGCGTTAGCTCCGGACATCAGCGGTGTATGAAGTGTTGGAGGAACTTTTGAGATTAGCTCAAAGCCGACAAAAGAGGCTAATACAAAAATGAAAAGATTGAATATGAAGGCTTCCATAGTTTTATAAAATGAGTCATGAGCCCTGAAATCAACTGCTGAATAAAAATCAGGTCAGCATGGAAGTTAGATGTTATTTCATGTTATCCTTTACGAACGGAGAGATTAGATCTCCGTGATGAGTTACTGTGGCATTTACAATTATTTCATCCTCAAAGTTTAAATCAGGTCTGCCATCCTTTATAAGCAGACTAAGCAGAGACAGAATATTTTTTGAGTAGAGTTTACTTGCGTGATATGCCAGTGTGCTTGGCAAATTTAGCGGTCCGTCTACAACCACACCGCTATGTTGGATTACTTTTCCGGGATCGGTCACTTCACAATTCCCTCCCTGCTCTGCGGCAATGTCTATAACAACAGATCCGGCCGACATATCTTCTACCATTTTCTTTGTGATGAGAGTCGGTGCCGGTTTGCCGGGAATAAGTGCGGTGGTAATTACGATGTCTGATTTTCTTACATGCTCATGAATCACTTCTCTCTGCTTCTCTTTGTTTCTATCTGACAGCTCCTTGGCATACCCGCCTTTTGTTTCAGACTCTTCCTCGAGCGGAACATCTACAAACTTCGCACCCAGGCTTTCCACCTGTTCTTTTACTGACGGGCGAATATCGAAGGCTTCTACGACGGCGCCGAGCCGTTTGGCAGTTGCGATGGCCTGCAGACCGGCAACACCACCTCCTAGTACCAGAACTTTAGCGGGAGGTATAGTACCCGCGGCAGTCATCATCATTGGTAAGTAACGGTCTAAGTGATTTGCACCAAGCAAGGCGGCTTTATAACCTGCAATATTACTCATCGATGAGAGTGCGTCCATAGACTGTGCCCGGCTAATTCTGGGTATAGTGTCCATGGCAATTCCCGTAATTTCTGAATCAAGTAGCAGGTTTACGTAATCTGAATTTTGTAAAGGCCACAGAAAGGCAATCAAAATCGACCCTTTCTTCATTTGTTTGACATCACCCGGCGCAAGAGCCTGAACGGCTAAAATCAAATCCGCTCCAGACAAGATTTGCTCTCTATTTGCAATCTCAGCACCTGCATTTTTATAGAGCTCATCAGAATAACTTGAGTTTAAGCCTGCACCGGATTCTATATGGACGTTCAAGCCCATGTCTATCAGCTTTTCACAGCCCTCAGGTGTGAGTGCAACACGCTTTTCCAGAGCCTCTGTTTCTTTACAAACACCGACAATCATATCACGCCTCATAAGGTTAGTTTAATTAAACATATCTAAATTTTATCAATTTGCAATTGACAATTTTAATTTTGACAAAAAACTTAAACGATAAAGTAGAAATTTTGATGATCGTAATATTTGTTGTTGACTATACATCTGATAGACAAGATTGACCAAAAGTGAGTTCAATTTTCATTACATTTAGATAAAAGAAAAAGAAATTAATCTAAGAAAATGGAAGACATTCAAGGAAAAACATTTGATGTAGTTATCGTTGGGAGTGGCCCGGCCGGATTAACTGCTGCAATTTATGCTGCCCGTGCCGATCTGAATCCAATTGTATTTGAAGGGCCTGAACCGGGCGGACAATTAACGCAAACCACAGATGTGGATAATTTCCCGGGCTATCCTGAGGGAGTAATGGGACCAAAAATGATGGAAGATTTCCGTCAGCAGGCAACGCGTTTTGGTGCCGACTGCCGATACGGTTACGTAACAAATATAGAATTTGATGAGCGGCCCTATAAGCTGACAGTTGATGAAGAAACAGTAATATTTGCCAAGGCGATTATCATTGCTACCGGCGCATCCGCAAAGTGGCTCGATCTGCCGAGTGAACAACGTCTGCGTGGAAAAGGTGTTAGTGCATGTGCTACCTGTGATGGTGCATTTTTCCGCGATCAGCATGTAGTTATTGTAGGTGGTGGTGATACTGCGATGGAAGAGGCGCTGTTTTTGACAAAGTTTGCAAGCAAGGTATCGGTCATTCACCGGCGCGACGAGCTTCGGGCATCAAAAGCAATGCAGAAGCGTGCATTTAAGAATGGTAAGATTGAATTTATCTGGAATTCCGAACTGCAGGAAGTACTGGGTGAGCAGGTTGTAGAAGGTGTAAAAGTCAAAAATAGAGTAAGTGGTGAAGTAACCACTTTGGATGATGTGACCGGCGTATTTCTCGCAATTGGACACAAACCAAACACAGATCTCTTTAATGGTGTGCTGACTATGGATGATGTTGGATACATTCAAACCAAAGGCCAATCTACAGAGACTGATTTGCCAGGGATTTTTGCCAGCGGTGACGCGATGGATCCGATCTATCGCCAGGCTGTAACGGCTGCAGGAACAGGTTGCCGGGCCGCACTGGATGCGGAGCGCTTTTTATCCGACGAACTGGATAGTGAAGAGGTGATAGCTCAAAAGCACTGGAAGTAAAAGCTTTTGAAAAGTATTAACTGAATCGGCAAGTGTCACGGATGCTTGCCGATTTTTTTATTCCTTACCTACCGTTTTGTCCGTCTTATTTTTTTTCTCATCTCCGTTCTCATCCTCAATTTCAATCACTTCTGCATCTACTTCGTATTCATCGGATGATTCGTCAATGTCTCGCTCAACAAATACTCGTACATCGCTTGCATAGAGTAAGAGAGCTGTGATAGCTGTAAACAGAGGAGCATAGATTGCGAGAACCACAGTGCCTGCAACACCCAATGTTAATCTGCTTTCTAATAAAACACTGCCCTTTCTGTTTTTTACAATCACACGTTTGGCGTCACCTTTACGGATTAGTTTCTTGATTTGTGAAATTATTTCCTGAACTGTACCCTGAATCTCTTCAAGAATTGTTTTTTCTGTCTTTTCCATGATAAATCTCCATCACTTAGCATTAAAACTGTAAGGAAGTTCTGATTCCTGTTTCATACTACGAGAAACCAAACAAAAAGATTCAGGAATATGCTATCAAGAGTTTATTGTGCCTCAACCATAGGAGTGGATGCCCGTTTGATTGAAGTAGAAGTAAATCGGAGCGGTGGCCTGCCAAAATACTTTTTAGTCGGACTGCCCGATCGGGCGGTGAGTGAGTCGAAAGACAGAATCGATGCCGCACTTAAAAATGCGGACGCTTTTTTCCCACGCGGAAGAATTACGGTGAATCTTGCACCGGCCGATCTTCCAAAAGAGGGAAGTGCATTTGATTTGCCAATTGCGGTTAGTTTGCTTGCTGTTTCTGAGCAAATTCAGATTGAAAAGCTTGAAAAATGTCTGATTTTGGGTGAGCTTGCGCTCGACGGAAAATTGCGACCGGTAAAAGGTGTACTTCCGATGGCAGTAGAGGCGAGGAATCAGGGATTGGAATATATAGTTCTTCCAAAAGAGAACGGTCCGGAAGCGGGTGTTGTGGATGGAATTAAGGTGTTGCCCTTTTCGGACTTGAGAGAAGTAATGAGATGGTTTGAGAATGAAAACAGTAAATCACCTCTGAAGATCAATCCGAAAAATCTGTTTAGCACAAACGGAAAGGCAGATATTCTCGATTTTGAAGATGTTAGAGGGCAGGAAAATGTGAAGCGCGCCCTTGAGGTTGCCGCTGCGGGCGGGCACAACGCAATTATGGTTGGGCCGCCCGGCTCAGGTAAAACGATGATGGCCAGGCGTCTTCCTACAATTCTTCCTCCGCTGACATTGGATGAAGCGTTGGAGACAACCAAAATTCACTCGGTAGCCGGAATTCTGGAGAGTGGTAAGTCTTTGGTTACAAATCGGCCATTTAGGAGCCCACACCATACAGTTTCAGATGTTGCTTTAGTTGGAGGCGGGAGTATTCCCATGCCGGGTGAAATTTCGATGGCGCATAACGGAGTGCTATTTCTGGATGAGCTTCCTGAGTTTAAAAGGAGTGCTCTAGAGGTGATGCGTCAGCCACTGGAGGATGGGAATGTGAGTATATCACGGGCGCGAATGAGCGTAAATTATCCCAGTAGAATCATGTTGGTGGCATCGATGAATCCCTCACCAACAGGCGACTGGTACGACCCTGATGACGAAAACGGCGCTACTCCAATGCAGATGCAGCGATATCTGAACCGAATAAGCGGGCCTATGCTTGACCGAATTGATCTGCACGTAGATGTAGAAAAGGTCAGTTTTGATGAACTGTCTGCAAAAACAAAAGGAGAGAGCTCAGCGAAGATTAGGGAACGTGTAATTGACGCAAGAGAAATTCAGAGCAGACGGTTTATGGGCATTGAGGGTGTTTATTGCAATGCGCAAATGAATACAAAAATGGCGCGAAAAATTTGCCGGATTGATGATGCAGGAGAGGGTATGCTCAAAAAAGCGATGAATACACTTGGCCTTTCTGCCCGGGCTTACGATAGAATTTTAAAAGTTTCCAGAACGATTGCCGATTTAGATAGGTCTGAGTCAATTAAGGCTAATCATATTGCGGAAGCAATTCAGTACAGAAGTCTTGACAGAGAAGGCTGGTTAGGGTGATCTAATCGAGAGCTTGAAACAAAATCAGTAATTTTCAGTTACAAAAAGAAAAACATGGAAGTGAGAGAAACAACAAAATATCGTTCTTCAGATTGGGTGTTTACACTCCCATTCATCCTTTTCCTACTCTATCTTTTATTGTAATTGAGGTAAGGATTACCAAAGCCGGTCTATGACTCGGTCAGGAATGAGATGAATAAGCCAGGCAACTAAACGCCAGCGACGTGTTATGTAAGCAACCGGTTTTTTATCTTCAATAGATGTTAATATCTGTTTGACCGCTTTCTCTGTTTCAGCTACCCAAAACATGCCTTTTTTCCCTTCCGTCATCTCACTCTTGATAAACCCGGCAATAATATCCGTAACGGTAATATTTTCATTGATTTTATTGCAACGCTGGCGATACGCTTGCATATAGGTAGAGATAAAAGCCTTCGATGCACTGTAGGGAGCTGCCCGGGATGATCCGAAAAGTCCGGCTATGGATGAGATACCTACAATCTGACCGTATCCCTGTTTTCGGAAATATTGAAATGCTTCTCCAAAAAGCTGTACAAATCCACTCACATTTACATCGATCACTTTTTGCTCCATCGCAGTAATCGAAGCAGACGGGTAGTTAGAAATTCCCGCATTCAGAACAATGATGTCCATTCCTCCCATCTGATTAATGAGAGACTTAAGTGTGATCTTAGCCTCATCAAATAGAGAAACATCCATTTCAGAGAAGTGGAATGAGTCGCCTAATTCATCTTTAAGCTCTTTCAGACGATGAACTCTGCGGCCGGTACCGCCGACTATATATCCATTTTGGATGGCTTGTCTGGCAAGTTCTTCACCAATGCCGGAAGTGGCACCGATGATTATCATTCTTTTACTCACTCAACTGAGAATTAGACTTGAGATTCAACCGGTTGAAGGGATGGGTGATATGCTTTTAGCCACTCATATCCGCCAAACAGAACAGCACTGTAAACCAGGTTTCCTCCTAAAGTATTATGGAAGAATGGAATGGCTGCTGTGTAGCATGCAATAAGGCCTTCAGCTGTCAGAGGATATAATGGACTTGTAACCCATACACCAAAATTACTGACTACAAAAAAGATAATAGAAGCACCGAGAGCCCCTCCAATAACCCTGCCGAAGGTAATTTTTTTAAGCAGATAGTAACCCAGGATGGCGATCATTGCTATACTTCCGTATATGTAAATAAATCCACCGGTAAACCATGCAAATCCCTCGTAGTAAGCTGAATAAATGAGATTGTTGAGGAGCAGATCACTAATCCATAAAGCGGCAATCGGTACTATAAAAGCCCACTTTTTGTTTTTGAAATACGCAGCTCCAAAAAGCGCAATTGCTCCAAGAGGGGTGAAGTTATACGCATGCGGCAGCAAACGTGAAAGTGCTGCGAATAAAATAAATCCGGTGATTATGTAAAATGTTTTCTTATTCATGAATAATGGTAGCCTTTTTGATTCAACGGTTTAAATATAACAGTTGAAAAGCAAAAGTGTGAGATAGAAATCAGATTTCATGAAAAATAAAAAACAACGGCCATGGCGGAGTTTTATAAGCCTGTAAGCAGGTGTTGTTTTTAGTAAGTGCTGGTTAATTCAAGCTGAAGCTCAATGTCTACTTTATTTCCTACTACGGCAGTAGCGGCCCAATCGCCAACACCAACCCCGAAATCGTTACGCAATAGTTCGGCATTAGCAACAATTCCAGCTACTCGTGTGTTTTCGCGCATTGGATGATCCATGACTCCTTTTAGAACAAATGGAAGATCGAATTCCCGGGTTACGTCACGAATGGTAAGCTCACCGCGGGCAACAAACTGATTTTGTGCAGTTTGTTCTATGCTATGACTAACATACCTCATATTAGGCCACTGCGCTTTATTAAAGAAGTCTTCTGAACGTAAATGATTGTCTCTTCTCTCATTTCTCGTATTAATGCTTTCAATCGGAACTGTTACATCAATGTTGCTTTCTGCAAGGTTATCCGGATCGAAGTTAATAGTAGCATCCATATCGTCAAAAGTGCCGGTTACGGGTGTGAAGAAGTGTGTGATTGTGAATTTAATAGTACTGTGTGCTTTATCTATTTCCCAACTTGTGGCATCTCTGTCGATCGTGGTAAATGCAGCAGTCGCAGTGAATAAAAATGCTGCAAGTGTGATGTATGTCGCTTTTTTAAGCATGGTTAGAATGGGTTTATTTTAAATACTTTAATGTTGACTTAAATAGAGTCTTGATTATTCCAACATTAATTGGGTGTACTCTCTTTAGTTTATATCCAATAATGCTAACGGCAGAATTACCGTTTCATTTTTGGGTTAATTAAGTATTAAGATGTGCTAAACTTATATCTTCTTACTCATGCCTTTAGAGATTTCGAATCGCCACAGCCGATCGGCATGATCTCCGGCATACTCTACGCCTATTCGTCTAGAAGGAATGATGTGAGACTCTGGGAATTCAATTCCACGATCTTCAATCCAGACCGGTGGTTGCAGGAGAGATGCTGTATTCAGGTCTGTTGTAATTCCCAACGCCTGCGTTAATTTACCCGGGCCGTTGGTTAAATTAGTATGATTTTTCACAGCTCTTCTCTCATTGATATGTTCCAAACCCTCAACCGGAATTATGCTTCGAATAAGAACAGCATCAGCCAAGCCTTCTCGGTTCGTGACTACATTGAAAAGGTGGTGAATTCCATAACAGAGATAGATATATGCGTGTCCCGGCTTACCAAACATCACCTCTGTTCGTTCTGTACGTTTTCCATTATTTGCGTGGCATGCTTTATCATTTCTGCCACAATATGCCTCTGTTTCAGAGATTATTCCTGAAGTGAATACTCCGTTAATACGACTGCACAATACTTTCCCTAACAGTTTTTGAGCAGCATCCACTACATCTGGATTGGCATAAAATTCGAGAGGTAAAAGATTCTTCTCAGAAAACATCAGGAGATTTCGGTGTATGGATTTCTATCGTTTACAGGATCTTTAAGATAGACTTCCTGGTAGGATCTGGCCAAGATTGAAGTAACTACGAACAGTACGGCTGAGTAGAAAACCCAAAAGATAATAATAATCAATACGGTGTATCCTTGGTAGAAATATCGGTAGGCGGTCAGTGCATATTCGAGGTAAATACTAATACCATACTTTGCTGCTTCAAAGAGTATGGTGTATATGATGGCCGACAAGAAGGCAACTTTTGGTTGCATTCGACGCTCACTGATGTAACGGAAAATAGCGTAGAAAAGAATGATCATAAAGATGACCGGAATTACATTCGTGAGAAATTCTGCTATCCAGCCAAGTTCAAATACAATTTCTGTGTATGGAATTGCAATTTCATTAAAGGAGAAGAGTGAAATAATAGAGATCGCAATACTGAAAAAGAGAAAAACTCCACCAATAACCCCAAAAGCAAAAAAATTGTGTACCAGCTCCATAGCTGGATGTTTTCGATCTTCTACATCAAAAACATCAAAAAGTGCGTGTTTCATGGTGTGGAAAAGTCCCTGTGCAAAGATCATTAAAATAGCGATACCGGCCACACCAAAAATTGTGCGTGCATTAACTAGCGGTTCAATGATAGTCTCAAGAGTGATGGCGCTGCCTATCACGTCGCCCGACTGCCCTTCGTAGCTAAGATTGGGCAGTAATTCTCTCCCATACCGAATCACCTCTTCAAAAGCGGCATCAATAGATAGAACAAAACCGATTATCGAGATGAGAATCAGAGTAAATGGAATAGAGCAGATGATAAGGTTGAATGTGATCGCCGAAGCATTGTAGAAAACATGCTTTTTTAAGATCAATTCCCAAACCCTTTGCCAGTACACCCGAAATTTATGTTTATCCAACACGTACATATAAACAAAAAATAGCTCTAATTGAGTTGAAAGCCAATCAATAGAGAGAATCCTTGGTTTTATTATTAACAAACAGGATTTGAGTCATCTTGAAATCTTTAAAAAAGAGGAAAATTCAATACCTTTAACATCTGCAAATCTAATTGATGTATGTAAACGAAATTCATGGGTAAGAAAAAGAAGCAACAGACGCCGTTGATGCGTCAATATTTTGAAATTAAGGAGAAACATCCCGGAACAATTCTGCTGTTCAGGGTGGGAGATTTCTACGAAACGTTTTCGGATGATGCCGTTCTGATTAGTAAAGAACTCGGAATTACCCTTACCAAAAGAAACAATGGCGGAGATCAGACCCCGCTTGCCGGATTTCCATATCATGCTCTCGACTCTTATCTGCCAAAACTGGTGAAACGTGGTTTCCGTGTGGCGATCTGTGAACAGACGGAAGATCCTGATTCTGCAAAAAAAGCCGGCAGAAAAATAGTTAATCGTGAAGTGACGGAGATTACTACGCCGGGTGTGACGATGTCTGAAAAGCTGCTCGATCACAAGCGCAATAACTATATCGCGTCGATTTTTTGGGCCGGGGGAACAGCAGGGGTCGCTTTTTCTGATATATCAACCGGTGAGTTTGGATTGAGCCAGGTGGGAAAATCAGAACTGGACAGCTTGATTCAATCACTGCAGCCATCGGAAGTGCTGATTCAGAAAAAGCTGAAGAACAGTGTGCCGGAGATGTTCAAATCAAGCAATATTACATTCATTGAAGATTGGGTATACGAAGGAGAATACGGATATAAGATTCTGACTGAACACTTTAAAACACACTCTCTGAAAGGGTTTGGCGTGGAGGATCTGGAAATTGCCCATACTGCAGCCGGATCGCTGCTTCACTACATGCAGGAGACGCAGAAATCTTCACTCGGTCATCTGAAAAGGCTTTACGCTTATGAAAACAGCGAATATATGTCGCTGGATGGATCAACAAAGCGGAACCTGGAGCTGACTTCAAGTATGCAGGAGGGCGGAACCGACGGAACACTGGTATCTATTTTGGACGCGACCTCCACGGCGATGGGCGGCCGGCTTCTGAGAAAGTGGATTATGAGACCTCTCAAAAAAGTAGAGCCAATTGAGAATCGTCTTGAAGCGGTGGGTGAACTGGTGGAGAATCATCCGTTGAGGGAAGAACTCCGGGATGAGCTTGCGCAGGTTGGGGATTTGGAACGGCTGATCAGCCGGATAAGTGTGGGACGAACGAATGCGCGCGATTTAAAACAACTTCAGCTTTCGCTGGCACAGATAACAGCGATAAAGCGAATTATTGGTCAGTGTGAAAGCACGTTACTTAGATCTGTTAATAACCGGTTAAAACTTTTGATTGACGTTCAGGAGCGAGTGAAAGGTGCGTTGGTTGAGGATCCGCCGGCAAGTATTCGCGATGGTGGAATGTTTGATGAAGGGTTTAACGAAGATCTGGATGAACTTCGTGAGATTGCCCGAAACGGTAAGAAGTACATTGCCGAGATTAAGAATAAGCTTTCAAAGGAGGCGGGAATTCCCTCTCTCAAGATCGGGTATAACAAGGTGTTTGGTTACTACATTGAGGTAACAAATACGCACAAGGATAAGGTGCCGGAGCATTTTATCCGGAAGCAAACACTGGTTAACTCAGAGCGCTACATCACGCCTGAATTGAAAGAGGTGGAGGAGAAGGTTCTATCGGCCGAGGATAAGAGCAAGACACTTGAGGGTGAACTTTTTGAGGAGCTTAGACTTTATGTTGCCGAATTTGCCGATGATGTTCAGCAGATTGCTACAGCCATTGCCGAGCTGGACTGTATCCAGAGTTTTGCGGAGATGGCATTTCGTAATAATTATGTGAAACCGGAGATCAATGAGGGTGATACAGTTGATGTGAAAAAAGGACGTCATCCGGTAGTGGAGAAGACGCTTGATGCCGGAGAGCCATTTATCCCAAATGATATCTATCTTGATAATTCTGAGTTTCAAATTTTGATGATAACCGGGCCGAATATGGCCGGTAAAAGTATCATCCTTCGCCAGACCGGTTTGCTGGTGTTGATGGCCCAAATTGGCTGTTTTGTGCCGGCCGACAAAGCTACGATCGGTCTTGTGGACAAAATATTTACCCGTGTTGGTGCTTCCGATAATCTTGCAGCCGGAGAGAGTACTTTCCTCGTTGAGATGAATGAAGCCGCTAATATTCTGAACAATGCCACTCCAAAATCACTTATTCTGCTGGACGAGGTTGGACGGGGAACCAGCACGTTTGACGGACTCAGCATCGCATGGTCGCTGTCTGAGTATCTGCATAACAAACCGGAGGTGGCTGCTAAAACGCTCTTTGCCACACACTACCACGAATTGAATGAACTTGAAGACCGCTACGAACGAATCAAGAATTTCAATGTCCAGGTGAAAGAGCACGATGGGAAAGTGATCTTTTTGCGAAAACTGGTTCGCGGCGGTGCCGATCACAGTTACGGAATTCAGGTAGCCAATATGGCGGGGCTCCCGGAAGTTGTAATCAACCGCGCGAAGGAGATTCTTAAAAATCTTGAGAGCCATACACTCGATGTGAGTCATGATGGTAACGGCGCAATGTCTCAGTCAGTCAAAAAGAAGGAGGCTGCAAGGAAGGTTGCAAAAGAGGTGGAAAAACAAGCTGAGTTGCCGCAAATGACTCTTTTTGGCTCACAAATAGACCCAAACGTGGAAACGCTGCTGAATAAGCTGGATGCAGCTGATCCAAACCGGATGACACCTATCGAGGCGATGCTGATGCTGAGTGAGATGAAGCGTTTGGTGAAACAGGACAAGTAAGAAATCATTGAGATGGTTAAATATTCTCAAAATACCTACTTTTACATTTGAAACATTTCAAACTATTCAATGGATATCATTTTACATGGATAATCATCCGGAGCTTAAAAACAGTATCATTACCGATTTTGCGGAAGCCTACAGTAATTTTGGTTTAAATCCACTAATGGGGCGCATCATAGCACTGCTAATTATTTCAAAGGATCCGCAATCGCTGGATGATATCACCGAAAAATTGGAGATGAGCAAGGGGCCTATTTCTCAAATATGCCGCAGATTAAAAGAGAGAAATCTTATTGAAAGCGTTTGGGTGCCGGGAGATAGGAAAGATTACTACAAGGCATCAGAAGATATATTTGGCCAGGCGTTTCAAAATCAGAAATCAAAAATGAGCCGTAATATTCAAATCGCTAAAAAGTATGCCGACATAGCAAATGAGATGGATGGTGAAGAGGAAAGGTATGCATATAAAAGAATGAGAGAGATGCAGTCATTTTATGAGCTCATGGATCAGCATAACGAACAGTTTCTTAAAGCCTGGAAAAGAAAACTGGCTGAATTAAGAAATTAAGTTCTCATTTAAAGGAGCTTGCTGTCCCGAAAAAAAGGATGCTGATCAATAACTTTTGAAACTTTTCAAATTTTTAATAACATAAAGCAGATTCGCAGAGATAAGGTGGTCTTTCTGCATTTCACTTTAAAATTTGAAGGTTATGATTCGTAAAGCGATTTACTTTGTGCTTCTTTGGGTTCTGCTGCCGGGCTGCCTTTCCGCACAAGCCTCATTTAGCTGGTTAGATTATCCATTTGATGTTCACTTTCAAACTCTTCCAAATGGTGAAACAGTAGCCTACGTGGATGAAGGTGATGCGGATCAAGTGGTCCTGATGATTCACGGACTTGGAAGCTACTTGCCGGCCTGGCAGAAAAATATTTCAGGGCTGAAAGAGGATTTTCGAATTATAGCTCTGGATCTGCCCGGATATGGGAAGTCATCCAAAACTGCAGAGCAGTATACCATTCCCTTCTTTGCAAAATCAATTGTTCAGTTCCTGGAAGCGCTTTCGATAAATGAAGCCTATTTGGCGGGTCATTCCATGGGAGGGCAGATTGCAATGTTCACAGCACTCGAATACCAGGGAAAAGTGGAAGGGTTGATTCTTTCTGCACCGGCCGGCTTCGAACAGTTTAGCGAGCAGGCTCAACAGCTTTTCCGGATGACGGTAAGTAAAGAGTCGGTTATGGGAACCGATGAAGATGGGATTCGGATGAATGCAATCAACACATTCTATCAGTTTCCCGATGAAGCATCTTTTATGATTGAAGATCGGCTTAAGATGAGGGATGATCCGGATTTTGAAAATTACTCAAGGGCTCAGGCAGAGTCAGTTTTTGCAATGCTGGATGAGCCTGTTTTTGACAGGTTATCAGAAATAGGTGTCCCCACTTTGGTTATTTACGGTCTTCAGGATGGCTTAATTCCAAATCAATATCTCAATCCTGAATTAACTACACGCTCGGTAGCTGAATCGGGAACAGCCGAATTGGAAAATGCGGAGTTGGTTCTAATTGAAAATGCAGGTCATTTTGTGCATTTCGAAAAATCGGGCGAATTCAATCAAACAGTCAGAAATTTTTTAAAACAAAACTAAACAGAAGTATGTCTCAATTTGAAAATAAAGTTGTATTGATAACAGGCGGAGCTGCCGGTATAGGCAAAACAACGGCGGAGAAATTTTTACAAGAAGGAGCTATCGTAGAAATTTGGGATCTGAATGATAATGCTGCAAAAGATCAGATCAACATTTGGGAAAAAGAGAACTACAGAGTCTCGTACCAGCATGTTAATGTTGCTGATGATGAAGCAGTGGAGGAGGCAATGGCCGATCTGGTGGAGCGCCTTGGTAAAATTGACGTTCTGGTCAATAATGCCGGGATAACGAAGGACGGTACGTTAATAAAAATGGATAAGGATCAGTGGGAGGCAGTCATTGATGTGAACTTGAGCGGTGTTTACTATTGCGGAAGAGCAGCTGCCAAATTGATGGCCGAGCAGGGCAACGGCGTTATTTTAAATGCCAGTTCAGTTGTAGCACATAACGGCAATTTTGGTCAGTCAAACTACGTAGCTGCAAAATCCGGTGTGATAGGAATGACGAAAACCTGGGCCAAAGAGCTGGGTAGGAAAGGAATCCGCGTTAATGCAGTGGCGCCGGGATTTATCAATACAAGTATGGTGGATACAGTGCCTGAAAAAGTGTTGGATTCATTAAAGGAAAAAACTCCCCTGGGGAGATTGGGAGAGCCGGAGGATATTGCAGAGGCATATCTCTTTTTGGCATCAGATAAAGCGAGATTCATCACAGGAACCGTACTCAATGTTGATGGAGGGCTGATATTTTGAGCAGACGAGCTAAAATTATCGCTTCAGGATCTTATGCTCCTGCCAGGGTATTGAAGAATGAATGGTTTAATGATCGGCTTGGTGAAGATGTGGATACCTGGCTGAGAGAAAATCTCACCATTCGTGAGCGCCGATGGATGGAGGATGGCGAGACTACAAGTGATTTGTGTGTGCAGGCGGGTAACAGGGCGTTAGAAATGGCCGGTTTTTCTCCGGAAGATATTGACCTGCTCATTATTGCAACTGATACACCGGACTTTATTTCCCCTTCAACGGCATCTGTAGTTCAGCATAAAATGGGGCTGAAGAATGCAACTTCTTTAGATACGAACACGGCATGTGCAGGATTTCCCACAGCCTTTACGCTGGCAAACAGCATGATGGTAGCTGAAGAGCGGTATCAAAAAGTGATGGTGATGGGCGCCTACGGTATGAGCCGATTTTTAAATCTGGATGATAAAAAGACAGTCACACTATTTGCAGATGGTGCCGGAGCTATTATACTCGAGCCAACCGAAGAGACCGGTGTCGGATTTTTATCATCTGATTTGAGAACGAAAGGGGAATACCACGGACACATGGGGATTTATACCGGTGCAGCGGCAGATCCTGTTACAGAAGAGAAGGTCGCTGAAAAGATGCAGTGTCTTCAATTTGTGGAAAAGTTTCCCAAAGAACTGAATCCAAAAATGTGGAGCGATATGATTCGTACAGTTTGCGAACGAGCGGGGGAAGAAGTGTCTGATGTAAAGCACGTTTTTATCACACAGATTAACATCAATCAGATTTGGGAAACGATGGATATCCTGAAATTACCGCATGATACAGCTCCAACGATCATGGAGAAGTTTGGTTATACAGGATCAGCGGCGATTCCCATGGTGTTTGACAGGGAATACAGAGAAGGATCTGTGGAAAAAGGCGATCTGGCCGTTTTTATCGGATCAGGCGGTGGGTTGCACTTTGCAGCATGTGCCTACCGGTTTTAGAATATAATGTGATAATGGAAACAAGAAATTAGTCGATATGGAACTGGCGTCTCAACAGATGGTAACCGGAGGATGGATTTTGATTGCAGTCTATGTAGTCACTATTCTCTATTTTGTGGTGCGGGGTGCCGGTAAAACCAAGGATATAAAAGACTACGCTTTGGGGAATGTCCTTTTTTCTCCGGCAGCCGTGGGCTTGTCTTTGGCTGCATCCATTACCAGCGCGGCGACCTTTATCATTAATCCCGGTTTTGTTGCTCTCTATGGTTTTAGCGGAGTGATTTCCATGGCGTTTGCACTGCCACTTGCCGCCCTGGTCTCTTTAGTGTTGCTTACTAAAGGTTTTCGTCGCCACGGAAAGACCACAAAAGCTCTCAGTATGGCAGAGTGGATGAAGACGATGTACAAGAGTGAGGGATACGGAATTTTCTTCGGATTTCTTTCTCTTCTGTTGATCACATTCATTGTGCTAATTTGCGTAGGATTAACGAAGGTACTCTCCAGTACGCTGAACATCCCCGAATTTTACACGCTATTGGGAATCGTGATATTCATCTTTGGGTACATGATGTTTGGCGGGGCGAATTCCATGGTTTATACAAACACCGTTCAGGCACTGCTGATGGTGATTGTCGCATTTATCCTGCTGGGATCAGGCTATGAACACTTTCGAGAAGGAGTCCATGGATTCATTGACAAACTCAACGCAATCGATCCAAAATTGACTCAAACCACAAATGACGATAGTTTTCTGTTCCGGGACTACTTTGAGATTATCTTTGCTCAGATCGTTGTAGGAGTAGCCATTATCTGTCAGCCGCACATTTTAACCAAGTCACTTTTGCTGAAGAGGGATGAGGATGTAAACAGATACCTTTTGGTAGGTTGTGCAGCTCAGTTTCTCTTCTTTTTGGTAGTGATTGCGGGCCTGTTTGCAAGAATACGATTTCCGGATTTGATGATCGGCGGTCAACCGCTGCCCATGGATAATATTGTATCTGCATACGTAGTGAGTGAATTTCCGGTTATTGTGGCCTTGATCGTTGTCATGGGGTTGATATCGGCCGGAATATCCACGCTGGAAAGTTTGATTCAATCGCTTTCAACATCAATTACGAATGACATATTAAGGCCACTCGCCGGAAATAAAATCTTTCAAAAAGAGCTGTTCGGACTTCCTCCGCAGCTGGTTTGGAATCGAATAGTTATTGCTGCTATGGCCGTGATAACGGTGTATCTCTCCTGGGGGCAAATTGTAGAACCTAAATTGAGTGTGGGAATATTTGCTCAAAATGGGGTGTACGCCTATTTCTCCGCTGCTTTTACACCAATACTATTGGGAATGTTCTTTAAAAATGTACCAAAGTTGTCTGCTATACTGGCTTCAATTTCTGCAGTGATCGTTCACTTTACGATGTATTATGCAATGCTGCCCATTCCGTTTTCAAAAGCAACAGGTGAAAATCCCGGCGTTGCTGCTGCCGTGGCAATTCTGACCGGGGTGGCTATTGGGTTTGCCGTATATCGCATGAAAAACGGGCGCATTGAGCTGAGAGGCAAAGAATTGTCAAAACAAACAGGATAGGTTGATATGCATTACAATGACTGGCTTACAAAAAGAGAAAGATATACTCCGGAGAAAGAAGCGGTTGTCGACGTGCATAATGATCGAAGTTTTACTTATGGTGATCTGAATCGAAGGGCCAACAACTTAGCATACGTATTACAAAATCAATTCAGCTTAGAGGCTGGTGATCGTGTAGGCGTGATTTCAAAAAACTGCATGGAGATGATCGATCTCTACTTTGCATGCGGAAAGCTCGGTTTGATTCTCGTTCCTTATAATTTCCGCCTTCCAGAACCTGCCATTAAAGAGCTTATTGAAGATTGCAAGCCATCCCTGCTGGTATACTCTCATGAATATGAGGGTGTAGCAGGTGAGCTGAAGAGTCAGGCTGCAGTAAATGAGATTTTATCTTTTGATGATGTAGAGAACTCAGTTAAAAGTATTGTGGAAGAGAATTATCCTGCACCAAATATACATAGCGCCGAAGCTGATGAAACTGCGATGATTCTGTACACGTCCGGCACTACGGGTAAGTCTAAGGGAGCAATGATCTCCTGGAAGCAGATTCACTGGAACTCCATCAATACGGAGGTAAGTCTTGAATTGACATCCGATGACTGTTCCATCGTAAACACCCCATTCTATCATACAGGCGGATGGCACGTTCTGTTTACACCGTTGATGCACCATGGGGGAAAAGTGGTTCTGCAGCCCGAGTTCGATCCAATTGAGTCATTGAAACTGATTGAGCAGGAGAAGGTCACCATTCTGTTTGGAATACCTACCATGCTGAAAATGATGATGGATGAACCCGTTTTCAATCAAACCGACTTTTCCTCTGTCAGATATTCTATTTGCGGTGGGGAAGCCTGCCCGATTCCGGTTATTAAAAAATATCAGAAAGTGAATATTCCGATTCGCCAGGGGTATGGATTAACAGAGGCCGGGCCAAACTGTTACTCACTGCCGGGAGAAGACGCCATCCGGAAAGAGGGCTCGGTAGGTTTTCCGAACTTCCACATCGATGTGAAACTGATGGATGATGGACGAGAAGTGGATCAGGGCGAAGTCGGTGAATTGTGGATGAAGGGGCCGCATTTGTTCAGCGGTTACTGGAATAATCCGGAGGCTACAAACGAGACGCTGCAAGACGGATGGGTAAAAACCGGTGACTTATTTAAAGTAGACGATGAGGGCTACTACTACATTGTAGGCCGAAAAAAGGAGATGTACATAAGCGGCGGCGAGAATGTGTATCCCGTTCAGGTAGAGAATGTGATTTATGAGCATCCGAAGGTTTCGCAAGTTGCGGTGGTCGGGGTTCCGGATGAAAGGTGGGGAGAGACGGGATGTGCTTTTGTTGTGCTTCAGGAGAACGCTTCGATGAAATCTGATGAGCTGATCGATTATTGCAGAAAGTATCTGGCCGGATTTCAATGTCCGGGTCATGTAATCTTTTTGAAAGAACTGCCGCTGGGTCATTCCAATAAAATTCAGAAGAAATCATTGGTTGAGCTCTTTCACCAGCACAAACCCGAGGCGAAGTGAACCAAATCAAACATTTGGATGGAATAAAGTCGCAATTTGTAGATACAGGTCGACTCAGAACGCACTATTTGTCTGCAGGCAGACCGGAGAAGCCGGCAATTATTTTTCTTCACGGCAATGCGTGTTCATCTACGATCTGGGAAGAGATGATGCTGGCTTTCAGTGATAACTTCTACTGCCTTGCACCCGACTTGAGAGGGTATGGATTGACGGATCGGTCTGCAAAGATCAACGCTTTGAGAGGGGCGATGGACTGGGTGGATGATCTGGAATCCTTCATCCGGCAGATGGAAATTTTGCCAATAAATCTTATTGGACACTCACTGGGCGGATGGATCTGCTGGAGCGCAATTCCGCAACTGAAAGAGTTAATTAAGTCTGTGGTGCTGATTGCACCGGGTCCGCCGTTTGGATTTGGTGGAGTTCAAGACAGGGATGGCAAACCAAATAATCCTGATTTTGCAGGTTCAGGCGCGGGTGTGGTTAATAAGGAGTTTGCAAAAAATCTGGAGAAGGGTTTGAAGGACGCAGAGAACCCGATGTTTTCTCCACGAGCTGTGATGAACCGACTTTTCTGGAAGGAGAATTTCACAGCGGAGCGGGAAGAGGCAATATTGCAATCTATGTTGCAGATGCACTACGGAAGGGAGCAGTATCCGGGAGATTACACGGATTCAAAATTCTGGCCATTTGTAGCTCCCGGAAAATTTGGGCCGGTCAACGCTCTTTCCCCAAAATATAACAGAGATGTAGTATCTGAATTGAGTAGATCGGTGTATAAGCCTCCGCTGTTATGGCTGCATGGCGAAGATGACCAAATTATTTCCAATCAATCCCTATCCGATCCGGGATATCAAGGGAAGATCGGTTACAGGGATGAGTGGCCCGGTGAAGAAGTGTATCCGCCTCAGCCGATGATTGATCAGATCCGGTTCGCACTCGAAAAATATGGCGGCGTTGTAGAGTCTGAAGTTATTACGGGAGTGGGACATTCACCGTTTATTGAAAGCCCGGAGCATGTTTATAGCACCGTAAGGCAATTTTTATTTAAGATGAAATGATTTTTTTTGACAAACTGATGTCGGGCGAATATATTATTGCTAACGTTTGAAACTTTTCAAATGTTAAATAGGTCGATTCATGAAAATGTGCAGTTAAACAATAACCAAGTTAAATCGGGATCATTATGAGCCGAATAGTTACAATACTTTTGTTTTTGAGCCTAGCGGCAGGAACAACCATTCAAGCGCAAAATACCGGAAATATTGAGGGGCAGGTTTTTGAAGCTCAAACTATGGAAGCGCTTGCAGGTGTGAATTTAGTGTTGAGAGGAACCAGTTATGGAACCGCCTCAGATGCTAATGGAAATTACAGAATTGCTAATGTGCCGGCGGGCAGCTACACACTTCGAGTCACATTTTTAGGATTTGAAGAGCACACTCAGCCGGTGGAGGTTCGAGCCGGTGAGACACTGAGAGTGGATGTTGAACTGAGGCAGACAGTGCTTCGCAGTGAGGAGCTGGTGGTAACAGGTTCGAGAAGACCTGAAAAGCTGCTTGATGCGCCCATGTCGATCGAAACAGTTACTGCTGAGAATCTGGATCAGACGGGCGGCGGTACGTTTTACCAGGCGCTGGCAAATCTGAAGGGAGTTGATTTTGTGGATGTAGGAATTAATGCTCAGGGAATTTCAGCCCGTGGCTTTGCAAGCCATTTCAATACAAGACTACTCCAGATGGTTGACGGACGGATGGCTCAGCTGCCCGGTACGGGGTTGCCACAGGGTAACTTTTTGCCAAACTCAGATCTTGATTTGAAGGGAATTGAGGTTGTGTTGGGCCCGGCCTCGGCACTATACGGCCCGAATGCACATACAGGTGTGGTGAACGTGCTTACCAAAGATCCTTGGGATGAATCAGGAGTTGGGGTTTCCCTGCGAGGGGGGCAGCAAAGCCTGATGGAGTTTACGTACAGAGTTGCCGGAACCGTAAATGAAGATTTTGGCTGGAAAGTAACCGGTCAGCATTTACGGGCAGATGATTTTGAACCTCGCCGGGAAGACGGTACCCACTTTTATGGAGCAACGACCGTATTTGAAGCGGATGTAATTGATGACTACTCCATCTCATCAGATAAAATTGATGGGGCACTCTACTATCGCTTAGGAGACTGGGAATTGAAAGGTGCCGCCGGATGGTCAGAAAACACCAACTTCGGTTTAACCAATAACGGAAGAAACCATATTCGAGACTGGCAGGTGAACTATCAGCAGTTTCAGATAAGCCATCCTAACTGGTACGCTCAGATTAGCCGAACAGAAAATGATGCCGGTGGTACATATCAGTTAAACCAGGTAGTTCCGGCTGTTCAGGCTCAGGTTGATGCCGGCGCTTCTCCGGATGATATTAATTATGAAGCCCTGCGCGATGCATTCGGTTTTACCGATAAAGGTCAGGTTGTGGATACCGAAGTTCAGTATAGAAATGTGATAGGCGGTGTTGAGTATGTAACCGGTCTGCAGTACAGAAACTATACCCCAAATTCGGAAGGAACCTTTCTGGCTGATGCAGTTGACCGTGATCTTGATATGGAAGAGTTTGGCGGCTATTTACAGCTGGATTACCGTTTCATGGATGACAGGATGAGAGCCGTAGTAGCGGGTCGATATGATACTCACAGTAACTACGAAGATCAGTTCAGTCCAAAAGCTGCACTGGTTTACACCGTAGCACCGGGCCATAACGTGCGCGCTACGTACAACCGGGCATTTAAGAGTCCGTCTGTGATTGAAAGTTTTATCTACATTCCTATTGACCTGACTGCAGCGTTTCCGGGTTACTATCTGCTGGCTGAGGGTAATATTGATGGATTTGAAATCCGAAATCCTGCAGGCGAAACGATCAGAGATATAAAAGCAATGGTGCCTGAAGAGGTAAGTACTGTTGAATTAGGCTACAAAGGAGTTTATGGGAATAAACTATTTGTAGATGTAGTGGGGTATTACTCATGGTACACCGATTTTATCAGTCCTTTAACAACCGTAGCGGATGGTTTCGGAGAAATACCATATGATGCGGATGGAAACCAGATCATGCTGGATCAGGCAGATTTTACCGGACTCCTTACCTATTTCAACTTTGGTGAAGCTGAAGTGCGGGGCTTAGACTTTGGGTTGAATTACTACTTCACAGATGCCATTAATGCATCATTCAGTGTTTCTCTTATTGAGAGAGTTAACTTTGAAAGTGAAAGCGGTGATGAGTTTTTGTTGAATGTTCCTGAAACGAAGATTAAGGGTGGCATCACCTTTGGCGATCTGTTTGGCCAGGGATCATTCCTGAATATCAGCAGCAGATGGAACTCTGCTTATGAATTCCGATCCGGCTATTGGAACAGTGAAGTGCTTTTGCCTGATGGAGAAGTGCCTTCCCGCTTTGTAACCGATGTGACCGCAGGATATCAAATTCCAAATACAGGTTTATCAGCAAAGGTCAGTGCTTCAAACGTATTCAATAACGAACGCATACCGGTTTTGGGTGCGCCTGTTAGAGATAGATTGATTTGGTTGTCATTGACATACAAACTGGATGGTCTTCGGTTTTAATCAACAGGCTTAAACTTGTTAGTAAAAAGGGCAGGGATTATCTCTGTCCTTTTTTATTTGTTGATGGATTCGATTAGCGAGATTCTGTCACATATCCTACCTTAACAGTCGATGAAACACTCCGCCAAACATATCTCCGATCGTATTCGTCTGATGATTGCCACCAAGCAGTTTCAGGTGGGGGAATTGCTTCCGTCGACCCGTGAGCTGGGCCGTCAGCTGGGAGCCAGCTTTCATACCGTGCGGAAGGCGTATCATCAGCTTGCCGATGAAGGACTGATCACGCCCGAGCAGGGACGCGGGTTTGTGGTGAATCGCCAGAGCACCTCTCTTGATAAAACCCAGCGCATTGAGATGGGAACCGAAAAGATGCAGGAGCTGCTGGAAGAGCTGATCGGTTACGGTCTGGATGAAAAAGAGATCGAGGCGATTTTTGAAGAGCAGATCAGCTACATGGAATGGCCGGATCGGATTCAGAGCATTGCCACGGTAGGAGAAACCACTGAGCTGGCGAAGCTGCTATCCGACTCCATCAAAAATCAGATCGGTGTGAAAAGTGTGCCCCTATCTGCTGATGACTATGACGAACTGGTAAGGTACGATGCACTGTTTGTTCCCATTCATCTTGTAAGTGAATTCCGTTCGCTCAGCAGAACCATACGCCTGCTTCCGGTAGTTTTCCATTACGATGCGGATGTGCTACTCTCCATTGTTGACCGCTCGGGAATTGAGGCGATTGGCCTGATTACTGCCCAAGAGGAGTCGATCTCAAAAATCATTGATGAACTGAAAACACTGATGAATTTTGAAGGGGCATTTGTAGCCGGCGCCACCTATGGCAAATCCCTTCCACTCTTTGTACGAAATACCGACCTGATCGTCTACACACCCGCCAGTGCAAGACTTGTGGAGCAGAAAGTACCGGAGATGAAGCGTGTGAAACTGGAATACATCATTTCAGAAAAAAGTGCACAGATGATTCGGTCTGAGTTGTGGGATCAGTAGTTTTATTGGCGAGAGGGTAGATGCGAGAGGCGAGTTCCGTTTTCTGAGTTAGGTAATTTTGGGACAAATAAAGCTCGATTGTACTTGATGAAACTGTTAGTTTCTAATTCTAGAATAAATTTAAAACATGAGTTTGATTAATCATCTGTTTAGTGGATGATAAAAAGTCCCCTCCTTTTCCAAGGAGGGGATTTAGGGGAGGTTAAAAAGAATATTTGAGCCTCATTTATCTAATTTCGTCTTGGGACTACCACCCCCGACCCCTCCTTACACAGGAGGGGAGCTTTGTTACCTTAGTTTAAAATCGAACTTAAGTTAAAACGAGTGAGAAAGATTTTGATTTTTCACTTTTCACGTTTGCCGTTTTACCCAAAAGATGGATATAAAAAAACTACTCGACCAAGCCATTAACGCCCTCGAATCGGAAATAGAAACGGTTCGGGAAAAACCGTCATCGGATGTGCTGTTTGCCGGAAAGAGAGATAAAATCACCGTTTCAGAAAATGTGAACTACAAGTTTGAGTCTCTTCAGCCGGCAATTAGGTTTGCGGAGGAGATTAAGGCGATGGCCGGTGAAAAGAGCTGGACAGTTCACCCTGTATCTTACGAAGACAAAGAGGTGACCCTGCAGTTCCCGGAAGATGTAGGTGACTCCATCAGTGAACTGCACGTTGAGTGGGAGAACGATTTTATTCTGAAACGGACACTTTCAGAAATTGTAAAGCTGGATAGTCGGAAAAAGAGTGAACTGGATCGGCTAGAGCATCTGTTTGAACCCAATGGACAAGCGATCCCCGGTCCGGATGAAGTGGATGACGACGGGATGCGGAACGAGGCACAGCTCGACGCAATTCGAATGTCGATGAATCGCAGGGCGACTTTTATCTGGGGTCCGCCGGGAACGGGTAAGACAGCAACACTAGGTTATATCATTGCCAACTACCTGAAGAACGGGAAAAAAGTTCTCTTTGCATCCAATACCAATCGTGCCGTGGATGTTGGGCTTCTGAGTGCTTTGGATGCTGTACAGAAGATCGGGCTGAATATTTCGCAGCATAGAATCACCCGATTCGGAGAGGCTGCGCTGGACGCCGCGGAACTGGAACCGATCCTCTTTACGAATCAGCTTGAGCAAACTGTTCGAAAACGGCAGGAGGAAGCCGGCGAGTGGATCGGATTGATGGAGCGCAGAAAACAGGCGCTGCAGGCTGTTGAGAAAAGGTTTAGGAATGGTAAGCAGCCGACAAACAATCAGGAGCTGGAGATGAAGCTGATTGAGCAGAAAATTAAGGATGCCGGCGGCCTGGAGGAGCTTGAAGCAAAGCTGGAGGAGTTAAGTCAGGTGAATGATCGCGCTGAGCTTTGGAAAAAACAGCTTGTGGCCACAACGCTCGCAAAAGTCTGTACGTCTGATCTGTTTCACGATCTCGAATTTGACGCTGTAGTTGTGGATGAGAGTTCGATGGCCAACCTGCCCTATATGATGGTTCTCGCGGCTCACGCAAAGTGGCACATGGTGGTTGTGGGCGACCCGATGCAGCTACCGCCCATTGCATTGACATCTGACCGAAAATCCCGTGAGTTTCTGGAGAAAGATATTTTTACCACGGTTTCCGGCGCCGATTCATCCGAAGCTCTTTTCCGCTGGCATGATGAACATCCTGAGTTTACAGCCTTTTTTGATACGCAGTACCGCCTGGAAGAATCTTTGGCTGATGTGATCAGTACAGTTTTTTACGAAGGCCGTCTAAAGACCGGCAAAATTCAGGATCAATCGCTTGGGGAACTCTCTGATCGCGCTTTTCACCTGGTCAATACCACGAAGTACGGACCATTTCTTGAGCAGAAATCCGGTGAGCGAGGGTTTAAGCCGATCAACATGGTTCACCAGGAAGTGGTGGAACGGCTGCTTAAAAATATGAGTGGCCGCGGCATCTTTATGGAAGATGTCGGAGTGATTGTGCCATTCCGAAGTGTGGTTTATGATCTTCGAAACCGACTCTATGAAGCGGGAATCCGAAATGTGGAGGTAGGAACTATTCACACATTTCAGGGTCGTGAAAAAGATTACATCATTTTTGATACAGTGATGAGCGGCGAGAAACAGAGAGGCACCAAGCGCCACTACTCCGTACGTCCGCTCGATGAGGAGAAAAACGGATTGAGTGTTCCCCGTTTGTTGAACGTTGCTTTCTCAAGAAGCCGGAAAGAGCTGGTGGTCATTGCCGATATGGATCACGTGGAGAGAGTGTATGGAGGGAAGTTCTTAGGGAAGCTGCTGAAAAGAATTGGCGGGTGATAAGACCTGTCAGCGTTCAGCGATAGCTGATCCTGACAGCGTCTGGTGACACGCTTAACACACCCCTGATGATTTCGCTGGACGCTCCATCATCTGTCCCCTCTCGAGAGGGGAAATGTGCAGTGAGCGTTCAGCGAACAAGCAAGGGGTGTGTTGAAGTATCGTCAGCTTTGATCATCCCCCCGGCCCCCTTCGAAGGGGGAGCTTTTGTGAGGCCGGTAATGTCGTTAAGATTAAGACGACCTGGCAGCGTACCGATACCGGTCGGTACCTGCAAGCGTCGGGAGCCTGCTATTAAAATCAACGCTGACAGACCCGCCTGCCTTCAGTCGGGCAGGTCCGGTAGGTGTTGTCAGGTTTGATTCTAACCAATCAAACTAAAACTTCGATCGAATCGCCCAGAGATCCGGGAAGATGGGATTATTCAATGTCCTGCGAAGATATCCGGCGCCGTCTGATCCTCCGGTCCCTTTTTTGGTACCGATGGTGCGCTCCACCATTTTTACATGACGATAGCGCCACTCCATCAGACCTTCATCATAATCGATAAACAGCTCGCAGAGCATGGCCGCTTCGGGGTCGTTGTTCATAATGTTGACCAGCTCGTTTTGATTATGCTCTGAGGGTTCAAATACCAATCCTTGCTCATTAATCCGTTCCGGTGTTTTAATGTCATGGCCGCGGTGTTGCAGGTATTTGCAAAAACTCTCCCAAAGGGTAGACTCCTTTTCCCGGTCAAGTAGATTCTGCTGCAGCTCAGGCTGATCTTTGTGTACATCAATGATGTGCTTTGATCGCATACCGCACACGATCTCCATCTCCCGAAACTGTACCGACTGAAACCCGCTGGCGCTCTGCAAAAATCCCCGGAAGCTGTTGAACTCAAGCGGAGTCATTGTTTCGAGGATATCAATTTGTGAGACCATTGTCTTTAAGATGGTGAGCACTCGCCGCATCGTTTTGGTGGCGCCCCAGGTATTTCCGGATTCCAGATCAGCACGAAGCTTGTCAAATTCATGCATGATCTGTTTGAACCACAGCTCATATACCTGGTGTATGATGATAAAGAGCATCTCATCGTGTTCCTCAGGCTTAGATTCCGGCTGCTGGAGTTCTAGGAGCTCTTTTACTTTCAGGTAGGAGGTGTAGGTCAAACTTTTGGATTCGCTCATATGTTTGGCAGAGAATGAGATTCAGGTTTTTGGGGAATATATGAAAACTTAGTCTTGAGTCATGAGA
>CAZHUP010000003.1:0-59248 GCA_964535495.1 uncultured Rhodohalobacter sp.
CCATTAGCGTTGCCAATCCGGATCGAGCGGCATTTCCTTCCATCAAACTGACCGATATTGGCGGACAATTCCCGGCCTGGGGCTGGGACGGCCGAACCGTTCACTGGTCGATCGGAAACGGGCACTTCACTTACAATCTCGATGATGCTGCTGAGCGTAAGCGTGAGCAGGAGAGATACGATCGTGAGAAGAAAGAGGCTGAAGAGTCTGCCGATGAGGAAGGCGAAGAGTCGGATGAAGCTGAGGACGAAGAATCTGATGAGAATGGTGAAGAGGATAGCGACCGTCCGGAAGATTACAAGGCTGAAGAGCTAACAGTTAAGGTAATGGCTACTCGTGATACACCTGAAGGAGTGCTTGCACTTCGCGGTGCTACCGTTATTACCATGAACGGCTATGAAATCATCGAAAATGCCGATCTGGTGATTGAAAACAACCGAATTGCAGCAGTTGGTGAGCGCGGTTCTGTTGAGATTCCTTCGGATGCTGAAATTCGAAATGTAAATGGGAAAACCATTATTCCGGGCTTTGTGGATACCCATGCGCATGTTCGTCCGTACCGAAATCTGCATCAGCCACAGATCTGGTCGTTCCTGGCAAATCTGGCGTATGGAGTTACCACGCTTCGTGATCCGCAGACCGGGACGACAGACTTGATTACCTACTCAGATCAGGTTACGGCCGGAAATATTATCGGTCCAAGAATTTATCAAACCGGACCGGGAGTCTTCTGGTCAGAGAACATCAGTGATCTGGATCATGCCCGCGATGTACTGACCCGATACAGTAAATATTACGATACCAAGACGATCAAAATGTATGTGGCAGGAAATCGTGAGCAGCGTCAGTGGATTCTTCAGGCTGCCAAAGAGCAGGAGCTGATGCCTACAACCGAGGGCTCGCTGAACATGAAGCTGAACATGACGATGCTGATTGACGGATATCCGGGACAGGAGCACAACTACCCGATCTCTCCGGTGTTTGAGGATGTAATCAAAGTTACGGCTGAGTCGCAGATGGCTTACACACCGACTCTGTTGGTCACCTATGGCGGACCTTGGGCGGAAAACTACTTCTACGCTCATGAGGATGCGGCAAACAATCCGAAGCTGAAATATTTTACTCCTCGAGCTGAGCTTGAGGGAAAAGCTCTTCGAAGAAGTGCCGGCTGGTTCCACGATGATGAGTATGTGATGGATCGTCAGTCAAAAACTGTTAAGCAGATTTATGAAGCAGGCGGAATTAACGGTGTGGGCAGTCACGGTCAGCTGCAGGGTCTTGCATACCACTGGGAGCTTTGGGCGATGGCCTGGGATGACATGGATCCGCATAAAGCGTTGAGAATCGCAACCATTCAGGGGGCGGAAGCTCTTGGACTGGATGGCGATGTGGGATCTCTTGAAGCCGGAAAGCTTGCTGATCTGATTATTTTGGACAGAAATCCGTTGGATAATCTAAGGAATACGGACAGCATAAACATGGTGATGAAGAACGGACGGCTCTATGATGGAGATACCCTCAATGAGGTGTGGCCGATAATGCGAACCGCAGGACCGTTTCCATTTCAGTCGCCTGAACCAACAGGTTTGCCCGGATTGCAGATGATGGGGAATTAATGTATTGACCTGTCAGCGTACAGGCGACAGCCTGTTCCTGACAGCGTCTTTTCCATCCAATAGATTTACAGAAAAAGGACAGTTTGATTTATTCAGGCTGTCCTTTTTTTATGGATTGAATGTTATTCAAGAATAAAAAAGAATGGCCACGAAGACAGAAAGGATCGAAGTTTCTCAAAGAAAGACAGTTTATAAACTCTTTCGGAGGGATTGTTTGAGCAGAGATTGAAAGTGATACACACCTAACTCCCGTTCTACGGAAAATCGCCCTTTGTCGTAAGCCTTTGAGTGCAGTCCCCTCTGTACCGCCTCACAGATTTCGATATCCTCCTGCTGAATGGTTTCGCTGTAGTCGATATCATCCGAAATAATCTTCTGTATGCCCGGCTTTTCCAAATCTTCGTAATAGTAGTAGAACTCAACGATACACCGGTTATCTTCAACCGGTATCACAACGTTAGTCTGTAACCGTCCCGGCAAAATATTGAGCATGAAATTTGGATAGATAAAGTAGTAGAAAGCCTTTCCATCTTCGGCTTTGTAGAGGTTGTCGCTGCCGCTTTTTTGAAACGGGCTGTACTGCAGAGAGTAGTATTTTTCAGCCTCAGTTACATAATTTCTGTAGTCCAGGAGTTTAGCCAGTTCTGGATGGACAATAGGGATATGATAGCCTTCCAGGTAGTTGTCTACATACACTTTCCAATTGCAGTTGATGTTGTAGCTGACTTTTTTATGGAACTGAAATTTATTCAGCTTAACCGGAGCAATCCTGTCGTCAATTCCTTTAACGACTTCAGAAAGAGGATGAGGATTCTCTGCCGGATTTACAAAAATGAGTCCCTGCCACACTTCGCAATGAACAGGCGTAAGGCCGTAATCCTTTTTGTCGAACAGATCGACCCGGTCCCAGTGTGGAACACCCCTAAGAGAACCGTCTGTAAGATAAGTCCACCCATGATACTGACACTGAAGAACGGTGGTGGAACCCCTTTTTACGGTAACGGGTCCGCCGCGATGTTTGCATACGTTATAAAAAGCACGAACTTCCTCCTGTTTGTCTCTAAGGATCAGGATTGGATTATCGGCAATAGATTTGCATAATGAGTCGCCCGGATTTGGTATTTCACTGATATGTCCCGCTAACTGCCACTCTTTCCCGAAAACAATCTCCTTTTCAACATCCGCCATTTCAGGGTGAGTGTACCAGGCAGAAGGAATGGTTTCTGCCCGTTCAATAGGATTTTGCTTCAGATCATCCGCCGATATAAAAGAGGGTAGTGCCGGCATTTGCTCTATCTGAACATCAACTCAGCATCTGCCGCCAAAGACATCACAGCGTCTGTATAGAGCTGACTTGGATTATATCGAAATACAGCACGTTCCACACTGCCGGTAATATTTTTGAAATGAGCCAGGTAGTTGGCAACAGATAGGATGTTATTGTCCATATTGAATAGCTCAGACCCAACCCACCAGCGATTCAATGAGTAAGGAATAAACTGGGCAAAAGTCATTGCACCGGCATAACTCGACTTTAATTCCAAAACATCCAGTTGATTGCGCTCGGTAAATTTCAGGAGTTCTTCCAGTTGTGCCCTTGCAAAGTTGGCCCTGTGGTCTTCTGCAATCATAGATACATAAGCGTTGAATGGATTATGGGATCCAATATTTTTTCCAAAATCAGACTCTACCCCGATGATCGCTGCAATCACGTAACGCGGAATATCGTACTCATTTTCAGCTTTAATCAGCTGATCCTGATTATTGGTAATAAACTCTTTGATATTTCGCTTTTTAGCATCGTAGCCCAGTATTCGCTTATAGCTCTCTAGCGTTGGCTCTGTACGTTCGGCAGATCGTGTAAATCGTTGAGTGATTCCCTCATAGAGTTCGAAGCGCTCATCTTCAATCAGGGGTGTGAGATCGAACCCTTTACCGTCCATGTATCGAACCAATTCCTGTAAATTTCGAACACGATCCGATTCCGGGTCATCAGCGGCAAATGAAAAAGAAGGTTCAGCCTGTCCTTTCGAGTCGGTAATGTTGAAAGAGAGAGAGATCAGAACAGCAAGAGTAAAAATCAGAGAAGAAGAGAGCGTAGCTTTTAGCATGAAAGTCTGGGTTCGTCTGTTTGGGGTAGTAGAGTGGGTTTTTTATATAAACTCCCACTCAAAGAGAATATTATAATTTACTAACGCAATATTAGTGATGATCGTATTATTCAAAAAATAAACATAGGAATAATAAGCAATGAGCTGACTAATTCAAGCAAGACGCTCAAAAAAATACAGTTTTTACATTTAGAAACGAATGTAGTCTTGAGGATCCATCGGCTCACCATTTCTGCGGACTTCAAAATGAAGATGTACACCGGTTACGTTGCCGCTGCTGCCGGCTTGTCCAATTACCTGTCCCCGTCGAACTCGATCCCCCTCTTTTACTAAAAATCGATGTAGGTGTGCATACACTGTGGTGTATTCCCGTCCGTGCCGAATTACAATTTTCCGGCCGTAACTGGCAGTTGTGCTGGTCTCTTCAACAACACCATCGGCTGCTGCCAGAACTTCATCGCCCCGATTTGCATCAAGGTCAATTCCTTCATGAGCTCTGCCCCATCTGTAGCCAAAAGGAGACGTGATGACGTTATTAGACATTGGAGATTGAAATTGTAATCCACTCACGCTCATTAACGGTGAGCTTCCGGCGCGGGTTCTGTACTCTTCGGATTTTTGCTCGCTGTGCCATGGCACACTTACAGAGAAACCGAGAGAAAACGTAACCGGCCTGAACTGGATTGCCGATGTTGTAGGAATGTAGGAGGAATCTTCTGACGGTCTGATTGTATGCTTTGAGTAGTGATGCGATTTCACCTCGGCATGAAATCTGAAGTAGTTGAGGAGATAATATTTAGCTCCAACCGTAAAACCGCCACTGAAAACTTCAGCAATATTTTGGCTTTTGATCCAGTAATTGGATGGATCGTAGTCATCAGTAGAATAGCTTCGAAATCTGAAATTCCAGGTATATGCGCCGTGAACTCCTGTGTAGAGCCCAAACCTGTTCAGTTGCAAGCCGAGATTCAATCCAAGAGAAGCGCGATTAAAGTCGATCGGACCGCCGTGGAATATAGATTCGCTGTTATTGACTAATACTCCGCCCTTTCCGCTAAGGTAGATGTGACGAGCAAAATATCTCTCCAGTTCAACGTCCAGAACACCTTTTTGCGTAAACCCGATATCGCCCAGGTAGTCAGGATTTGGTGTAATTTCCAGTCCGAATCGCTGTATGGAGTAGCCGGCGGAAAGTCGCCAGTCCTGGGCCAGTACATCTGAGAATGAGATAACAAAAATAAGGATCAGACTAAAAGTCAGCTTACAATAGTTCCCAGTTGATATGTTGTATTTCTTGAGCTGCAAATATAATTAGACAGGAGTAAACTAATTGTCTTTCAAATCAACTACGGATTGCCTTTCCCGATTCACCGTCAACTTAGTCACATCCGGTCGTGAATAGTGTCCGTTGGGATCAAAGTTTTGCCGCTCTTCCAATACCGTGTTGAAATCAATTTCAGCTAAAATCAGCTTCTCTTCATTCATTACCGGTTCCACCACCCACTCTCCGCGAGGATCAGAAATACACGATCCGCCATCGGTTAGCACATCGGGGACATTTTCCATGATCAGATCGTAATGGGGAGTGTCTTTGGGAAAATCCTCTTTGGTCATGAGTGCAGAGCAGGAGATAACAAATGAACGTGACTCTTTGGCAATGAATCGAGTAATGTCGTGCGTATTCCGATAGCTTCCCGGCCAGACGGCAACATGCAGATTCTCGCCCTGTCCGTAAAGTGCTGCACGGGGGAGTGGCATCCAGTTCTCCCAGCAGTTGAGTCCGCCCACAGTAAATTCCCCCAGCTGATGAACCTGTAGTCCGTTGCCATCTCCGGGCGACCAGGTCAGCCGTTCTTCATACGTAGGCTGTAATTTTCTGTGAACAGATTTTATGTCACCCTTTTGGTTGATGTAGACCAAAGAGCAGTAGAGGCTGTGTCCGCCTCGATCAGCAGGGCGCTCAATGATTCCCAGGTAGACTGAAATTTCATAGATCTGAGCAAGGTGACAAATCTCATTCAGATCTCCATTCTCAATTTGAATGGCATTTTTAGCGTAGTGGGCATGAATCTCTTTCTGTACTTTAGAGTCCCAGGCGGCACCGTTTGTGTAACCGATCCAGTGAGGATAGCCCGGTACAACACCTTCACCAAAAACGACAAGGTCTGCATCTGCTTTTCCGGCTTGCTGAATCTGTTCTTTTACTTTCTTCAGGGTTCCTGCTTTATCAAGCCAGACGGGGGTAATTTGTGCAAGGGCTACTTTTAGCATGTTAAACGGATTTTGAATCATTCAATAAATCGATACGTACCGACAGCTTTACCGGTACTTTTTGATAATGTAAGGAAAAACAATTACTCTGAATTTGAAAATTGAGCTCAATCACAAAATCCATGTTAAAGAGTAAACGCAAAAGTCAAAATCAATCCGATGAAAATCACACAGAGGCAGACGGAACTTCTGTTAAAGAGCTGTTTTCTACAAAAAAATATCCGAGTACTGATTTCATTGATCGTCTTCTACGCTTGGGCGTAGTGATTATTTCAACAGGATTTACAAGTGGTTTGATTTCCGGGATGATCGAGGGTGTTACTGAAATTGAGTTGTCATTCGGATCACCCGTCTCGATAGGTTTATTTACGGTTTTCTTTATATCCTTTTGGTTACTGTTTTCAAATGTTGGCCGATTTAAGAATAAGTAGTTTGATATGCCTGAAAAGAACTATAAAGCGGATTTAGCGATTGTTGGCGGGGGAATTGCCGGGATTGTTTCAGCAATAGAATTGCTCGATCAAAACAAGAAAGTGTTGATTCTGGACCGGGATGATGAGGAGAGTCTGGGCGGACTGGCAAAGTGGTCATTCGGCGGTATCTGTATGATCGGCACGCCCGAACAGAAACGGATGAAGATCAAGGACTCTCCTGAATTGGCTCTGAATGACTGGACTTCTTTTGCTGAATTCGAAGATAATGCGCATTGGCCAAAAAAGTGGGCAGAGTTTTATACGCACAACTCAATGGAGTATATCTATGAATGGCTTAAGGCTCGCGGGGTCTCTTTCCTGGCAATGGTAAACTGGCCGGAGCGCGGACTTTTCAAACCGGGGAATTCGGTACCAAGATGGCATATCACCTGGGGAACAGGACATGGGTTGATGGAGGCGCTGATTACGCACATGAATGAACATCCCAATCGTGATAATCTATCGATTCGCTATAACCACAAAGTTGAAGATCTGGAATCAACAGATGGGAAAATTACCGGCTGCCACGGTGTGATTGAACCGGATCAAAAGAAATTTCGGGTAGAGGCCGGTGCTGTGATTATTGCAGCCGGTGGAATTTGCGGTGACCTGGATGTGGTTCGGAAGCACTGGTACAAGCCGTGGGGTGAACCGCCGAAAAAGATGCTGACCGGTTCTCATAAATATGCCGACGGAGATATGCATCAATCTGTAGAAAAAGCAGGAGGAAATGTAACTCACTTGGAGAAACAGTTCCACTATGCGGCCGGGATTCATCATCCCAACCCGAGAAAACCACACCACGGGTTGAGCCTGATTCCTCCAAAATCGGCCCTATGGGTGAATGCGCACGGAAAACGAATCGGCCCGATTCCACTGGTCACCTCTTACGACACGCGTTATCTGGTTGAGCAGATCTGTAAGCAGCCCGGTAAATACTCCTGGCAGGTGATGAACCGGAAAATTATGGAGCGGGAGTTGGCTGTTTCGGGATCGGAGTATATGACGGCATTTCGCGATAAAAAGCGATTGGAGGTAGTAAAAACACTTCTGTTTGGGAATAAGAAACTGACGGATCGATTGCTGGATGAGAGTATCGACATCGTCACAGCAAACTCTGTTTCAGAACTGGCTCATAAAATGAATGAGCTGAACGAAGATCAGTCGGTTAATGGAGAGTTACTTGAGAAAGAAGTACGAACGTACGATGAGAATATCTCCAGGGGCAAAAAATATATGAATGATGAGCAACTAAGGAGAATCTCGCATCTCAGGCAGTTTATGGGAGATCGTCTGCGGACCTGTAAGTTTCAGCAAATTGATGATAAGAAAGCCTACCCGTTGATTGCGATTCGGGAGTTTATATTGGCCCGGAAAAGTTTAGGAGGTATTCAGACCGATCTTCAAAGCAGAGTATTGAATGGGGTCGGAGAACCGATCCCCGGACTGTACGCGGCGGGTGAAGCGGCCGGATTTGGTGGTGGAGGTATCCACGGGCTTCGGTCTCTGGAGGGTACGTTTTTGGGAGGATGTATTTTGACCGGAAGAGTGGCCGGTAAAGAGGCGGGGTTGGATGTGAATTAATATGTAAGTCAATGATAAAAAGTCTCCCCTAAAAAGGGGCTCATTTTTTAACGTGTAGCGAAATTTAGAGGGGTGTTTGATATATAATGCTTCTTAAAGTGAAGGTTTCTCTTTTTTAGGTTGATTTCATAGTAATTCAAAATCATCTTGTGAAAAGTTTAACCACCCCTTAATCCCCTCCTTAAAAAGGAGGGGAAAGTTCAGAATGATTTTATTTTTAAATATCTAAATGCACTCAAAACGAGGAATGTGATGAAAAAGACCGGCGCGCAACTTACTGTTTTTGCTTTGGAGCAGGTAGGGGTTACCCACACCTTTGGAATTCCGGGAGTTCACAATACAGAAATTTATGATGAGCTGAATAAATCCAAACTGATTGAACCGGTTCTGGTTACCCACGAAGGGGGAGGGGCGTTTATGGCCGACGCCATGAGCCGAACGTCAGGTTCCATCGGTTGTATGATGATTGTTCCTGCCGCCGGTATGACGCACGCTATGAGCGGAATCGGCGAGGCTTACCTGGATGGCATTCCGATGCTGATTATCTCCGGTGGAATCCGAACCGATACCGGCAGGGCCTATCAGCTACATGATATTGATCAGCATAAAATATTGTCCGGAATTACCAAACAGAGCTGGAAAGTTGAGAGTCACCGTGACATTGTGCCGACCATTTATCGTGCCTACGAAACAGCTATTACTGGTGAACCGGGCCCGGTGTTTGTTGAGATTCCGGTTAATCTGCAGCTTTTTTCAGGAGATATTGATGAACTGCCTGAGTACTCATCAACAGTGCAGAAACCAAAAGCGAGCGGAGTCTCTATAGATGAAGCAGTTAAACTTTTGGAGAAGTCGAAGAAACCGGGACTTTTTGTTGGTTGGGGAGCCGTGGATTGCGGAGAGTCGCTGATTAAGCTTTCGGAGAGACTGAATGCTCCTGTTGCAACTTCGCTTCAGGGACTGAGCTCTTATCCCGGAAATCATCCGCTGCACACAGGAATGGGGATCGGGGAATATGCGGTGCCTGCCTCCGAAAAAGCGTTTGAGGGTTGTGACTGCCTGCTGGCTATCGGTGTACGTTTCGGGGAAATCCCAACCGGCAGTTTTGGGATGGAGGTACCTGAAAATCTGATTCATGTAGATATCAACCCGGATGTATTCAATAAAAATTACCCGGCCAGAGTGACGATTCATGGAGACGCTTCGGAAGTTGTCAATCAGCTTTTACTGAAGCTGGATGATGAAACCGATAGGGCTGAACGGGGAGAGGAGGTCAGGTCGATCATCAAAAAAGGGAAGGAAAACTATTTCAAGGAGTGGAAAGAGGAGCTGAAGGGAAATCGGGTCAATCCGGCGCTCTTTTTCAGGGAATTGCGCAGTCAGCTGCATAATGACGCTATTTTAGTGGCCGATGATGGAAATCACACCTTTCTAACGGCTGAACTATTTGAAGTTCGCAAGCCGAGGCATTTCATCTGTCCGACTGATTTCAACTGCATGGGGTACTGTGTTCCGGCCACCATCGGGGCCAAGCTGGGAAATCCGGATAAGCAGGTTATTGGTATTGCCGGTGACGGAGCATTCTTGATGACCGGTCTGGAACTACTGACTGCCACAACCCTAAAGCAGGGAGTTGTTATTTTTGTGTTTAATGACGGAGAGCTTTCACAGATTTCTCAGGGGCAGGAGATACCGTATAATCGCAAAGTGTGCACACAGTTGGGACAGCTCGATATTGAAGGTGTTGCTCAAGCCACAGGAGCCGGTTATCACAAGATGGAGAGTGATGACAATATTCAATCCGTGATAGAAAAAGCCCTGGAAAGCGCATCCAAAGGAGTTCCGGTGATCGTGGATGTAAATATTGACTACTCAAAAAGAACCCGTTTTACCAAAGGAATCGTAAAAACCAATCTGGGGCGATTTCCTCTTAGGGAGAAAGTGCGTTTTATTGGAAGGGCGGTGAAGCGGAAGATTACGGGTTAAAAATGACTCACCCCCTGTCCCCCTCTCTACTCACTCCGTTCGCATAGAGGGGGAACTTCGTAACGCATTTTGCCCCTGTAATTAAATTCTACTTCTAAACCCATTCAGGAGTTCCCCTCACTACACGAAGAGAGGGGACAGGGGTGAGTCCAGATGGAGTGAGTTCAGACGATTTCAAAAGCACGATTCAATCTTTTCCAGCAACTTTTCCATCTTCTCCGTTTCTTCATTTTTGAACCGAAGAACCTTCAAACCAAGTTTTCCAATAATCAAATCTCTCTCACGATCGTAGTGTTTTTGTTTTTCGTGGATTTTGCCGTCAAGCTCGATGACTAATTTGTGTTCTGCGCAGTAGAAATCAGCGATGAAAAAATGTAGTCGACCGCGGTCTGTCTCGTAGATCCACGGATGTTGCCTTAAAAACTTTTTCCCGCAAACTTGGCGATTTCTCAATTCTGCCCAGAGTAACTTTTCTGCAGGAGTGGCATTTTTGCGGAGCTCTCTTGCCAGTTCAATGACTCTTTTTCTGGAAATCATTTTACTGTTCTCTTTTTTGTTTTATGTAAGTCTTTAATAATTAGAGAATTTCTTTAAAACTCTCAAGCTTTAGACTCACCCCCTGTCCCCCTCTCTATTTTGATAGAGAGGGGGTACTTCAGAAGATAATTTGAGCCTGTAAATTAAAATCGAATTCTAAACTAATTTGGGCATCCCCCTCCATGAGGAGTGTATTTGCGACTTAGGGAGGGGTTAGAGGAGGGTCGGAATGGAATGGAAGTTGATACAATAATTGTTTAATATTAAACAAAAAACAACAACTCATTTCACAACTATGGAATTTGGTATTTACACCTTTGTAGAGAACACCCCGCATCCACAGATGGTGGGAAAATTGAACAATCAACAGCGGATGACCAATCTGTTGGAAGAGGCGGAACTGGCCGATGAACTGGGGTTGGATGTATTTGCAGTGGGCGAGCATCACCGCGAAGAGTATGTCTCATCTGCTCCATCAGTTATTCTTTCAGCCATTGCAGCCCGGACTCAAAATATTCGACTCTCAAGTTCTGTGACGGTTTTGGGTTCAGAAGATCCCGTTAGAGTTTATCAGCAGTATTCTACCATCGATCTGATTTCGAAGGGGAGGGCTGAAATCATGGTTGGGCGAGGTTCGTTCATCGAATCTTTTCCGCTGTTCGGATATGAACTGAACAACTATGAGCCTCTTTTTGAAGAGAAACTGGAACTGCTGCTGAAACTGCGTGAGAGTGAGAAAATAACCTGGAGCGGAAAGTATCGTCCGGCCATTGATGACAGAGGAATTTACCCGCAGCCGGTTCAGAATAAACTACCAATCTGGAGAGCCGTTGGCGGAACTCCAACTTCCGCATACAGGGCGGGGCAACTCGGAATTCCGATGGCCATTGCGATTATTGGCGGATATCCGGAGCAGTTTAAGCAGATGGCTCAGATCCACGAGCAGGCAGCCAGAGAGCACGGACACGGCAGGCTTCCCGTAAGTATTAATTCACACGGATTTATCGCTGATACGACTGAAGAAGCATACGACACCGCATTTCCGGCGTTTAAACTGACGATGGATCGAATTGGTCGGGAACGGGGATGGCCGCCTATGAGTCGTCAACAGTTTGAAGCTTCATGCACGCTGCGAGGAGCGAATGCGGTGGGAAATCCACAACAGATCATCGATAAAATTCTCTATCAGCATAAGATTTTTGGTCACGACCGATTTCTGCTTCAGATGAGTGTTGGAAGTGTACCTCATGAAAAAATGCTTCGATCGATCGAACTGTTTGCAACCGAAGTGGCTCCGGCCGTGCGCGAGGAGATTGCAAAGCGTGAAACGGCTAATCAGGAGTAGAAAATAAGCGAATAATCCACTTGTAAATATGAGTTCGATATAAAATGAATGTAAAAGCTTTGAAAATCCCCTCCTTTTCAAGGAGGGGATTTAGGGGTGGTTGAAACCAAAGTCATATCAGATTTGAAACCTAAAATCATCAAGGTTACCTCTCCATCCCTCCTTACACAGGAAGGGAGAATCTTTTCACAAATTTTTATGTCGAGTTCTCTTTAGTCATTGAGATGAATATTTTCAAAAATTTTTATCAATATCCGCGAGACTCTGCGGAAAAATCTGCGCAACTCTTCGAGAAATAGAATGATACTTCATTTGAAAAGCTAATCTATCAATTAAGACCGAAATACAGTATATAAGATGTTTAAAATCACAAGACTCTACAGTGACGAAAACGGTGACAGCCGGTTTGAGGAAACTGAAATTCCACTCAATGATGCCGGAGACATCGGAGCTCTTTCTGATGCAGTTTCTGCAAAAGAAGTGATTTTCCGTGAAGTTGATCCATCTTATGATTACGATTTCCACAATGCCCCGCAGCGTCAATACATTATTCTGCTGGATGGAGAGATTGAAATTGAAACATCCCTGGGTGAAAAACGAAAGTTCGGAGCCGGTGAGATTCTACTCGTAGAAGATACTGAGGGCAAAGGGCACAAAACCCGAAATCTGACACCCATCCGAAGAAAGTCTGTCTTCATCACTCTGCCGCGTGATTAGTTAATTTTTCTGAGATCGTTTATAATAGCCACGGAATCACGGAAGTGCATTGAAATTATCTTCTGCGCTTCTGTGGCTAATTTATTTCACACATTACCATATTCATATTCTATCCCGCTCCACCCGTAGCACCGCCACCGGCTGAACCTGTGCTTGCTCCACTGCTGCTGCCTGAGGCACTGCTGAATGATGAACTGCTTGTAGATGCGAGAGTAGCTAAAGCAGCGGCTGCTGTAGCAGGGGAGTGGGATGACCCTCGGTTTGTCTTGATCCAGTGAAACAGGTGCTCCGCATTGCTGTCGTAAGAGGATTGAATCAGGTTGTCGAGCTGTTTTCTCGATAGATGAAGTGCCGTGGCGTAGACAAAGTGGATATCCAGCAACTCCATTCGAATGGTTCGTTTATCCGCACTCTTTAAACCATCCCGATAGGCTTTCCAGCGCTGAAATTTCTCCTCACCCTCTTTTGTGTGCCGGATGATTGCAATGGAAGCCATCATAAAAAGAAAGGAGATGATAATTGCAATGATGGCGATCGGTCCCGCCAGAATCAACAGAATGATGGCGGCTATGTCGATGATAATCTGTCCGGCCACATTGATATACACTCCGGTGTAGCTGCTCTGATCAATCCAATTCTTTTCATCAAAAACCTGTTTGATCTCCTTTTTCCATGCAGTAAACCATTTCGCCACTTTTGAACTGCTACCGGAAAAAAGCTTCTCAAACGAAGTGCTGCCTAAATGAGTCCGAGACCTGACAAATGAATAAACCATCTGCTCCCATTTTGGAAGTTCTTCATTCGGAACTTCTTCGGGAATGGAGATATAAAATTCACTTTTCGCTGAAGAGAGGAATGAAGACTCTTTCTCCTGCTCTTCAATTTCAAACCAGCCCCGGCGGGCGAGATCGAAAATGGTGGCCACAAGGTGATTTCCTGTTGTGTGTCGGGAGCTCATCAGTCTGCCAATAATGGCCGGCGGAGTCCTGTCAGGGAGAACAACGGTTTCACGATCGGAAATGGTTGCGGTAGAGTGGCGCTTACCAAATCGCTGATAAGAGAAGTAGAAAATTCCAAAACTGAGGAGTGAGAGCAGAATCGTTATCGGAGCGACAATTTCAGCAAAAAATGCATCTCGTTCAGCTTGCCGCCGGAGCATCTCATCATACTCAGCCTCTTCCTGTATAATTTCATCGAGATTCAGGTTTGGGTCGGAGATCTCGATCAAACCGGACCTAAACATGTTAGTGGGAAAGAGCGCACGAATCGCTGCATTTTGATTTCTGTCGACCCGTCCTGAGATAAGCCTAAATCCAGATTCGGACTCAGTCAATTCTGAATCGTTGGCAGAACTGTAGTTCCAGCTATAGAGAGAATCGACCGAGATTTGACCGGGCAGCTGAACCATGATGTCAGAACTCCCGACAACTTTATCCCTGCCATCACCGATAAAAATCCAATAGAACTCGCTGTAATCGGGACCGATGGAAACAGCACTTTCAAGCTCGTAGTGAAGGGTATATGTTCGGACCTCATCCGTGGCATCGTAGTGCCATTTAATCACAATCAGATCGTCCGATTCCGAAACTGAAAACGTTCCGGGCTCTTCGCTGTTTTCGCTGATGTAAAAGTCATCACCTTCCGAAATCCGGATGTTGCGAATTTCAGAAAATCCACGTTTTGGAAGCCGATAATCAGCCCAGCTGAAAGAGCCTCTGTAGCTGTAGGTTCGGCTCTCTTGAATTTGAACTATTCCATCATCCTGAATGGTTACCTGAACGTTTACTTCCGGTATTGAGTAATCCTGTGCAAATATTTCATTTGCTGATATAAAAAAGATGAGTAATGGAAGAAGTATGCGGCAAACGTTCATATGATTTTATTTTTGATCACAGCTATCCCTGTTCAGTTTCTGCTATATAATAAGCGTACACTTCGAACCTAAACTGTCTTTCCGTTAAAAAGGGTAACGTAACGTTCAGTATTGCGGAATTTGAATGATCAAAAGATTTAAAAGTGTGAGACTAGAATGGACTCGTCAGGTCAAAATCTGCTCTGAAATATAAATTCTCATACAGATACAGACTATAGCTGAAGGTGCTTTCATCTTCGCTGATTTCCATTACCCAGATGTGGCTTCGAAGATTGTCACGAATTGATATTGTAAAATCATCAGCGGGAAAACGTTGTAAGTGTGCGCTTCCTTCGTTTGACGCCCAGCCGCCATAGTCGGTCATGCGTTCGGGCGTGCCATCGGGATGCCGGTGATCGTGTTTAAAATGCAGAAGGTCGCCATCAATGAGCTCAAGCATCCAGGTTCTGGATTGATTCTCGCCCACATGAAAAGGAATGTGAATTTCATTCTCCTCACAATGAGTAAAATGAGCAACCAGAGGGTCGGTAAATCCCTCAGGAGGGGTGTCAGGGTAGACGACTTCTCCGGAATAACTTTGACCGCAAAATGACTTCAGATTATCAAAAAAGGCTTTTTTTTCGTTGTTGATTTCTCCCTGAATCGAGAACAGTGAAAAGAGGATTATGTAAGTAGAAAAAGAGTAGAGTGCTGACATTTATTTGTTTTGTTTTGATTACAGTTTCTGTAACTGGTTTTGGCTCAATTTATTCAGTTAAAAAGTGTTCGACTATTTTACATGATATATGTTGCTAATACAACAGGATTTAAGTTTTAGTAGGCGGAGAGCTTTTCTATATTCTCTGACCAACAACAGAAATGAAATAGTTTGAATGGAAGCAGTTGTCGATAAATCCGACTCAGTTCCGTCACGGATTTTACCAATCATCGTTTTTGCGCAATTTGCGGGAACGTCTCTTTGGTTTGCAGGCAATGCAGTTATTCCCGACCTGGTAGAGCTTCTTCAGCTCACCGATGCTGCAGTTGGAAATGTCACTTCCGCTGTACAGTTTGGCTTTATTGGCGGTACCCTTGTTTTTGCCTATCTAAGTCTGGCAGACCGATTTTCACCATCCCTGGTCTTTTTGATCTGTGCCATTGCGGGATCTGTTGCGAACATGCTCGCCATTTTTAGTACGGGCTATGTTTCCCTGCTGTTAACCCGGTTATTTACCGGTTTCTTTCTTGCAGGAATCTATCCGGTTGGGATGAAAATTGCATCCGACTGGCACCGTGAAGGACTCGGTCGTGCACTTGGATACCTGGTAGGAGCCCTTGTGCTTGGTACTGCGTTGCCTCACCTCATTCGCGATCTTTCAGGTGATTTACCCTGGAAATTTATTCTTATCTCAACCTCCGCGATTGCCACGTTTGGCGGAGTTCTACTCTATTGGTTTGTTCCGGACGGACCATTCAGCAGCAGAAAGGGAGTTTTCAAACCGGCAATGATCACAAATCTCTTCAAAGACCGAAACTTCAGATCGTCTGCCTTCGGATATTTTGGGCACATGTGGGAACTCTACACGTTCTGGGCGTTTGTGCCTGTAATTTTAACGCTCTATCAAACAAATTATGGGAATTTGAGCCTGTCTGTTTCCCTGCTTTCATTTCTGATTATTGGAATAGGATCGTTGGGATGTGGAATAGGTGGACTTATCGCTATTCGGAAAAGCAGTCAATTCGTAACAAAGGTTTCACTTTATGTGTCCGGACTGTTTTGTCTGATGATTCCCTTACTTTTCCAATTGAGTGAGCCGGTTTTCATCAGCTTGCTTCTGATTTGGGGAATCTTTGTAGTATCCGATTCTCCCCAGTTTTCAACTCTTGTGGCGAGATCGGCAGATAAGAACTACGTGGCTACGGGACTCACGATTGTGAACAGTATAGGTTTTGCAACGACGATCATAAGCATTCAGCTTCTGAATATATTGTGGGTGCAGTTTCACTCTCCGTATGTTTTTCTTGCACTGCTGCCGGGACCGGTTTTCGGGTTGATATCGATTTACAGGTACAGAGATAATGCTGATCAGCTTTGAAGGGTAGTTAATCGGTTTCGAGTTTATCTTTCAATCTCGTTAGTCCTTCTTCCAAGTCTGAGCCGATCATCTCTTCCATATTCATGAAAAGAAGCATAAGATTCATGGGGCGGGGCATTTGGCCATTGAATCCCCATGTAACCCGTGTATCATTTTCTGACATTGAATCTGTAATCAAGTAGGCATCAGCAGTTACTTCAAAAGGTTCAATAAATCGAAGTTCAAAGTCGATACGTCTGTTTTCTAAAATCCGAACAATTTCCTGTTCACCCTTCCCTACATCTTCGTTTCCCTCCCAGGCCGAAACAGCTCCAACCGTACCATCCGTGCCTCTGTATTCCTGCTGCATATTTGGGTCCTTTGTTCCCCATGCACTAAACTCATTTTGATTTCTCAGGTATCGAATGTGGTCAAAAACCTCAGGTGCAGGTCTGTCAATTATAACGGACCGTTCAACTGAATACTCTGTATCGGTAAAAAATGCTGCAACCAGAATGAAAGCCACAAAAAAACCGATAGCAATTGCTGCATATTTAAAAATTTTGGTCAATTTAGTTGACATGTTTGTTCTCCGTCATTTATGAATTGTTGATCTAAAGCATAAATTAATGTACAAAATCCATCTTAATACGGATATGGGAAATAGTTGACTTCTTGTGTACTCTGACAAACTATTAGATGAGTTACACACACCAAAGGCATGATTACTGAGAACCGTAACAAAAAGTGCATGTTATTGAGACAGCCGGTCCGGGGGCTAAGAAACTTTGTTGTAAGCCCCTTCCTTAATCTTTTTGGAGATTTCGTGAGCTAAGCGATCAAGCGGATAAGATCCTTCATGTAAACCGAGCGACTTAATTTTCCATGGCAAATCCGCCAGGAGGGAGGAGTTGCTATTTTGTACTAGAATCTGTCCGCCGTTGATATCAATAATTTTAGCCCCTTCCACACCGTCATTTCCACCTCCCGAAAGATAAACGGCCAGTACATTGCTCTGATATGTGTTTTGAGTTGATTGAAGCAGTACGTCAATCGATGGCCGGAACCCTTGAACCTTGGGGCCGTGGTGAAGTGTAATTACAATTTTCCCCATGTTGGTTCTCGTAGACGCATGATATTTACCGGGCGTAATATATACGGTTCCCGGTTTCAATTCCATACCGTTGGTAGTCTCAACCACATTAAGTGCGGATATTTCGTTGAGCTGTTCAGCTAATACCCCCGTGTAAATCTCCGGCATATGCTGAACCACAATTACCGGAACGGGTAGGCTTTTTGGGAGGCTTGCCAGTAGTAGATATAGTGAAGGTACCCCACCCAAACAACCTGCAATAACTAAAAGTTTTATCCGATTTTCGGCATTTTTAAAAATATCATTCGATACAGGCTGAATAGATTTTATAGCTTCATCTACAAAGGATCCGGCAGCCAGAAGATTTTTATTCAGTCTCGGTATGGCTTTAAGAACCGGAACCAATCGGCCTTTAAAGTGCTCATCAGAGAGAATCGATCCGCTGAGAGTCGTGGTTTTGACAATATATTCTACGGCTCCTTTTTTTAGCGCAGTTAGCGCAATAACAGCTCCAATTCTGTTATGAGGTGTCATAACCAAAATCGGAATTTGGGAGTATGTTTTTCGAAGATGATTGAAAAGATCCATCTCTTTAGATTCGAGCCTGTCGATACCCAGTACCACAGCGTTTGGATTTCGTTCAGATATCAGAGTATCGATGTCTTCGACTTGATCGGTTGTTAAAGCGCTGCTCAACAGAAGATCCTTATCATTGTCGATCACTTCAGCCAAATTGTTCACAAGTGTTTTATTCGGGTCGATAAGTAGAACGTTTACATTTTCCATGGCTAAGTGAATTTGTAGTGATAAAGAATGTGATACTTGCAAGACACTGTAACTGAGTCTCAAAACGATCAAAGACGCACTGTATTTCAGTTTTGGCTTTTTGAGTGGCTTTAGCAAGGATAATTTAATTTAGATATTTAGGTATAAAAATCCCAAAAAAGAATTATAACAAAACAAACCCCATTATTTTGAGGGTTGAATCGAAGCACACTCCGAATTGTTGCAGCCGTAAATTTTAATGTTACGATAGTTAAGAAGGTTACCTGTTTACTTAAAAATTTAAATCAAAAGAGTTAATCTGTTTTAAAAAAGTGATGGCTCATCTATTGCAGAGCAATAATTTAGAAGATAATTGGTCTTTGTTGGAATTTATTTTGGATAAATAGGTATAAATATCATAATTTGATTTTCAAATAGAATAAATCAAAAACAGATGATTGAAGATTTTGGTTATGTACTGCTCTTTTTGGTGACCGGTGCTCTGTTTGTTGGAGTGGCACTTTTTGCATCCAAACTGATACGCCCCGATCGCCCGAATGCTGAAAAACTTATGACCTATGAGTGTGGTGAAATTCCATTTGGCAACGCCCGTGTTCAATTTAATAACCGATTCTACATCATTGGGTTGATGTTTCTGATTTTTGAAGTGGAAATACTGCTTCTATTTCCATGGGCCATAGTTTTTAAAGAGGTTGGATGGCTTGCTTTCTGGGCAATGTTCATCTTTGTGTTCCTCATCTTTATCGGCTTTATCTACGAATTGGGCAAAGGTCATTTAAAATGGGATATCCCTAAGCCTATTCGGCCAACTTACGTAGAAGGAGTTGGAGTGATGGAAGAATCTGAAGCTGAATCACTCAAAAAGTCAGCTTAAATGAAATCAGTAATAGAAGACAAGAAATTTTAGGCACTGTTCGATTATGGGAATGCTTGATAAAAAATACCACGACAGTAACATTATCATCGTAAATCTGGAGAGCGCACTAAATTGGGCTCGCAAAAATTCACTTTGGTACGAGCAGTTTGGACTGGCCTGTTGTGCCATAGAAATGATGGCGACGGCTGCTTCAAAATACGATTTTGACCGGTTTGGAATTATTCCAAGATCCTCCCCGAGACAAGCCGATGTAATGATTGTAGCGGGCACGGTTACCATGAAAATGGCATCGCGGATTAAGCGACTTTACGAACAGATGTCTGAACCGCGATATGTAATTAGCATGGGTTCCTGTTCTAACTGTGGCGGTCCATATTGGGAGCACGGTTATCATGTGCTGAAGGGTGTAGATAAGGTAATTCCGGTAGATGTGTATGTGCCCGGCTGTCCGCCAAGGCCAGAAGCGCTGCTTGAGGGTTTTATGAAACTTCAGGAGAAAATCACCGGTGAAACAATCACCGAGAAAAAGGATGTTAACGTGAAAACCGAAAAAGTATCCTGATTATGAAAGAGCAAGAAGAAATTTTCGATTTTCTAAAAGAGCAGTTCGGTGAGGGGGTTGTCGAATTTATGAAAGGGGATGTAGGTCAGCCCTGGTTTCAGTTTCCCGTCGATAAAATTAAAGAGATTGCAAAGTTTTTGAGAGACGCTTCTGAACTTCGTTTTAATACACTTATGTGTCTGAGCGGAGTTCATTACGCAAAAGAGGAAGAGTTGGGTGTCACATATCATGTGCACTCAACCACTCTTGGACACTCAATGGCGTTTAAAGTGAGAGTACCCATAGACAAGCCAAATGTGCCTTCAGTGGAATCGGTTTGGAAAACAGCAGATTGGCACGAGCGCGAGGCGATGGATATGGTGGGTGTAATGTTTGATGATCACCCGAATTTGAAGAGAATTTTAACTCCGGATGATTGGGAAGGCCATCCTTTGAGAAAGGATTATGAACCGCAGGAGTTCTACCAGGGAATGCCAACCACTGCTTAACGAGAAATTGATTAGACGATGATAGAAGAACAGATTATAGATACAGGCAAAGACACCCGCGAGATGGTCATTAATATGGGGCCCCAGCATCCGTCTACTCACGGAGTTTTACGGCTTGAGCTCGTATTGGATGGTGAAATGGTAAAAGAGTGCAGGCCAAATATCGGCTACCTTCACCGATGCTTTGAAAAGTATGCTGAATCTGTTGAAGATTATGCAAAAGTTATTCCCTACACAGACCGGATGGATTATGTTTCTGCAATGAATCAGGAGCATGGATATGTCCTCGCTTTGGAGAGAATGCTGGAAGTAGAAGTGCCTGAACGCGTGGAATATATGAGGGTAATTGTTGCTGAACTGCAGCGAATAGCGAGTCACCTTCTGGGAATTGGTACTTTCGGATTAGACCTGGGTGCATTTACACCGTTTCTCTACTGTTTTACGGAACGGGAAAAAATCTTAACCATTTTCGAAAAAGCGACCGGTGCCCGTCTGCTCTATAACTATATGGCTGTAGGCGGATTGATGAGAGATATACCAAAAGATTTCAAAACAGATACGGCTGATTTTGTCAAAACTTTCAGACCAAAAATAAAGGAGCTGAATGATCTGCTCTCTTACAATAAAATATTTATAGACAGAACTGCTCATATCGGAGTTTTACCAAAAGAGGTTGCATTTAACTATGCGGCTTCCGGCCCGGTGCTCAGGGGTTCGGGGGTTGAGTGGGATCTCAGGAAAGATGACCCCTATTCTATTTACGACCGCTTCGATTTTGAAATTCCGGTTGGAAAAGGAGAAGTAGGAACCCTAGGCGACTGTTGGGACCGTTACATCGTACGAGTGCGTGAATTGGAGCAGAGTCTTCGAATTATAGAACAGGCGCTTGACGGCATGCCCGATGAGGGAGATGTAAAAGAGGGGATCCCCAAGCGTATTCGTCCCAAAGAGGGTGAAATTTACACACGAACAGAAACTCCTCGCGGCGAACTCGGATACTACATTATCAGTGATAAAGGGGCGTCGCCGTATCGAGTAAAAGCACGTGCACCGAGCTTTGTGCACCTTAGTATGCTGCCGGCAATATCAAAAGGAGCACTTATAGCTGATATGGTAGCAATAGTTGGAAGTATCGACATTGTACTTGGAGAGGTGGACAGGTAGTTGCCTTTTTTTAAAGCTTAATAAGATATAATTATCTAAAAATCTAATTATTTGAACGCTTCGGCTAAATCATTTGCACATGTTTGAAACGATCGGAAATATTATGGCTCCATTGACTGCGATTCTTATACATGCAGCCATACCGCTTACCATTATATTGGTTTACGCGTTGGTGGCAATATGGGGTGAACGAAAAATTGCCGGTTTTATCCAGGATCGGCTGGGCCCGATGAGGGTAGGCGGTTTTCATGGATGGGCTCAATCTATAGCGGATCTCCTGAAGCTGATCCAGAAGGAAGATATCATCCCAACAGACGCCAGTCGTTTTCTATTCAAATTTGCACCTTTTATGATGTTTGCGGCTTCATATGCTGCATTTGCAGTTATCCCATTCAGTAGTGGATATATAGGCAGTAATATCAATATTGGAGTGTTTTACCTGCTTGCCATAACCTCAATTTTGACACTGAGTGTGATTATGGCAGGTTGGGCATCTAACAATAAATGGTCGCTGCTGGGTGGTATGAGAAGTGCCGCGCAGCTGGTTAGCTACGAAGTTCCAACCATAGCCACCGTGCTTACCGTAATTGTAGTGGCCGGTTCACTGAACCTAATGACAGTAACTGAGTTACAGGCCGGAAATGACATTCTCGGATTTCTACCCAACTGGTTCATCTTCCAAAATCCATTTCTGATAGTGGCATTCATCATCTTTTTCATCTCTATTCTGGCCGAATCTCACCGGGTACCGTTTGACCTTCCCGAGTCTGAATCGGAATTGGTAGGGGGATATCAAACCGAATATTCCGGTATGCGATGGGCAATGTTTATGCTTGCGGAGTATGCCGATATGTTACTGCTGTCGCTGCTGGGAGCAACACTCTTTTTCGGAGGATGGAACAGTCCGTTCGGAGATTTTATGGCGGGTCCGCTCTGGGGCTTCTTCTGGTTCATGCTGAAAGGACTGCTGCTTGTATTTGTGATGATGTGGATCCGATGGACTCTGCCGCGATATCGGGTGGATCAGCTCATGCATATCTGCTGGAGCATATTGATTCCCCTATCGTTCGTGAATTTGATACTGGTTGCACTGTGGGAAATGATTTTCTAAACCTGAGATTATAAAGATAATGGCAAACCAAATAAAAGAAAGCTGGCTGACATTTAAATCGATCTTTACAGGACTGGGCATTACGATGCGCCACCTGTTTCAGCCATCGGTTACGCTACAATATCCCGAAGAAAGGGAGGAGCTTCCGCCGGGTGCACGAGCACAACTATATGTAAATATTGATGACTGCATCGGCTGTAATCTTTGTGCAAGAGCCTGCCCGGTAAACTGTATTGATATCGAGACGGTGAAGGCCACCGACGATGTTGATCTTGGAAAAACATCAACCGGAAACCCGAAGCGATTCTGGCTCACGCGGTTCAATATCGACATGGCCAAGTGTATGTATTGCGACCTCTGTGTGCATCCATGCCCAACCGAATGTATTACCATGGTTCCCGAATATGAGTATTCAGAGTTTGACCGAACGAATTTTGTATATCACTTCAGCAATCTCTCTCCGGAAATGGTAGCCGAGGTAAAAGAGAAAGCCGATGAGGAGGCTGAACGGAAGAAGCGGGAAAAGGAGGAGATGATGCGTAAAAAAGCTGAGGAGAAGAAAAAGAAAGAGTTGGAAGAGAAGAAGAAAGCTGCTGAAGAAAAGTCTGAGAATGATGAGAATCCGGATGCAGATGACTCAACCAACAAGAACATTGAAAATGATGAAAAGGAGTAGGCGATCATGGAATTCACAGCAATACTTTTTTACCTCTTTTCACTTGTCACAATAGGAGCAGCATGCGTTATGGTGTTCTCAAAAAATGTTGTCCATTCTGCATTTGCTTTGATGTTTGCACTGATTGGGGTCGCCGCGCTCTATGTACTTCTTTATGCCGATTTTCTTGCGGCCACACAACTGCTTGTCTATGTGGGTGGTATTCTCATTTTGATTCTTTTCGGGCTTATGCTAACGGGCCAGGGTCATACAGTCAGCTTTAAATCAGTAACCGTAAATCTTGTACCCGCAACCGTACTATCTGTTGCTGCCGGTATCCTCTTGATTTACGCTTTTGTAACAACCAGCTGGAATGTAATTGAGCCAATTGAAAGAACAGAAACGGTGCATGAAATGGGGATGATGCTGATGGGAAGCTACATTCTGCCATTTATAGTGATTGGCGTTCTGCTGCTGATCGCAATCATCGGAGCGATTCTGATGTCAACAAGAATATCAACAGAAAACACGAATTAGTGATGGAATCAACCTTTATACAGTGGCTGGCTGAACCTGCTCTTACTCATTTTTTGATTGTCAGTGCAATCCTGTTTTCTCTAGGCTTGATGGCCGTGATATCGAAACGGAATATCATCATGGTGCTGATGGGAGTGGAGCTGATTCTGAATTCAGCCAATATCAATTTTGTGGCGTTCAGCCGGTTTACAGAACTGTCGCTGGATGGGCAGATGATCGGGATGTTTGTCATCATTATAGCGGCTGCAGAAGCGGCAGTTGCACTGGCTATAGTACTCAATGTTTTCAACCGCTTTAAGACCATCAATCTGGATGAGTTGAATATTCTGAAAGGATAGTCATCGCAAAACTGAGAATTTTCACGATATAGAACTTCAAATGTTTATACAATTATCATTACTCATACTGCTCCTGCCACTGTTGGGATTTATTGTATTGATCTTCTCAGGTAAACGACTGCCGAGACAGGGCGATTGGCTTGGAACGGGGATACTTTCTGTTACACTGATACTTTCGGTTGTAATGCTGATATCGAAATTGACGGGGAGCCCGGACGAAACCATAACCTCGGTTTTTAACTGGGTTGTATTTACCGATGCGATGATGGTTGGCACTCTGGCAATCGAGTTCGGTATAATGATCGATAACCTCACAGTTATAATGCTTGTTGTGGTTACTCTGGTTAGTACCTTGGTTCATCTCTTCTCAATGGGGTATATGAAAGGAGAGAAGCGCTACTCGAGATATTACGCCTACCTGGGTCTCTTCTCATTCTCCATGCTTGGAATCGTTCTGACCCACAACCTGCTTCTGATGTACATTTTCTGGGAATTGGTGGGCGTAAGTTCATATCTGTTGATTGGATTTTACTACGAGAAAAAATCGGCATCAACGGCAGCGAATAAAGCATTTATTGTAAACAGGGTGGGTGATTTCGGGATGTTTATCGGAATCATGATTCTCTTCACCGGATTTTCGACCCTCTCTTTTGAAGGACTGTTTGATGCAATTGCAGCAGGCCAGCTTCCTTACGACAGTATGGGATGGCTGACAGCCTCAGGACTTCTGATTTTCTGTGGTGCGGTTGGTAAATCCGCACAGTTTCCTCTGCACGTGTGGCTACCCGATGCAATGGAAGGCCCGACTCCGGTCAGTGCCTTGATTCACGCAGCTACGATGGTTGCCGCAGGTGTCTACCTGGTTGCCAGGGTATTTCCTATGCTTACAGCCGATGCACTTCTGATTATCGCATACGTTGGGGCAATTACCGCTTTGATTGCTGCATCCATTGCTATTACCCAATACGATATTAAAAAAGTACTCGCGTACTCAACTATCAGCCAGCTCGGATATATGATAATGGCTCTTGGTGTGGGAGCATTTACTGCCGGGTTTATGCACCTGGTAACACACGCAGCATTTAAAGCAGGTCTATTCCTCGGAGCCGGAAGTGTGATTTTTGCCATGCACAAGGTGCTGCACGATCAGCACGATCACAAAACTGACGCGCAGGATATACGAAACATGGGAGGCCTTAAATCGAAAATGCCGGTTACCTACTGGACATTTCTGATTTTTACTCTTGCCATTTCAGGTGTACCGCTCACATCAGGCTTTTTAAGCAAGGATGAGATTCTGGCAGGCACCATGGCATTCAGCACACTAAATGGGCACTGGCTGCTCCCACTCATCGGATTTCTGGTAGCAGGACTGACAGCTTTCTATATGTTCCGTCTGTTGATTCTCACTTTCCACGGCAAACCGGCGAATGCCTCAATTATTTCAGACATCAAAGAGTCGCCAAAAGTGATGACGATTCCCTTAATGGTGCTGGCGGCTTTGTCACTCTTTTTCTTCTACAGTTTCAACCCGATAGGAGCATCGTCCGGGTGGTTTTACAGCGTAATAGAACGTCCGGCCAGTATTGTACCCGAAATCATGCAACCGGCTACGTGGGCAGTATTTTATGAGGCGATCAACAGTGTGCATACGCTTGTGATGATTCTATCAATACTTATAGCCGGTGCCGGTATTGCGCTTGCATATTTTGTCTACAGTAAGAAGAGCATCAGTGCCGAAATGTTGGCTCAAAAAGCCGGATTTCTTTATAGAGGCTCACAAAATAAATGGTATTTCGATGAAGTCTATAACAAAGCATTTGTGAGCGGTTCTGTCGGACTATCTAAAGTTCTTTACTGGTTCGATGCTAATATAATCGACGGTATTGTTAACGGATCGGCAGTGATTGTCCGCGGATTTGCAAATGTGAGTAACTGGATAGATGCCAACGTTATCGACGGGCTAGTCAATTTTACGGCATGGATTTCACAATTCGGTGGAAAGATGCTTGGAAAACTACAAACAGGAAGAGTACAGACCTATATCGTCTACATCGTGTTCAGTGTTATCGTACTGTTTCTGCTGTTTATTTAATTCGAATGATTTCTGACAAAGACTATAAAAAGAAAACCTTAATGGAACGCTAAGAATATGGAATTTCAATTGTTTGGCATCGGTATTTTGACATGGATTGTATTTCTTCCCATTGTGGGAATGATCATCATACTGCTTCTACCGGATCAAAGTAAAAAAGCAATACGGTGGACTGCCGCTGCAGTAACGGGTTTACAGGTTGTGCTGGCCGGAGTGATCTATAGTCTGTTCGACCGATCGATGGTGGGAATCAACGAGGCAGAGAGCTTCCAGTTTGTGGAGCAATTTAACTGGATAACGGTTGAGGCGGTTCCATGGGTAGGGCGGATCGAAATCAACTACTTCCTGGGAATTGACGGACTGAGCGTGTTGATGGTGATTCTGGCTTCCATTATTGCATTGGTTGGTGTGATTTCATCCTGGAATATCGAGAAGATGACCAAAGGCTATTTTGCGCTCTATCTGCTTTTGGTAACCGGTATGATGGGTGTGTTTGTCTCGCTCGACTTCTTTCTCTTTTTCATCTTCTGGGAAGTGATGCTGCTGCCAATGTACTTTCTGATAGGACTTTGGGGCGGCCCGAGACGCGAATATGCTGCCATTAAGTTTTTCCTTTATACATTTGCCGGCGGGGTATTAATGATGCTGGTGATGCTGGCTCTCTACTTTAGTGTAGCCTACACGGATCCTGCAACAGGAGAATCGGTACACACCTTTAACCTGCTGCACATGATGAACCCGGAGAATTATGTAGATGGTTCTATTCTCTTCGGTGTGGATACCACCTGGCGATATGTAGCCTGGATTGCACTGTTCATCAGTTTTGCGATTAAGATTCCGCTCTTTCCATTCCACACATGGTTGCCCGATGCCCACGTTGAGGCGCCGACACCGATCAGTGTTATCCTTGCCGGTGTTCTGCTGAAATTGGGAACCTACGGTATCCTCAGAATCAGCTTTCCAATCTTCCCTGACGGAACCGAATATTTTGTCTACCTGATGGCTGCTCTGGGAATGATCAGTATTATTTACGGTGCATTCTGTGCGATGGCACAAACCGACTTTAAGAAATTGATTGCGTACTCCTCGATCAGCCACATGGGTATTGTAGTGCTCGGTATTGCCGCTCTGAATACCCAGGGTATGGTTGGTGGCGTGCTGCAGATGTTTAACCACGGAATTATTACTGCAGTATTATTCCTCGCGGTTGGTGTTCTATACGATCGAACACATACACGAGGCTTATATGACTTTGGCGGCATTGCGAATCAGATGCCTAAGTACACAGGCATAGCAATGATTGGCCTTTTTGCGGCCCTCGGTCTTCCCGGACTGAATGGATTTGTGAGTGAACTGTTCTCATTCCTGGGAGCATTTGAGGCTTTCAGATGGATTACAATCATCTCCGTATTCGGAATCATTATCACAGCGGGATACATCCTTTGGACAATACAGAGGATTTTCCTCGGCAACCTGCAGGAGAAACATAAAACACTCGAAGATTTGACTCTGCGCGAGATGCTGGCATTTGTGCCGCTCATCATCCTCATCATTCTGCTTGGAATCTACCCGGCTCCGGCAATTGAGTTGATGAACGCCTCACTGAGTCACTTAGTAGAGTTTGTAACCAACGGTGGGTAACAAATTTGTCATCACAGAAATTAAAAGCCTGAAAGGGCGACTAACTTAGAAGAGATTCTTGAACATGGTTGACAATATTTTAAATAGCATAATCCATTTTTACCCGGAGATAGCGATTGTGGTGACTCTCTGTGCGATTATCATCGGGGACCTTTTTATCAAACGAAAAGGTCACATCGGCGGCTGGATATTTCTTGGCGGTATGATTGTAACAGGTATTTTGCTGCTGATTCAAACCGGCTGGAACAACTCGGTTTTTTACGATATGATAGCCGTTGATCCGTTTGCTATCTACTTCAAACTGCTCATTACAGTTGCTACAATATTTGTAATTCTTTTTTCGATGAAGTCAGTCGAACTGGATGAGTACTCAAGCCGCATCAGCGAATATTATATGCTGATGGCCGGTATGGTGCTTGGAATGTTTCTGATGGTCAGTTCAACAAACCTTCTGTTGATGTATCTGGCGTTCGAAATGACCAGTATAAGCTCTTATGTGCTTGTTGGGTTTACAAAGAAATCGGACAAATCATCCGAGGCTTCGATGAAGTACATCATCTATGGAGCTGTGGCCTCCGGTATTATGATCTACGGTATTTCACTGTTGGTAGGTATGACCGGTGCAACTGACATCTACGCCATAAATGAGGCGTTAGCAGGTGGATTAGATCAGTCTTTGTTGCTCACAATATCCATCATAATGATAATAACCGGCCTTGGATTTAAAATTGCCATTGTTCCATTTCACTTCTGGGCGCCTGACGTTTACGAAGGTGCGCCGATAACCATTACGGCATATCTGTCGGTGGCCTCTAAAATTGCCGCACTGGCAATGACGATTCGCTTTTTCAGAATTTCATTCTTTGAGCTGAACGCTTCTGAAACCGTTGCAATCTGGAGTATGATTGACGGTTTGAACTGGAATATGATTTTGGCAGTTCTTGCTGCACTGGCAATGGTTGTGGGTAATCTCTCGGCACTGCGGCAGGATAATATTAAACGAATGCTGGCATATTCAAGTATTGCCCATGCCGGTTACATACTGATGGGGCTTGTTATTCTGACAAATGAGGGTTTATCTGCCATCATGATTTATGTATTTGTCTACCTCTTTATGAACCTGGGTGCATTTTATGTTGCTATGCTGTTTTCAAATAAAACGGGAACTGTATCCATAGAAGGGTACAAAGGCTTGGGCCACCGTGCTCCGCTGATGGGGGTGGCTATGACTGTATTTCTGGTTGCATTAACCGGATTTCCGCCCACTGCAGGATTTATTGCTAAACTCTACATTTTTGGTGCAGCAGTAAGTGCAGGATGGTTTTGGCTGGTACTGATTGCAGGTATAACCACCGTGATATCACTGTTTTACTACATACGGGTAGTCCGAAATATGTATTTCTTTAAACCCGACGAGAGTGCCGGAAAGCTGGAATTTGACACCGGTACAAAGATTATTCTGATGCTGTTGCTTATACCTACACTGCTGTTTGGTGTTTATTTCACACCAATTTTCGAAATGGCTCGTCATTCCATCCAAATGTTTGGAATGTAGTTATAAAAAAGAGTTCAGAATTCAAGTAATCGCTAAACTAAAAACCTTAAGGTTATGAGTAACGATAAGATTAAAGAGTTATTCAAGCAGGCAGATTCTGAGCTTTATAATGCCCGAAATGAACTCTATAAACCGGCAGAGGATGTAGTGAACTACTCTGTGTGTGTATTCGCCAGAAGTGCACTTTACAGATTTATTAAATGCCTTTATTTGATCTATGCAGATCAAAATGGGGATACTCCCGAAGAGGAGCTCACGATGGAACAGATGATGGAGTATGTAAACAAGTACGACTCTAAAGCAGTGGAGATCGATTTTTCCAACGTTCACTGTAAATCCAAAGTGGAAGTGACTGAAACCAGAGATGATATATTCTTCTGTAATAGCGTGAATCATGTGAAATATTGTACCGATACGGCAGATAAAGTCAGGGATCTTGTAATTGAGAAAGCCTGGGGATCATTGGCTGAAGAGCAGTAAGCGAGGATAATAAAAAGCTTGATATAAAAGCTTTGTTAATTTTGTATATTCAGCTCCATAATTAGTTATTACCCCGCCTATTAAAAGGGTGTAACATCGGAGTGAATCCAACCCTAAACATCAAATTAGACCACAATGTTCTCGACTTCATGTCACTATGGCTTGCAAGCCATGATTTATATAGCACTGCATTCTACCAATGATAAAAATGTAGATTTAGGCCAGATTGCCGAAAAACAAGAGATACCAAAGCATTTTCTCAGTAAGATTCTGCAGATGCTGGTAAAAAAAGGACTGCTAAATTCGATGAAAGGCCCAACAGGTGGATTTAGTCTGAGTCGTCCTGCAGATGATATCACGTTGATAGAAGTGATCGATGCTATTGACGGACTGGATGTATTTACGCAGTGTGGCATAGGATTCAAGAGGTGTGATGATGATCATCCCTGCCCGATTCATAATGAATACAAGCAAGTACGGAGCAATATCCGTGAGCTATTTGAAACTAAAACACTCCTTGAGCTTTCTGAAGATATCAAGAGTGGTGATAGCATTGTAAGTTTAGGCAAGCCGCTCAGTAAATAGAAAGAGCTTCTATATTAAGAGTGATGGGTCTTTAAACTTAACGTAACCATGTGGTTACCGAAAGCTAAAATATTCTAAGTTGATCTGATTGAGTTGTAATGTGAGATCATTTTTAGTACATTATTTTAGAGTTTATTATCTAAATATCTACTAAAGGATCTGATCAACAAAAATTTGAACAAGTAAATGAAATTTAGTGAGGCGTAAGTACTATGGATATTGGAATCAATGAAGCAAACCGAAAGAAAGTAGCCGATAAGTTGCAAAAATTACTTGCCGATGAGCATGTGATCTATATCAAAACCCGGAACTATCACTGGAATATTAAGGCGGCAAACTTTGCCGAACTTCATGAATTTTATGAAGAGCAGTACAATGAACTGGAAGAAGCCATAGACGAAATCGCAGAACGAATTCGAATGATCGGTTTCCTGAGTATTGGAAGAATGAGTGAATATTTGAAACTGACAGAGCTTAAAGAGGGAAAAGAAATTACAGATGCAGGCGAACAGGTTGCCAACCTCATGAAAGATCATGAGAGTGTTATCAAGTATTTGCGAAAGTGCATTGGTGAGTTTGAAGATCTGGAAGATATGGGATCTGCAGATTTTGTAACCGCGTTAATGCAACAGCATGAAAAGATGAGATGGATGCTGGAGTCGTTCCTGCCAAAATAAGTTCAAATTTCAGAAATCAATTTTAAACGAATCAAAACGGAATGTTTTCAGCCTCTTGCCATTACGGATTACAGGCGATGTTCTATATCGCCTGCCACTCTTCACAGGAAAAGAATGTGGAATTGAGTGAAATTGCTGCTGAACAGAACATTCCAAAACACTTTTTAAGTAAAATTCTGCAATCCCTTGTTAAGCAGAAACTGCTGGTTTCTATGAAGGGACCTACAGGAGGTTTTAAACTAAGCCGACCTGCAGACTCAATCCACATCGTGGATGTAGTGGAGGCCATAGATGGATTAGACATTTTTACTCAGTGTGGAATCGAGTATAAAGAGTGTGATGAAAATGATCCCTGTCCTATCCATGAAGAGTATCACAAGATTAGAGAAGAGGTATATCAACTATTTAAAACCAGAACCCTGGAGACAATGGCTGAGGATATAAAAAATGGCAACCCACTTGCTGAGTTAATAAAACCTCCTCAAAAAGGGGTAAAAGATAAATGACGAAAACAAGGCTTACTACGAAAAGAATATCGATATAAAACCATCAAAGTGAATATTATGTCAAACCGAAAAGTAACATTAGATGCAAACGAAGCAACCGCGTACGTTGCGCACAAAGTAAGTGAAGTAATTGCGATCTACCCGATTACACCCGCCTCCCCAATGGGAGAGTGGTCAGATCAGTGGACAATGGCCGGGAAAAAAAATATTTGGGGAACCGTACCGGAAGTTGTTGAATTGCAGAGTGAGGGAGGGGCCGCAGGAACGATGCATGGAGCACTTCAAACCGGAGCTCTAACTACTACGTTTACTGCTTCTCAGGGGCTGCTTTTAATGATGCCCAACCTCTACAAAATTGCCGGTGAGCTGACACCGGCTGTGGTTCATGTCGCATCCAGAACTGTAGCTACGCATGCACTTTCTATTTTCGGTGACCATAGTGATACCATGGCGATGCGAATGACAGGTATGGCAATGCTGAGTTCAAACAGCGTACAGGAAGCCATGGATATGGCTCTCATTTCGCATGCTGCCACACTCGAAACCCGGATTCCATTTATTCACTTTTTTGATGGGTTTAGAACATCACACGAAGTTCAGAAGATCGATCAGATTCCGGTTGAAGTGATGGAGCAGCTGATCAATGATGATAAAATTATTGAGCATCGAAATCGGGCCTTAACTCCCGACAATCCACTTCTTCGGGGAACTGCTCAAAACCCGGATGTATTTTTCCAGGCACGCGAAACCGGTAACAAATATTACAATGCAGCCCCTGAGCTGGTTCAGAAAACGATGGATCGATTTGCTGAACTGACTGGCAGATCATATAAATTATTTGAATATCACGGACCGAAAGATGCCGAAAAGGTCATCATTCTGATGGGGTCAGGCGCCGAGACAGCCCACGAAGCTGTTGATAAGATGAATGAAAGAGGCGAAAAGGTTGGACTGATTAAAGTCAGATTGTTCAGACCGTTCAGTATGCGCAATTTGATTGAATCACTTCCTGACAGCGTGAAAGGGATCGCGGTTTTGGACAGAACAAAAGAGCCCGGGAGTGCCGGCGAACCTCTTTATAATGAGATTCTTACAACACTGCAGGAAAACAGGGTAGAGGGATGGAAATCTCTGCCAGATGATCTGAAAGTGATCAACGGCCGATACGGCTTATCCTCCAAAGAGTTTACACCACCCATGGTGAAACGTATTTTTGATGAGCTGGATGAAGAGAAGCCTAAAAATCACTTTACCATCGGTATTAACGATGATGTGACTCATACAAGCCTTGATTACAACACCAACGGCTGGGAGAGTGATGAGGAGGTTTTTGAGGGACTTTTCTACGGACTCGGAGCCGATGGAACAGTAAGTGCCAACAAGAATTCTATTAAAATTATAGGTAACAACACCGACCATTACGCGCAGGGATACTTTGTGTACGATTCGAAAAAATCAGGCGCCACAACAGTTTCCCATTTGCGCTTCGGACCCAACCCTATTCGTTCGGCTTATTTGATTGACAAAGCTAACTTTATTGCTTGTCATCAGTTCCAGTTTTTGAACCAATTGGATATGCTGAAAAAGGCTCGGAAAGGTTCTACATTCCTGCTCAATGCCCCTTTTGAAAAGGATGAGGTTTGGGATCAACTGCCCAAAAAAGTACAGGAACAGATTATAGAAAAAGAGCTGAAGTTGTATAGCATTGATGCCTACAAAGTGGCTAGGGAAAACGGAATGGGCACTCGCATCAATACGGTAATGCAGACATGCTTCTTTGCAATTTCTGATATTCTTCCACGCGAAGAGGCGATTCAGCTAATTAAAGATGGAATTAAGAAAGCCTATGGAGCGAAAGGGGAGAAAATTCTTCAAAGTAACTACAAGGCGGTAGATAACTCAATCGAGAATCTGTTTGAAATTCCAGTACCAAATGAGGTCACGTCTGTACAAGAGATGCGTCCGCCGGTACCTGAAGAAGCACCTGAGTTTGTTCAGAGAGTGATTGCGGAAATTATTTCAGGAAACGGAGATGACCTGCCGGTTAGCGCTTTTGAAGCAGACGGCACATTTCCAACCGGAACCACACAGTGGGAGAAGCGAAATATTGCTCAGGAGATACCGGTGCTTGAACCGGATATCTGTATTCAGTGTGGTAAGTGCGCGCTGGTATGTCCACATGCTGTGATTCGAATGAAAGCCTTTGACGGTGAACTGCTTGAAGCGGCACCCGAAACATTCAAATATATGGATGCCAGAGGTCGTGAGTGGCCTGATAATACCAAAGTGAGTATTCAGGTTTCCCCTGAAGACTGTACAGGCTGTGAGCTTTGTGTTGAGGTTTGTCCTGCCAAAGATCGTAAGGAAGTTGGCCGTAAGGCACTGAACATGGCGCCAATCGATCCGCTTCTGGAGCAGGAGAAAGAGAACTGGAATTTCTTCCTGAATCTGCCGGAGTATGATCGATCAAAACTGAAGGTAGAGACCGTAAAAGGATCTCAATTCCTGGAGCCGCTTTTTGAGTTCTCCGGTGCTTGTGCGGGTTGTGGTGAAACACCATATATCAAGCTTGTAACACAGCTTTTTGGAGATCGAATGGTGATAGCTAACGCTACAGGCTGTTCCTCAATTTACGGTGGTAACCTGCCGGCTACGCCATACACCAAAAATAGTCAGGGACTGGGTCCGGCCTGGTCAAACTCTCTGTTTGAGGACAATGCTGAATTTGGACTTGGATTCAGGCTGACTATCGATAAACAAGCTGAACAGGCCCGGGAAATGCTTCAGAAGATGAACGGCCATATTGATAAGAAACTGGTTGAGGATATACTGAATGCAGATCAAACCACAGAACCCGGCATTTATGAGCAGCGGGAAAGAGTTGCTTCTTTGAAAGAGGCACTTACAAAAACGGACGATTCCAAGGCTAAAATGCTGAACAGTATTGCAGATTACCTGGTTCGCAAGAGTGTTTGGATATTCGGCGGAGACGGCTGGGCTTACGACATCGGTTACGGCGGGCTGGACCACGTACTTGCCAGCGGAAAAGATGTCAATATTCTGGTGATGGATACGGAGGTCTATTCAAATACAGGAGGTCAATGCTCGAAAGCGACACCGCTTGGCGCGGTAGCAAAATTTGCTGCAGCCGGAAAACGAACCGGTAAGAAAGACCTTGGTCTGATGTCTGTAGCCGGTGGTCATGCTTACGTTGCCCGTGTGGCGATGGGCTCCAGTGATATGCAGTCTATTAAAGCTGTACTTGAGGCGGAAAGTTATCCAGGGCCATCAATCATCATTGCATACAGCCACTGTATTGCACACGGCTATGATATGAAGTTTGGACTGAACCAGCAGAAGCTGGCCGTCGATTCAGGTTACTGGCCGCTCTTCAGGTTTGATCCGCGTAAAGAGGAAGAGGGCAAGAACCCATTCCAGCTCGATTCAAAACCTCCGAAAATAAAGCTTGAGGATTACGCTTACAACGAGATGCGTTATCTGATGCTTGCCAAGTCTCAGCCTAAAATTGCAAAACAGCTTATGACGCAGGCTCAAGCTGAAGTGAAAGAGCAGTGGAGAGTATACGAAGAGATGGAGAAAGTGTACGACCCTGTTAAGAAAAATGGAGAATCCGAAAACGGATCAGGCAAGTAAAATCAGAAATAAGAAGCCCGGGTTTTAGTGGAATTCAAACTCGGGCTCAACTAACAATTATTCTTTTTATAAAACAGAACGCTTTATGAATTTAGAGACGAAATATCTTGGACTGACCCTTAAGAATCCGCTTGTTCCGTCAGCATCACCATTGACAAGTGAACTGGACACCGCAAAACAACTTGAAGATGCCGGAGCATCGGCTCTGGTCATGTACTCACTGTTTGAGGAACAGATTACTCGTGAAAACGAGGCGATGGATCATTTTCTCACAACGTCGGGAGAAAGCTATGCCGAAGCAATTAGCTATTTTCCGGAACCGGATGAGTACCACAATCTGCATGCAGAAGATTACCTGGAGCAGATTCAAAATCTCAAAAAGACGGTAGACATCCCGGTTATTGCCAGTTTGAACGGTGTTTCGGAAGGTGGATGGATGGCGTATGCCAAAAAAATGGAGGATGCAGGAGCGGATGCCATTGAATTGAATATCTACTACATCGCGGCCGATCCGACACTTTCATCAGAGAAAGTAGAACAGATGTATATCAATGATCTGAAAGCGGTGAAAGAAGCAGTCACCATACCTGTATCTGTGAAATTAAGCCCGTACTTCAGCGCATTTGCTAATATGGCCACTCGATTGGAGAGTGCCGGTGCAGATGGCTTGGTACTTTTTAACAGGTTCTACCAACCGGACATCGACCTGGATGCAATGGATGTAAATCCAAATTTGAACCTGAGCAGCACATTTGAAAAGCGTCTGCCACTGCGCTGGATTGCTATGCTGAGACCTCATATTAAAGGAAGTTTGGCGGCAACAACCGGAATCCATACTGCACACGATGTGATTAAGATGATTTTGGCGGGTGCTGACGTAGCCATGATGGCTTCAGCTCTGCTTTATGGCGGGCCGGATGCACTTAAATTTATGCTTAGTGAGATGAAAGTGTGGATGGAGGAGAAGGAGTATCAATCTGTAGAGGAGATGAAAGGGGCTATGAGTTCAGCTTCAGTTGCAGATCCAAGTGCATTTGAGCGGGCCAACTACATTAAAATCCTTCAAGGTTTCAGAATGGAAGATATCAAATAGTAAAAGGTAATTTAAGTTGGCATTAAACATAAGTATCAGAGATAGGTCCCTGTTCCTAATCTATAGTGAATCTAAATTAACCACTGACGACTTGATGTTATTGGAAGCTGGGACAAATTTCACTACTTTTAATTAGAGTTTTTTGTCTAAATATCTATTAATATAAAAAAGATCGATTTAAGACTCATATTGGAGCATTTAAACCCAAAATAAGATTTTAATTTTCAACTAAACATATAGAACTATGGCTCTCTTTATAACAGATACTTGCATCAATTGCGGAGCGTGTGAACCTGAATGCCCGAACCAGGCAATTTACGAACCGGGTGCAGAATGGAATATGGCAGAAGGAACAAGCCTCTCCGGAAGTATTACACTTCAGAACGGAAATGAAGTTGACGCAGATGATATGCAGGAACCGCTTTCAGACGAGTTCTACTTTATTGTCACTGATAAATGCACCGAGTGTAAAGGCTTCCATGACGAGGAGCAGTGTGTTGCTTTCTGTCCTGTACCAGACTGTATTATTACCCATCCGGAGCATGAGGAGAGTGAAGAAGTGCTGTTAGAAAGACAATCATTCCTTCACGGTTAATCGATATGAAGGGTAAACTTCTTCAAATAATAAATTAAACACTCAGGCACATGGCTAAAAATGTATTGACACCAACCATGCAAAAGGTGGTTGTAAGGTTTTCTGGTGATTCCGGTGATGGTATGCAGTTAACGGGAGATATGTTTTCTCAAGCATCCGGTCAGGCCGGTCTTGACCTGACAACCATTCCCGATTTCCCGGCCGAAATTCGGGCACCACAAGGTAGTGTAAGTGGTGTATCGAGTTTTCAGATTCAATTTGGCGGAACGGAAATTTATACGCCCGGAGATGAAGTAGATGTACTTGTAGTAATGAACCCGGCAGCTTTAAAAGCTAATTTGAGTTTTTTAAAGTTAGGCGGATCTATTATTGCTGATAAAGATAGCTTCACATCACGAAATCTTAAAAAAGCGGAATATGATGAAAATCCGTTAGAAGACAACTCTCTTGATGAGTATAAAGTTATTGAAGCACCGGCTACATCTCTGACAAAAGAAGCCCTGAAGGATTTGGGCCTGGAGAATCAGGCAATGACAAGAAGTAAGAACATGTTCGCTTTGGGCATGGTAACTTACATGTTTGGCCGTCCTCTCGATAACCTTATCAAATTTATTGAGAAGAAGTTCAGCAAAAAACCGGTTCTTATCGAGGCAAATAAACTTGCTTTGGAGGCCGGGTTTAATTTTGCCCTGAATACTGAGATTATAGGTACATCAATTATTATTCCGCCTGCAAAAATGCAGAAAGGAACATATCGTAATATTGATGGGAATACAGCCATTGCCTGGGGATTATTGGCGGCATCAGAAAACAGTGGAAGAAAGCTGTCTCTCTGTTCATATCCGATTACACCGGCTTCTGAAGTTTTGCATGAACTATCTGCACGTAGAGATTTGGGAGCCATTGTCTTTCAAGCGGAAGATGAAATTGCCGCAGTTTGTGCTGCAATTGGGGCATCATTTAGCGGTAACCTCTCAATTACATCTACATCAGGTCCCGGACTTTCCCTTAAGTCAGAAGCGCTTGGTTTGGCTGTTATTGCAGAAGTTCCACTTGTAGTTGTGAATGTACAGCGTGCCGGGCCGTCTACCGGATTGCCTACCAAAACAGAACAGAGTGATTTGAATCAGGCTCTTTACGGACGCCATGGTGATGCACCGCTTATGGTAATTGCGGCAAGTTCACCGGATGACTGTTTTAACTACAGTTATGAAGCGGCCCGTTTTGCCATGGAACACTCAACACCTGTAATTCTTCTGTCTGATACGTATCTGGCCAGTGGAACAAGCCCGTGGAGAATTCCTCAGAACGGAGATCTGCCGGATATTAAAATCAGGGAATATGATGGGAAACCGGAAGATTGGCAACCTTATATGCGTGATTCTGAATTCTTAACCCGCTACTGGAAAGGTCCCGGAGATAAGGGATTTGAGCATCGTATTGGTGGTCTGGAAAAGCAGATTGATACTGGAAATCTGACCTATGAGCCTGAAAATCACGAGAAGATGACCAAGATTCGTGAAGAGAAGATTGCACGAATTGCAAAAAAACTTCCTAAACAGCGCGTAATTGGTGCTCAATCAGGAAAACTATTGGTTGTTGGCTGGGGTAGCACACACGGTGCGATCAATACGGCCGTAACGGATCTGTTGGATGAGGGTGAGGAGAATATTGGATTTACACATTTCAACTACATCAATCCTCTGCCTGAGAATACTGAAGATGTTTTCAGTCGTTTTGATCAGATTCTGGTATGTGAGTTAAACAACGGACAGTTTGCAAATTATCTGAAAACTAAGTTTCCGAAGTTTAACTATAAAAAATTCAACAAGATTCAGGGGCAGCCATTCTTTACTTCTGAAATCAAAGCTGAAATCATTAATACCTTAACAAATTAGTTATGCAGACTGACGTAAAAGAACTACCAACCGTACTGACCCGAAAGGATTTTGCGAGCGACCAGAATGTACGCTGGTGCCCGGGCTGTGGTGATTATATGATTTTGGCCAATATGCAAAAAACGTTTGCCCAGATGGATCATAAGAAGGAGGATTTTCTGAGTGTATCCGGTATTGGCTGTTCTTCCCGTATTACCTACTACCTGGACACCTACGGAATTCACTCAATCCACGGACGCGCCATATCCGTAGCAACCGGGGCTAAACTGGCTAATCCAAATCTGAATGTTTGGGTTTCCACGGGTGATGGTGACTGTATGGCAATTGGTGGAAACCATTTTATCCACGCATGTCGTAGAAATATAGATCTTAACATTATCATCTTTAACAATAAGATCTACGGAATGACGAAAGGTCAATCATCACCAACAACTCCGGAAGGTACAAAAACCAAAACTGCACCTGAAGGGAATTACGAAAACACCTTTAATATCGGTGAAGTAGCAATAGGGGCCGGAGCTACATTTTTTGCCCGCGTACCCGATAAAGATCCGAAATTAATGGAAGAGGTGATGATGGAAGCCTATCGCCATAAAGGCACATCTGTGATAGAGGTACTCCAGAACTGTGTAATCTTTACCGATGGCATCCATGAACAGATTACCGGAAAAGAGACCAAAGATGATAACCAACTCGTTTTGGAGCATGGAAAACCGATGGTATTTGGAAAAGATCAGCAGTACGGTTTAAAGCTGGAAGGAATGAAGCTGAAAAAAGCACCGTATGATGAAAACGATTCGACGTTTTTGAAGCATGATGCCCATGAATCAGATTCGGCACTACAGCTGGCTCTTGCCAAATTGGAACTGCCTGAGTTTCCCGTTTCGATGGGAGTTATACGAAAAGTGGATAAACCCAATTTCGATAAAACAGTACACGATCGTATTGCATCAGTTCGCGAAAACACGTCATTAAAAAGCGTAAGTGATCTATTCAACAGTGGAAACACCTGGGATATAGAGTAAACATATAATGTTCGTTAATGCAATGTTCATTGTTTGGGGTGAACATAAAGCCCGGGGCAGATTTCTGTCTCGGGTTTTTTTATAGGATTTTAAAAATGATTATTGAAACCCTCAGTTTAATTGATAAAGATGAATTCTCCCGCCGGCTGGCGAAGAGATCTAGAGGGGAATTAATGAATTTCTGCATAATCTGATTAACATCTTTTTATATCGTTTCGACGGAGTCGACTAGGGCTCGGAACCTTTTATTAAGCAGGACTTTTACGATATTGAACAGTCCATCATAGTGACCAAACATAAAAAATCAGTTTTATGAATCGTACAGTTATCGTAACAGGGGCGTCGAATGGAATCGGTAAAGCCGTTGCCAAGGCTTTTGCATTGAATTACTACAATGTTGTGATTGCCGATCTGGATAAAGAGAACGGAAGTGCACTTCAGGATGAGCTGTTAAGCGAGGGCAGGCAGGCTCAGTTCATCTACTGTGATGTATCAGATCCATTATCGATTATAAATTTAGTAAAGGATACTCTTAAGAGATATGAAAGAATAGATGTTCTGATTAATAATGCGGGGATTTCTGAATTTGTTCGTCCTAATGAGTTATCCGTAGAAAAATGGGATCAGATATTGAATACAAATCTGAGGGCAAGTTTTCTTCTGACTCGTGAAGTTGCTTCACATATGAAGAAAAACGATAAAGGGTCTGTTATTAACATCGCCTCAACGCGTGCCCAAATGTCGGAAAAGAACTCGGAAGCGTATGCCGCTTCAAAAGGGGGGTTATTGGCACTCACACATGCACAGGCTGTATCATACGCAGAAGAAAACATCACGGTAAACTGCATAAGTCCGGGCTGGATTCACACCGGTGATTACGAAAAACTTCGAGATATTGATCATGAGCAGCATCCATCTAAACGAGTGGGAAAACCGGAAGATATTGCAAGGGCCTGTCTCTTTTTATCAGACCCTGAGAATGATTTTATCAACGGGGAAAACATTGTAATTGATGGCGGCATGACCCGAAAAATGATTTATGAGCATTAACCGGTTAAGTCTTGCCTCAAAACAGTCGGGCACTTTTCTTCGGCAGGAGCAATCACCTCACCAATTTCACCTTAGTCTGCAAAAAGATCAATCCTACTCATATCCATTTGACTCAGAATGCGCTGTGGATCGTAGTTATCAATATATGCTTTGGAAATTTTAAATCAGGTGATGAGGTATTTGAGGCAAGATGTGCAATAAAAAAAAGAAAAGGAGCCCCGGTCAAAGGAACTCCTTTTTGATTTAGCAATCTATAGTATAGGCAGAGAAAGCCTATCTATGGTTTTATAGCAATCATAAATCCGGTTCAGGCAAGCGGATTAGTCCATGATTTTTCGTAAGAATGCGGGTTGTTCGGTGTCACGCTTGTCAATGCGCTCTTCCCTGTTTGAAACCCTGGTGTTATCATTACTTGCCTTTTTACGTTCAATAGATTCGCGGTGCTGCATATCGTCGTCTGCCTGCACCTCTTCCTGTGAACGCATATGTTTAACCTCTCTCCGGTGAATGGCCGGTGTGTCGAGGTTTTTGAGGTTCTTTTCACCTTTGTAGTACGGTCCATCCAGTGAACTGCTGCGACGCTGAGCAATATCACTTGCCTTAGGCAGGTTTGTACTCTTGGTTTTTAATATCGGCTCGCTATTCTTGTTGGGTGCTACTCGAGCTTTTGTTTTGTCTTCGCTCAGTTCAAAGCCGGTTGCTATGACCGTTACACGCAGTTCATCTTCAAATGCGTCATCGAGTACCGTACCCAATATGATTTCAGCATCGTCACCGGCCTCTTGCTGGATGATGCTGGTTGCCGTTGTGGTTTCACGCATTCCCAGATTGGCGCCTGCAGAGATGTTTACTAATACATTGCGTGCTCCGCGAATACTCACTCCATCAAGAAGGGGAGAGTTGATCGCTTCACGCGCTGCAATTTCAGCTCTGTCGGGTCCGCTTGCTGTGGCTGAGCCCATAATGGCTGCCCCACCGTCAATCATCGTTGTGCGAACATCAGCAAAGTCAAGGTTGATCAGACCCGGCATTAAAATAAGATCTGAAATACCGCGAGTTGCGTTATAGAGTACGTGATTGGCCTGTTCAAAGGCTTCCATCAGGGATGTGTTCTCATCAGATATATCGAGAAGACGTTCGTTAGGTATTACGATGACCGTATCACAATTCTTTTTCAGTTCGGTAATACCTTCAAGGGCATATTTCATCCGAACTTTTCCTTCAACCTGGAATGGAGTTGTAACCACTCCAACAGTAAGGATTCCTTTTCGTTTGGCGATGCCGGCTACAACCGGTGCTCCACCTGTACCTGTACCACCACCCATACCGGCAGTGATAAAAATCATATCAGCCGAATCGACCGCTTCATCAATTTCATGTCGGTTCTCTTCAACTGCTTCCCGTCCAATTTCGGGTCGTGCGCCTGCTCCCAGTCCGGATGTAAGATTCGATCCAACCTGGATCGCCAAATCGGCCGAGTTATTTTTCAGTGCCTGTGCGTCAGTATTAAGTGCGATGTATTCAACGCTGTCCAATCCTTTACGGATCATATTGTTGATGGCGTTTCCGCCTCCGCCACCGACTCCGATGACTTTAATTTTCGCATTATCCTGACCTTTCTCGTCGAAGCTAAAGCGTGTGTTATTATATTCCATGATTACTCCTTATTTATGATTGCTAATGTGTGTAGTTTTTAGACTGCTATTTATTATTTCTCACTGTTCAGATATCCTTCGATCAGAGTTCTCTAAACCAGCTCTTCATGCGCTGTGTGATGCTGTTCATCACTTTTTCCACACCTGAACCTTTTGTGGATGATGGCACGATAGCTTGGTTCTCCGGACCTCCGGATTTTATAGCGTGAATTACTAGACCCACGCTGGTTGCGTACATCGGGCTGTTAACCTCCTCTATCAGGCCTCCTGAGAGTCCTAATGGTTTCCCGATTTTAGCATCAATCCCCAGAACCTCATTGGCCAGGGGGCAGATGTTCTTGATCAGAGCTCCGCCACCACTCAGTACAATACCGGCGCTAAGTGAGTCAGCATAACCGCTGCGTTTTACCTCTATGGCGATGATCTCTAAAATTTCCTCCATTCGGGCCTGAATGATCTTGGCCAGAATAGATTTTGTAATCTCTTTGGGTGGTCGTCCTGCAATTCCCGGTATCGTAATCGACTCATCTTCCTCGATCATATCTACAAAACACTCACCGTGCTGCTGCTTCAGTTTTTCTGCCTGATCGTCGAGAACGGACAGTCCGACACGAATGTCGTCCGTAACTTTTTTACCGGCAATGGCTATAACTGCTGTGTGACGAATGGTGTTATCCTGAAAAACAGCCAGATCGGTTGTTCCGCCACCGATATCAACCAGAACCACTCCGGCCTCTTTCTCTTCATCGTCAAGTACGGCGTATGAACTTGCAAGCGGCTCAAGAATGATATCTGCCACCTCAAAACCGGCACGCTCCACGCATCGGTAGAGATTTTTTGCGGCAGAAACCAGTCCGGTGATAATGTGAACTTCGGCTTCCATACGGATACCGCTCATACCTACCGGATCGCTGATACCGTCCTGACCGTCAACCACAAACTCCTGTGGTATCACATGCAGTATCTGTTGATCAGGCGGCAGCATGATGCGCTGGCAGTCTTCAAGCAGACGCTCCACATCCTGTACTGTAATCTCTTTATCCTTATTGTTGATGGTAATCACACCCTTACTTCGGATACTTCGGATATGATCGCCCGCAATGCCAACATTTACAGAATTCACTTCGATACCGGAGGCGAGCTGAGCTTGCTCTACAGCGGTTTTAATCGCCTGAACCGTCTTGTCGATGTTTACTACCACACCCCGGTTCAAACCTTCACTTGGGGCTTTGCCAACACCCAGGATATGAATTCTGTCCTGTTCATCGATGGAGGCCACTACTGCACAAACTTTCGTGGTGCCTATGTCGAGGCCTACTACAATTCGTTCATTTTCATTTTCTATTTCCATAAGTCTTACCTGCTTGTCTTGTTGATTGCTAAATCAGTGTTATTGGGGTTACTATTCTTTGGTGACCACCTGGTTTCTAAACCGGAGGTCGATCTGGCGAAATGCCCCGATTCCCTTCGTCGAGATCACTTCACCATAAAATGCCTGCCAGTGTTTTAGTCGTGTTTCAAAATCCGAATGACCAAACAGCAGTTTTACTCCGTTTTCTGCAGTGAGGGCTACTACTCCTTCACGTTCGTTCCACGCCACTTCGCTGATGGTAATCCATCCAAAGCGATTTTCTCGAGCCGCGATCAAAAAGTCTTCAACCTGTCGGAATGCTTCCGTTTTCAGTGTATCACTGAGCGGTTCGGCAGGAAAACCATATACCAGTGGTACATCCTCTGTTTTTTCAGGTATGATTGGCAGCCTGATTCCACCTTCAGCTACATAGCTTCTTCTGCTGCCATCAATCAATAGCGCCAAAGGTTTTCGTTCGGTAATATTGAACTGAAGCTTTCCGCGAAAACCCATCGTTATGTTTAAATCTTCTACATAGGGCAGAGTTCTTACAGCGTGTATTAGTGCACCATAATCTAAACTGTCTGCCAGCATACCAACAGGAGTGATTTCTGCAATTGTAGCCTCGAGGTCATCAGAAGATGTAAAGTGATAACCGGAAAAATCTACATCGGTAATGCGGGTATTCTGCTCAAAGTAGTACCCACCCAATACTGCCAGTCCAACAATAAAGAAGATTCCGGCAATGAGGGTTACCGGCCGCTTAGGGCCGCTATTTTTCTTTTTGCTATGTGATTTATTTTTGCTCAAAAAGAGATCTATTTCTGTTTAATCATTTCAGTAAACTGTTCGCCAAACTTGTAAATATCACCGGCACCCATAGTGATTACGATATCTCCATCTTCAACAATGCTGGTCAGTCGTGATGGTAAGTCCCGTTTGTCTCGCACGTAGTGCACATCTCGATGGCCATACGTTTTTGCTGTATCTGCAATCAGCTTTCCGGTTACGCCTTCTATCGGTTTTTCCCTGGAAGGGTAGATATCTGTAACAACCAGCACTTCTGCATCAAAGAATGATAATCCAAACTCCTGGTGCATTTCTTGAGTGCGCGAATAGAGGTGTGGCTGGAATACAGCAACAATCCGTCTGTCTTCCCAACCCCGTCGGGCTGCCTTTATAGTTGCCTGAACTTCCGTAGGGTGATGGGCATAGTCATCGATTACCAATATGTTCTTCTCATCCATTTTAGGCTGGAATCGTCGGAAAACACCTTTGAATCGTTCGAGACCTTTTTTGATATCCTCAAACTCCATTCCAAGCTCGAGGCCAATGGCAACTGCGGCCAGTGCATTTTTGATGTTATGGTCTCCCGGTGCCATCAACTCAATTTCTCCGATCGGTTCTTCCTTGTAAAGAACCTTAAATGTACTTTTAAAACCTTTTTGTCCAACATTTACAGCACGTACTTCGGCCTGAGGAGTGAACCCGTATGTGATAGTCCTACGCTCAATATCAGGCAGAATGCTTCTTACATTCTGATCATCCAGACAGACGATTACTGCTCCGTAGAAAGGTACTTTGTTGGCAAATTCAATGAACGCTTCTTTTACGTCTTCCAGATCTTTGTAGATATCCAGATGTTCAGCTTCAATATTTGTAATAACGGCCAATGATGGTGACAGGCGCAGAAATGTTCGGTCAAACTCATCTGCTTCAACAATTACAATGTCCCCTTTACCTACAACTGCATTGGTTTTATCAAAACTGTGTACACGCCCGCCCACAATGATAGTGGGATCAAAATTACCATCCTGCACGACATGCCCGGCCAGGGTAGTTGTGGTTGTTTTTCCGTGCGTGCCTGCTATGCCGATACCGTACTTCATTCTCATCAGCTCAGCCAGCATTTCAGATCGCTTGATGACCGGAATTTGAGCGGTTAATGCTGCTTTGGTCTCTTCATTTTCTTCAGCTTTTACGGCGCTGGTGTAAACCACTACATCCGCGCCCTCTATATTGGAGGCGTTGTGGCCTTTAAAAATTTTGGCTCCAAGCTCTTCCAATCGCTCAGTGGTATCACTCAGATTGCTGTCTGAACCGGTTACGTTGTAACCACGAAGCAGAAGAATTTCGGCAATCCCGCTCATACCAATCCCTCCAATCCCCACCATGTGGATCTGTTTGGTTCGGCCAAATACGGGTTGTGTTTGAATCTTATTACTCATTGGTCTGTTTCTGTGCAAGTGTATAAATTTCTTTTGCGATGGTATTGGCTGCATTGGGTTTTGCAAGAGATTTCATTGCTTTACTCATTCTCTGTAACCGATCATCATCATTAATTAAATTTGTAACGGTCTCTGAAAATTTCTCATCCAGATCAGATTCGGCTAAAAGTTCAGCGGCCTCGGCTTCAACCATCGATTTAGCGTTTTTTGCCTGGTGATCTCCCGCAACATTGGGAGAGGGTACAAAAATTGCAGGCTGACCAAGGATCATCAACTCGCTGCAGGTACTGGCTCCCGCTCTTGTTACAACCAAATCTGCGGCACTATATGCAGCCTGCATGTCGTCAATAAATTGTGTTAGTCTTAAATTTGGATAAATATTCGTATCAATCTGTTCATTAAGTTCATCGTAATATCGTTTACCACACTGCCAGATGATTTGAAGACCGGCTTCATTGTGTAGATGATTAAGCTCTTTCTGCATAATATTATTAAGAGCAAGAGCTCCACCGCTTCCGCCTAAAATCAACAGGACAGGTGCCTCAGAATTAAAGCCAAATACTTTACGAGCCGCTGAAGAATCACTCTGTTTGAGTTGATTTCTTACCGGATTTCCGCTCAGCATAATTTTCCCCTCTGGGAGATAATTTTCTGCATCATCAAATGCTGTGAAAATGGAAACAGCATGTTTGGCCAGAAGTCTGTTTGTTACTCCCGGATAACTGTTCTGCTCCTGAATCACAATCGGAATACTCAACTTTGAAGCAACCCAGCCAATAGGGCCGGCAGCAAATCCGCCACAGGCAACCATCACATCCGGTTTGAAATTTTTGATGATAGAAAAACTTTGCACAATGCTCGTCAGTAGTTTGAATGGGAAAAGCAGGTTTTGCGGTGTTAATCGCCGATGAAATCCACTTATCCAAACGCTTCTGATGTCATATCCGGATTTTGGAACTGCTTCCCATTCCATACGGTCACGTGTACCTACGAACAAAATCTCAGCACGGGGATCTATCTTGCGAAGAGCATCCGCAATGGCGATCGCCGGATAGACGTGTCCACCAGTACCGCCGGCTGCCAGCAAAACCCGAATGGGTTCTGCCGCAGCTGTGCGGGTGTCTGTGGATGATATGTTCGTTGTATCAGTTGTCATTAACCGTTGTAAAATGTGTTTTGAATCTGTCTGTTGTGTTTCGAAATATTGAGTAAAATTCCAACCATCACTCCGGCAAATAGCATGCTGGTTCCACCGTAACTGATAAATGGCATTGGAAGCCCGGTAACCGGAAATAAACCTGTTGCTACAGCTGCATTTACAAAACCGTAGAGTGTAATCATAAGAGTGGCTCCAAGTGCCATCAGTGTTCCAAGTACATCCGGCGAATGGCGTGCGATAACCCCAATACCACGGTAGAGAATGATGATGAAAATGAGCATCACTGCCGATGAACCGATTATACCGTACTCTTCAGCAATGATGGCAAAAATAAAGTCATTGTAAGGTGCAGGGAGAAAATCGCGTTGAGTGCTTTTCCCGATTCCAACGCCTATTAAACCTCCACGAGCTATTGCAATATGAGCCTGCTGAGCCTGATATCCGCTGTTCGATTCAAGCCGTTCGCTATTAATGTCTTTCACCTGTGTAATGTAGTTTGTGACGCGACTGGTTCGTTCTGCTGAACTTAATACCAGCGCAGTACCTCCCACCAAACCGATCAAAATCAAACCAAAAAGCTGTACAGAACTGATTCTACCCACAAACATCATACAGATTGAAATCCCCATCAGAAGCGCAGCGCTGCTGAAATCCTCAAGTGCAATCAGGAAGCATGTTATAGTCACCCAGATTAATATCGGGATGAAAGCACGTTTAAAATCTTTGATATACTCCTGTTTTTCATGAAGCAGTACAGCAACGTGGAGAATAAGAGCCATAGCAGCAAAAGAAGATGGCTGAAACGAAAATCCGGCTATCGAGAGGGAACGCCGGGCGCCAAATACCAGGTCCCCGTAAATCATAACGGCGATTAATAAAATCCAGCTAAAAACAACCGCAATTCGGCTAAAGCGGGCTAACACTCTGTAGTTCATTTTTGAAGCCAAGATCATTGCGATAAAAGCAATTCCCAGTTTTACCACGTGGCTAAACACCAGCGAACCGGCAGTGGTGTTATGGGTTTGAGCGAAATAGGCGATGGAGGAGTAGACTGCGATTGCACCTACCATCATCAGCATAAATACACAGACAAGGATAGTTCTGTCACTTCCCTGTACAGGAGTGTCAAGCTCTTCGCGTGTTGTGCCGAAGATTGATCCTACTTTGCTATTTGGTGTGGTATAATACAATTCTCTATTCAGTTCTGTTTTTAGAGTTCTAAGACTGATTGTTTAAATACTTTTCCGCGGTGCTCATAATTGTCAAACATGTCAAAAGAGGAGCAGGCCGGGCTCAGAAGTACGATTTCACCCCGTTTTGCCACATTGGATGCACTCTTGACGGCTTCTTTCATAGATTCTGCTCCAATCAAATTTGGTACAGTATCTTTTAACTGTTCTTTAATCGATTCTTTCGCTTCACCAATCGCTACGATTGTATGTACCTTCTCGCGGATTTGGCTCTCAAGCTCGAGATAATCATTTCCTTTATCGCGTCCACCAAGAATTAGAACGACAGGAACATTGAAGCTATCCAGTGCAAACCAAACAGCATTGATGTTGGTCGCCTTGCTGTCGTTGATGTACTTTACACCGTTATAAGTTCGTACGTATTCCAGACGGTGCTCTACACCCTCGAAACTTTGCAGACTTTCGCGGATATATTCATTTTTAATTTCTGAGGCCCTGGCTGCAAGTGCAGTAGCCATACCGTTACTTAAATTGTGTTTTCCGGGAAGTGCGATATCATCAATATTCATGAGGATCTCCTCTTTTTGATCAAGTCGTAAAACTATCTGTCCATTTTGAACAAAAGCGCCATTTTTTACTTCAGATTCTGAAGAAAAAGCCAACATGTTGGGAGTATTCTCCTTTTTGGATAGCTTTTTTGCAAAACCCGAAATCATTAAATCATCGGCGTTGTAGATAAACCAGTCTTCAGAAGTTTGATTTTCCGTGATTCTGAATTTTGAAGTCGCGTATTTTTCGAAGTTGTGATCGTACCGGTCTAAATGATCCGGTGTGATGTTTAAAATGACGGCTACCGTCGGCCGGAATCCCTCGATGTGATCCAGCTGAAAACTGCTAACCTCAAGCAGCAGATCTTTATTTTCACTTGTCTGTTCCACCAGTTCTGAAAATGCATAACCGATATTTCCGGCTACAATACACTCCTTATTGGCAGTTTTCCACGTGTGATGCATCCAGTTTACAACTGTAGTTTTTCCATTACTTCCTGTTACAGCCACAATTGGGGAGCGATTGAACCATGATGCCATCTCGATCTCCGAAAAGACCGACTTTTTATCACTTAAATATCTCTGTGCAATTGGAGAAGATGTAGGTACGCCGGGACTCATCACAAGAAAATCGCCCTGCATTGCTTTTTCAGAGTGGGCATTTTCTTCAAACTCAATAGCCTCTTCACGAAGAGTGTTAGCAAAATCGGCATTCACCTTGCCCGCATCCGATAGAAAAGGGATGGCTCCTTTCCGTTTCAGAAGGATTGCTGCGGCCACTCCACTTCGTGCAGCTCCTGCAATGGTGATATGTTTGTTTCTAACGTCTATCATCGGAGTTTGAGAGTTAAAAGACTCAAAATTCCCAGCAAGATGGCGATGATCCAGAATCGAACTACAATTTTGGACTCGGCCCATCCCTTCTTTTCATAGTGGTGATGGATTGGTGTCATCAAAAAGACTCTGCGACCCTCACCGAATTTTCTCTTTGTATATTTGAAATAGCTTGTTTGTATAATCACTGATAGCGTCTCAACCACAAAAATTCCGCAAATAATTGGCAGTAATAGCTCCTTGTGAATCATAAGGGCAAGTGCTCCCAGTGCACCACCGATAGCTAATGAGCCGGTATCTCCCATAAACACGGATGCCGGATGAGAGTTGTACCACAAGAATCCAAGACAGCCGCCTACCAGTGAAGCTGCGAAAATTGTAAGCTCTCCCGAGCCGGGTAAATAGATAATGTCTAGAAAGTTAGAGAAGTCAACGCGGCCGGATACGTAAGCAAAAATTCCTAAAATTACTCCTGCGATTGCGGAAGTTCCTGAAAGCAACCCATCCAGGCCGTCGGTCAGGTTAGCGGCATTGCTTACAGCCGTTATGATGAAAATCACCAGAGGTATATAGATTAGCCATCCATACTCCTCACCAAAAAATGCATAATCAATGTTTACGTCTTTCAGGAAGGGGACGGTAGAAAGAGTGTTAAAATCCTCAAAAGCGGGCCAGAAGTAGAGAGCAGCACCCAAAACAAGTCCCACAAATACCTGACCTCCAACTTTAAACCAGCCGTGTAGACCTGATTTGTCTTTTTTCACAACTTTGATGTAGTCATCAATAAAACCAACAACACCTAGAATAAACATCACAAATACGATCATCCAGGTGTAGATACTGTTCATATCCATCCAAAGCAGGGCAGGGATAAGCGTAGCTAAAATGATAATGACACCACCCATTGTGGGTGTATTTGCCTTGCTAAGATGTGAATCCAAACCAATATCCTCTCGGATCACCTCTTTGAGTTGAAGTTTCTGTAACCAGTGGATCATTTTTCTACCGATGATCAAACTGATGATCAGAGAGGTAACAGCAGCGAGGGCTGTTCGTGTAGTAATAAAGTCGAAAGCACCGAATCCGGGCGGAGAGTATTGTTGATTTAACCAGTCGAGTAGTGCGTACAGCATCAGTTATCCTCCCCGGTTTTTTCATTTCGGTTTACCATTGCCAGGGCTTCGCGAGCTTCTTCGCGATCATCAAAATGATTGCGTATTCCGTTGATCTCCTGATAGGTTTCGTGACCCTTTCCTGCAATCAAAATGATGGTGTTGCGATTGCCTGCAGAGATCGCTGTATGGATGGCCTCTTTTCTAGAAACGATAGATTTGTAGGAGAAAGAAGAGCTAAAGCCGGTTTCAATATCCTCTATAATCTTCACCGGATCTTCAGTGCGGGGATTATCGGAAGTTACAATTACTTCATCTCCATACTTTTCAGCGATTTTAGCCATTTCAGGCCGTTTTGATCTATCACGATCACCACCACACCCGAAAAGGATGATCAGTTTTTGATTCTCTTGCTTCAGTTCTGAAAGGGTGGAAGCAACATTATCAAGCGCATCAGGTGTGTGTGCGTAATCAACAAAAACAAGGGGATGATTTTTGGAACCGGATTGTGGAGTTACCTTTTCAAGCCTGCCCTCTGCGCCCTTACAGGCCGGTATGGTATCAGCAATAAGTTTACCATCGTAACCAAGGCTGGTACCAATTAATAGAGATTCTACAACATTATAGGAGTTAAATTTTCCTACAAGCGAAGTGAAAAATTTGACACCTTCAGTATCAATCACGGTTTGATCGGGCGAAGTTTTTAAAATTTCGGCTCGAATCTGCCCTTTACCTTCAAATGAAAAATCGATGATCTTGGCTTTTGTGTCTTTTACCATGTAATTGGCAAACTCATCATCTGCATTTATAATGGCCCAGCTTGTTGATGGCAGTGAATCAAACAAAATTTTCTTTGCATCCGCGTAGTTACTCATTGAGGAGTGGTAATCGAGATGATCCAGACTCAGATTTGTGAATGCGGCTACCTCAAAAGGAATTCCTGATACCCGTTTTTGATGAAGCGCGTGCGATGAGACTTCCATTATCAGGTAGTTACAGCCTTCATCAACGGCTCGTTTCATATCTGAAGCAAGCTCTACGGGATCTGCGGTAGTTAGCCGGCTGTCTAACACTTTATCTTTTATTCTTTTGGAAACAGTGCCGAAAAGTGCAGCATTTTCGCCTAATTCTGTTAAAATTTGCCAAACCAGTGTAGCAACGGTTGTCTTCCCATTGGTACCTGTAATAGCAATGTTGGTCATTTTTTTAGCGGGGTCACCGGCCATGCGTTGAGCAAGTGGTGAGAGTAGTTCTCTGGTGTCTTCAACCTTCAGAACGGCTTCTTTTTTAGTAGGAACAGTATCCTGTTCAACAATAATCACAGCTGCTCCACTTTCTGTGGCCTGTGCTACAAAATTGTGCCCGTCAGTTTGAGTGCCCCGAATGGCAATAAAAACATCATTTTTCTCAACCTTTCTTGAATCAAGACACAGTTTACCCAACTGTTCAGGTTTCCCACCTTGAACGGTTATAGGTTTACTAAATGCTATGAGTTCGTTGTAGGTCATTAATTTAGTTTGTTGCCGCTATGGTTGCCTGCTGCATGGTTCTGGCTCTTCCGCGCACGGTAACTGTTCGTCCTTTTCTCATTAAATCTCCGGCGCGGGGAAATTGAGTGTAAATGGTTCCGGATCCGATCGTTTCAATTTCAAGCCCTCGGGATAATAAAAGTGTGGTAGCCTGTCTCATGTTCATATTTCTGAGTTCAGGAATTTCAGCAAATCCATCAGGTATTGAGTCGGTATCCATACTTCCCAACTTCACTTTTATGGAACTGTTTCCGTTAATATTTTCTCCGGGGGCAGGATGTTGTTCAATTATGTAATCTCCTGAACCTGAATAGTTTGCAGATAAATTATTGCTTCTGAGCAGCAGACGTGCATCTTCCCGGTGTAAACCTTCAATTCTGGGTATCACTCTGGTATCTGCTATTTCAATGTTGTCGTTGATTAAGCTTCGGTGAATATCATCATCCAATCCTGCAATACGGGTGGCTATTTCTTTAAAAATAGATCCGGCGGTAAACCCTCCGTAAATACTGCTACGAGGTTCGTCAAGCAGAACAAACATCACATATTTTGGATCATCTACAGGGAAAAATCCGGCAAATGAAGCTCTGTAAGATGCCTGATAGCGACCGTCTACGAGCTTTTGAGCTGTACCGGTTTTTCCCGCAATTCGTAAACCTTCTACACTTGCCCATCCCGCAGTACCCGAATCGCTTACTACTTCCTCAAAAACCGGAAGAAGTTTTTTAATAGTAGACTCTTTTGCTATTTGGCGAACCATGTTGGGTTTTGTCTGATCCACAACATTTCCAAATTCATCGGTGACTTTATCAACAATGTAGGGACGCATCATCCGGCCTTTATTGGCAAATGCGCTGTAAACCTGAAGCATCTGAATAGGAGTTACCTGAACCTCGTAACCAATAGACATCCAAGGTTGTGTAACCCGGCTCCATTCAAAGGGTCGCTGAAGTCTGCCACTCATCTCATTGGGCAGATCAATATTTGTAGGAGTTCCAAAGCCCATATTTCTGGCATACTGGTAGAGTGTTTCAGGCCTTAGTCTCATTGCAATTTCGGATGTGGCGATGTTTGAAGATTTTGCTATCACACCCTTGAAGTCCAGGTTGCCCAATGGATCATGATCTCTCATTATCTGTCCATGGATCATTCTGCGACCATTTTCCGGAGTTTCAAAAATTTCATCGAAGTCGACAACTCCCTGTTCTACAGCTGCAATTGCTGTAATAAGTTTAAAAGTCGATCCGGGCTCAATCATATCAGAAACGGCGTAGTTTCTTCTATTTTCACTGTCGATAGAGGAGGGGTGATTGGGGTTGTACGTTGGATAGTTGGCCAGTGCTTTTATCGCGCCTGTTTTTGGGTCCATCACAATAGCGGTTCCATATTTTGCCATATGGCGCTTTATTCCGGACTCCAGTTCCTCTTCTGTAATAGCTTGGATGTAGGCATCAATCGTTGTGTGCAGATTCAAACCCTGTTTCGGTAATTTTTGAGGTGCACCTACATAAGCAAATATTCTGTTATTTCGATCTTTACGTACCTGCTGAAGCCCATCGGTGCCTTTTAACAGCGTGTTGTAGCTATTTTCAAGACCGGACATTCCATCAATATTGTGATTTACAAAACCGAGAGTGTGAGCTGAAAGTGACCCGAAATTGTAATTACGTCGATACTCTTCTTCTAAAATAAGTCCTCGGAATCCAAGTTCACTTAAGTCATCGTAAGCAGAAACAGGAATGCTTCGCTCCAAGACGATATATCTGGATCTGGTTGATGCATTTCGAATTACATTCTGGTAGTAGGTTGCAGACCTGCCAGTGTGCTGACTTAACACGTTGGCAACTGTGTTGAGTTGGTCGCGGGTTGTATTTGGTGCATGCGGGTCTACTGCTACTTTATAGTTTACGCTGTTTGTAGCCAGAAGTGATCCGTTTACATCAAAAATATTTCCACGCTGCGCAGAAATTGGAATTGTATCTATAGCCTGCTTACTCCAAAGTTCTTTCAAACCATCACCTTCGAGCATATTTACACGAAAAATTTGCAGCAAAATGGCCGCAGGCAGCAGGAACAGAAGTCCCAACAGCAAAAACATACGTCCCATTATGGCAGTTCTTTCGTTCATCTAAGCAATTAAGGATTAACGATTATTATTTGATCAGCAGGTCCTGCATTGATATATCCCTGTTGGCGTGCTCGCTGGTAGATCTCCTTAGGTCCAATAAGCCGATCGTACTCCAGTCGGGTTGCGTTATATTGCCGCTGTACTTTGTTGAATTCAATTTCCAGCTGGCGCACTTCCTGTAGTGTTTGCTGTGTGCTGAAAACATGGCCGATATAGAAAATCCCGCAAACCCCAATCAAGAAGCTTACGAGTATAACCTTCCAGGGGGTAAAAGCCGGAAGGGTAGATTTCTTTTTTTGAGTAGGCTCTTTTTTACGTGTCCCGTAACTGTTTGTAGTGCCTTTAAAACCATTACTGCCCAGTGAATTTTTTGATTTCCAGGCGGAGGGTTTGCCATTCGAGATACCTCTTCGATTGGGCTTAGCGTTTGTATTTTCTTTGATAGGTGTTTTGATATACATCAATTCACCTCCTTAATTTTTTCTGCAATGCGCATCTTAGCACTGCGTGATGCCGGATTCTCTTTAATCTCTTCTTCGCCCGGCGTTATGATCTGCTTTGTAACAGGTTCAATTGGGTTGAGAGATTTTCCGTAAAAATCTTTTTCTATCCGGCCTTCAAAATTTCCGCTTTTAAAGAAGTGTTTTACCAACCGATCTTCTAGTGAGTGGTAGGAGATTGCAACGATTCGGCCACCTACTTTGAGTAGCTTGAGGGAGTCAATAAGCGCTGATTTTAATACCTCCATTTCCCGGTTCACCTCTATACGGATTCCCTGAAATACACGCGCTACCGATTTTATTGAAAATCGGCCTTTAACTACACTTTCCACGGCATCGCGTAATTCTGCGGTGGATTCGATGGGACGGCGATTGATGATTTCTCGGGCGATCTGCCGACTCATTCGCTCTTCACCGTAGTGGAAAATTACATCCCGTAGTTTCTTGTAGTCATATTCATTGACAACACTGTGCGCAGAAACACCGCTCATAGCACTCATACGCATGTCTAACGGCCCGTCATGCTGAAAGCTAAATCCTCTTTCAGGCTCTTTGATTTGATGAGTTGAAACGCCGTAATCGAATAAAATTCCGGTTATTTTTCCATGATGCTCTGCCGGTATGAGTGTAGTGAGATAGCCAAAATTACCTTCTAATGCCGTAAACCTTTCACTATCACCTATTCGTTTTTCCGAAGCACGCAGGGCTTCAGCATCCTGATCAATTCCGTACAGATGACCTTCAGGGCCCAACTTCTCCAGAATTAGCTTACTGTGACCGCCACCGCCAAGTGTTGCATCTATATATATGCCGTTTGGATCTGTAATCAGATAGTCAACGGACTCGTTAAGAAGTACAGGAGTGTGTTCGTAGTAATCGGTCATCTAATCGCCTCCTTCATTTAGTCCGCTCATAACCTCTTCAAAGAGGTCCTGATAGGATTCAAAACTCAGATCGGCGTCAACTTCTTCAAGTTTTTCAGGTGACCAGACTTCGATTAGTTCGCCGCTGCCAATAAATATAGCACTGTCTGAAATTCCGGACCATTCCATTAAGTGGGATGGAAGAGAGATGCGGTTTTGTTTGTCCAGAACCAGATCTTCGGCAGATCGTAGAAAATTTCGTTTAACGATTCGGTCCCGTCGGGAAAAACCATTGGTACGAGAAAGCTTATCTTCAACAAGTTCCCATTCATCTTGTGGGTAGAGATACAGGCAGGGTTCGATGCCTCGCAATATGGTAAACCTCTCTTGGGCCTCAGGCTTGAGGATTTTGCGTAGCTTAGCCGGTAAAGCAACACGGCCTTTATTGTCTACACTGTGTTCAAATTCCCCTTTAAAACTTGGCACGGGTTTTCTCTGTTTATAGACTCGATGCTACTCGGAGTCTGGATTGCTAATACTAAATGATAGCCGGCGTTTACCGGGTACGGGAACCTTGCTAATTAATTCCCCACTATCTCCCACTTCTCCCCACAATGTAGCTCATAGCCTCTGTATTTGTCAAGTGGAAAAGTTTTTTAAGGATGGAAATTTTCTAAGTAGAACACAGTAAGGTCGAAAAGTGTCTGTTTTAGCTTCTAAAGGCCGATTACTGCGTAGGTGTTTTTCTAAGGTTGCTAGGTGGGGAGTAGTGGTAGAATAGTGGGAGAGATAATTCAATCTCTATATATAATGGTTTTTGAGAGCGATGACAGTCAGTTGTTTGATCTCTCGCTTATGAGTGTGAAGGTATTCTTTAGTATCCGTAAGGTAATAGATTATTAGAGCCTTATTCGGGGAAATGGAATAACAAATTTAAAAAATAAAGAATGGAGACAGGATGAAGAGAAGAAAAGTTTTGGCATTATTAACAGGATTGCTTTTGGCAATTACACTTCCGCTCGAGGGCTATGCACAGACAGAAGAGAGAAATCTAAACTTGCAGATTGAATTTAACAGAGGGAGTTATGATATGCTGGTCCAGCGGGCAGGTGAACGGGGCGTTTCTGCGAGTGATCTCGCCGGCTGGATTGCTGAAAATGGAAACCTTTACTTGGAAATTGATGGTGTAGAAGGTGAATCGACAGCTCCACAAGAGGGTGAACTCATGGTGTATTTGGTAAGTGAAAGGGGGATTGTTGGCCAAAACGGCTATCCGGTTCGTCTCTCAGAGCGTCCGGCCGCCATCGGCCGCATGGTAGGAGCCGACCAGATTGGAAGGCTGATTTCAAGATCAATTCCCGGTGATGCATTTATTCCGGGTGATGCATTTATTCCGGGCGATTCATTTATCCCCGGTGACGCATTCATTACTTCCTCCCGTGATGCCGAGCAAATGGCGGCCGAGGCAGGTATGCGCGCTATCGGGTCTGGAGGCGGTGCCGGCAAAGTGTCGATAGTAGTGATGCTGGTTCCGGATCGGTTTAATCCCGATCAGCCTGTAATAAGTAAACCTACATCATTGGCAGGTGATGTAAAGTAGCCACTGAATTGTAGATTTGTTTAATGATCGAGCCTCCTTTCATATTTGGAAGGAGGCTTTTTTATTGGTAATTATATACTGCTTAACCTTTTAACCATTACAGGCAAACTCAGTATTGCATGATTTGTTTGTCATCTAATCTTAACATTCCATTACAAATGAAAAGATCAATTACCACGCTCATTCTATCAGCTTTATTACTGTTAACCGCTTGTTCAAGCGCAGAAGATGCTGATATAATTATCACCGGCAACAAAATATGGACCGGTAATGATGATCAACCGGTGGCAGAAGCTTTGGCAATTAAAGGAAACAGAATAATTTCTGTTGGAGACTATAGTGAAGTTCGAAATTATCGCGGTGACGAAACTACGATTATTGATGCAGGTGATGGAATGGTTGTCCCGGGATTTATTGATAACCATACCCATTTTAATCGTGCCGGTGAACTGCTGATGGGAATCAACCTGCTGGATGTTTCTGATTCTGAGTTGTTGAGAGAGCGTGTCACCGAAACCAGGGATCGTCTGCCCGCCGGTATGTGGATGACAGGTGGATTGTGGGGAGCATACGAGCAGTGGGAGATGGGCGCTGCCGGAAGTAATGTTGAGGAAAGGGTACCGTGGACTCCTCATAAAACAGATATAGATGAGCTTACGGAAGACACATATGTACTGCTTAATCGCTGGGACCGGGAGCAGTATTTGGTCAACTCTAAGGTGATTGAAGATTTTAATATAGACTGTAGCTGGGAAGGTGTAGTATGCGAAGATGGTGAACCAACAGGCGTTTTGAACCCCGAAGCCGCATCAATCATACAAAGGGAAATACCGGAGAAATCTTTAGACCAGCGTATAGCCGAAGCACATATAGCACTGGAACGGTTGGCAAGCCATGGAGTAACCACAATTCATGATATTACAGGATCTGAACAGATGAGGGTATTTCAGGAATTGAATCGAAGGGGAGAACTGACGAGCAGAATTTATGCCCGGCCAACTCTCGATAAATGGGAAGAGCTGGCAGAAGTTGGAATTGAGCACGGATTTGGTGACCAATGGGTGAAGATAGGTGGTCTGAAAGGATTTGTGGATGGAATTATGGGAAATTCATCAGCCCGTTTCTATGAGCCCTATCTAACCACGGGCGAGCGCGGAAGCTGGAGACAAATGATGTATCCTGAGGGTAACATGAAGGAGTTAATTACTCAAGCGGATGCTCATGGACTGTGGCCTCAGGTTCATGCAATCGGAGATCAGGCTGTGGACTCACTTATTACTCTCTTCGAGCACGCGATCGAAACGAATGGAGAGCAAGACCGGAGATTCAGAATGATTCACACACAAGTTTTACGTAATGCCGAGGTTGCCGACAAGCTTGCCGAACTTAATATTATTGCAGAGATGCAGCCTTACCACGCAATTGATGATATGCGCTGGATGGAGGAGAGAATCGGCGACCGTGCAAGATGGGCATATGCGTTCAATACATTGAAAGAAGCGGGAGTGATGCTTTCATT
>CAZHUP010000004.1:0-55250 GCA_964535495.1 uncultured Rhodohalobacter sp.
ATTACTCAATCGGTGAAGTGAGTGAAATCACCGACATAGAACCGCATGTACTTCGATACTGGGAGACCATTTTTAATGATTTGAATCCCAGGAAAAATAAAGCTGGAAACCGAACTTATAAAGAAGACGATATTACTTTTATCCTGAAGCTTAAAGAACTGATTCAGGAGAAGAAATACAGTACAGCTGGTGCTAAAAAAATTATGGAAGGCGAAGAAACTGAGAATGAAATTGCAAATTCAGAACCGCTATCAGCCGAAGTAAAAAAGGATCTGCAGGAAGTAAGGCTATTCCTCCAAAAACTTAAAGAGAAACTTTAACCTGTAAAACAGCTCAATCAATTCTTTTTTTCGAGAACCTTAGAATGAGGATGTAGAGCAATTCAGCGCAGATCAAAACTGCTACTCCAACCAGGTGTATTACCTGTGAAACACCCGGCATGTTAAACCACTCAAGGCTCAACCCCACAAAAATTTGAAGCAATAATAATCCGGCTATAATCCAGCCCAATCTTTTGAGTATTGACGGAGCATTTAATTTTCTATTGAAATAGAGCATTAGTCCTGCCGGAATGACCACCAGCCAGGAAAAGCTGCGATGAATCAAGTAGAGCCAGTCATTCATGTCAATCCATTCACTTCTGGGCAATTCCAGTACATTTTTCGCAAAATCTATCGACTCTCTTACCTGAGTCCCTATTATCATCTGAGCCATCGTTACAATAAATAGGATGACAGCAATCAAGGTCAAAGTCTTCTGATGCTTTTGGGGCACTCGAATCTTAATCTTCTCCCTGGTTGCTCTGAAACTGGCATAAAGCAGCGTTGCTAAAATGATCATCGCCACAATCATATGAATGGTAATCATCCCTCCACTTAGACCACTTCTCACAACTTGTCCGCCTAACCATCCCTGAAACAGTACCAAAATAAAAGCAGCACCGGAGGTTAAAGTAACAATCGGATCTTTTTTTCTATACTTGAATGAGAACAGAAAAGTAAGGGTAATCAAAAACCCAATTAATACACCAACCAGTCTATTGATATACTCCAGCCAGGTGTGAAGGGGATTAAATAGTGAGGCATCATACTGAGCAGGGAGATCGGCGGCATTGGTTGGCGGTATCCACATTCCGAAACATTGCGGCCAGTCGGGGCAGCCCAACCCGGCACCGGATGCACGAACCAATCCACCCACAAAAATTAAGAAAATCGTCGCGATAACAGTTGTTATAGCCGTTTTTTGATATAGGTTAAGTTTCATTCTCTATTCACAAAAATATTATTAATTTCGACCTCATTCTTTGGCAGATAATAGCTAATCCAAACCGAATCGTTCCTATAGTATCTTTTTAATTTGAAGGGGATATAAAGGTTACATATCACGATCAAATTCATTAATTTTGCCAAGCATAAAAACCGAGATCCACTAAATGAGCAATACAACAACACAAACCAATACCCTGCAAAAGATTACGGGAACAATTGGTGATTATTATGAACTTACAAAGCCGGGAATAACCTTTTCCGTGCTTGCAAGTATGCTCATAGGTTTCCTGATGGCTACCTCAGGCTCTGTGGATTATCTATTGATGGTACACGCAATGCTTGGTACATATCTGGTTGCAGCCGGGACTGCGGCTCATAACATGTTTCTGGAACATCGGTACGACGGACTCATGAAACGCACCAGCAAGCGCCCCCTGCCTGATTCAAGGATTACTCCAAAACATGGTGTGACATTCTCTCTATCTCTGATTTTCTTAGGACTAATCTATCTCATGTTCGTTGTTAATCCCGTAGCGGGAATGGTCTCTTTAGCCACTACGATCATCTACCTCTTTATGTACACACCACTTAAGCGCATTTCACCGCTTAATGTTTTTGTCGGCGCCGTTCCCGGTGCGCTTCCGGTTGTAGGCGGGTGGGTTGCCGTTTCGGGCACCTTATTTGAACACGGAATGTGGATTTTGTTTGGAATCATTTACTGCTGGCAGATTCCTCATGTGATCGCCATCGCCTGGGTTTGCAAAAATGACTATGATCACGCCGGATTTAAAATGCTTCCGAAAAATGACCCTAAGGGGTATAAAGCAGCTCTTTGGACTATACTGCCACTAATTATATTAATCCCTACCGTTTACAAACTTTACGTGATGGAGCTGATGGGTTGGTTATTTCTCGCAGGAGGAATAATCACTACGCTCATATTTTTATGGTACGGTATCAAATTTGTCATTAAACGCGATGTACCTACAGCACGAGGTTTGATGTTCGCTTCGTTTGTTTACCTGCCTATCATCTGGATTTTCGTCTTTTTAGACTGGATGATTCTTTAGCTCAGATACAAATAAAGGCTCGACATTTCTGCCGAACCTTATTCAACTTCTTAGACCTTACAATTTTGGAAACCTGTAAGGTCTCTACAGTATTACCAGCCTATTTACATTCACCGAATCGCCGGATATTTATCCGGGTTAGCCTCGTGCAAAATTCCGTAAACCGTTTCGAAGATATCTTCTGCGTTTGGTTTTGAGAAGTAGTCGCCATCGGTTGCAAATGCCGGACGATGAGGCTGTGCAGTCAGGCACTTCGCTTCTGAATCGAGATAGCGGTAGCCGCCCTGCTCATCAATCACCTGCTGCATCATGTAACCGGTAGCTCCTCCGGGAACATCTTCATCTACAAAAAGAATTCGGTTGGTCTTCTTCAGCGATTCCAGAATCATCCCTTTTCGATCAAATGGAAGCAATGTTCTTGCGTCAATCAATTCAACAGAAATGCCTGCCTCTTCAAACTGCGGCAGTACTGATTGGATAAGATTGAATGTTGATCCATAAGAAACAACTGTGATATCATCACCTTCTTGCACAACTTCAGGAATTCCAAGTGGAATTGTAAACTCACCCAGATTCTCCGGAAGTTTCTCTTTCAGTCGGTATGCATTGAGAGGTTCTACAATCAGCGCCGGATCATCTCCCTGAAACAGGGTGTTGTAAAACCCTGCAGCGTGCGTCAGGTTTCTAGGCACACAGACGTGTACGCCTCGTAGACCGTTGATGATCATCCCCATCGGTGAGCCGGAGTGCCAGATTCCTTCCAGCCGGTGGCCGCGTGTTCTTACAATAAGTGGGTAAGCCTGCCCGCCACTTGTTCTGTATCGAACGGTGGCAACATCATCACTCAATCCCTGAAAACAGTAGAGCAGATAGTCTAAGTACTGAATTTCCGCAATCGGACGCAGGCCTCTCAGCGACATCCCGATTCCCTGACCCAAAATAGTTGCTTCACGGATTCCGGTATCACTCACCCGCAGCTCGCCATACTTCTCCTGCATGTCTTCCAAACCGAGATTCACATCCCCAAGCTGACCCACATCCTCGCCAAAGACGAGCGCATTTGGATACTTTTCAAAAATCTTGTCAAAATTATCGCGCAGCACAACTCTGCCGTCTACATTTTTGGTCTCGTCGCCATAAATCGGTTCTACCTCATCCACTTTTAACGGTGAGTTTGGCGTATTACTGATCAGATTTGAGTTAAACCGCTGTTGATTCTCCTGCTGCTGATGGTCGAGCCATTTAACCAAGTCACTTTTAGCGCCGGATTCTTCTCCTCTAAGTGCAAAAAGTGCCTGTCTACCGGAAGAAATAACATCCTTTCGTATCACATTATTCTTTCTGCTCAGACCTTTTTTAATCTCCTCCAGCTTACTAATATCACTGTGATTGGAAATCAAACTGTCAATAAGAGCAAGCATCTCATCCTTCTGCTGTTTGATAGGATCCTGATACTCTTTCCAAGCTTTTTTCTGAGCCTCACGAACTTCCTTCTTCGCATCTTCTTCAATTTGATCCAGTTCATCCGTTTCTGCCAAATTCTCTTTCTCAATCCACTGCCTGAACTGTCTGATACAGCAGTAATCCTCTTCCCACTTCAGTCGCTCATCATCCTTGTAGCGCTCGTGTGAACCGGAAGTAGAGTGCCCCTGCGGTTGGGTAACTTCTTCTACATGTACCAAAACCGGCACGTGTTCATCACGCGCAACTTTAGATGCCTCAGCGTAAGCATCTAAAAGCGCCTGATAGTCCCACGCTTTAACGTTGATAATTTCAAACCCGGGCTGTTTTTTTGTTCGTTTAAATCCTCTTAGAACTGAAGAGATACTCTCCTTTGTTGTCTGATACTTTTTAGAAACCGAAATGCCGTAACCATCATCCCATACCGAAATCACCATCGGTACCTGAAGCACACCGGCTGCATTAATCGTTTCCCAAAATATTCCTTCAGATGTACTGGCATCCCCTATCGTTCCCCAGGCAACCTCATTTCCATTATCTGAAAACTGATTCCAGTCGCTCAGCAGATCATTCTCGCGATACACTTTCGAGGCCTGCGCCAAGCCCAGAAGCCGAGCCATTTGACCGGCTGTTGGCGACATATCCGCGGATGTATTCTTCTGAGCGGTTTGATCGACCCAGTTTCCCTCTTCATCAATAAGACGTGTGGCAAAGTGTGCATTCATTTGACGCCCACCCGAATTCGGGTCTTTTTCGATATCCGGGTTAGCGTAAAGCTGTGCAAAAAACTGCTCTACCGTCAGCTCCCCTATCGCCATCATAATCGTTTGATCGCGATAATAACCGGATCGAAAATCACCATTCTTAAAATGTTTGGAGAGTGCTAGCTGAGGAAGTTCTTTTCCATCACCAAAAATTCCAAACTTTGCTTTGCCTGTCAGCACCTCTTTTCGACCAAGAAGTGACATCTCACGGCTCATGCAAACAAGTTTGTAGTCATTTAAAATATTATCCGTCTTTTTACTCTTCTTTTCTTTCGTCGCTTGCTTGCTCATAGTCTGGAAAATTTTACTTAACGTTTCTTACGCAAAAATTGGGCGGCGGAATAATACAACCCTGTGATTTAATTTCAAAAAAGATTGAAAGTAATTCTATCCAATGCAGAATCAACTACTTTCACAACATTTATAAACGGTGATCGATCAAAATCAGACCGGTTTGATTTTAGAATTTTAACTGAAGTAACCTTTTTACCACTGAGAGCACAAATGCGGCAATGCGACCACAAAGATGGTTTTTAAGACATCGAACTTTGTAATCTTCATGCCTTCATTGTGCCCTTGATGGTTACCCTGTAAATTTACACTTTCGAATTACTACAATAAAAATCCAGGATAATTTTAAGTCATATTGATCGGGTCGAGCGCTTTTTCCAGCTCTTCGTCAGACAAGTCTGTCATTTCCCTTGCAACATCCATTACAGATCGATTTTCAGCGAACGCCTTTTTGGCAATCTTGGCCGCTTTATCGTACCCGATCAGCGGATTTAGTGCGGTTACCAGAATTGGATTCTTACCAACCATCTGGCTGATTACTTCCCGTCGTGCTTCCAGTCCGCTCACAGAACGATCTGCAAAGTTTCTGGCTGCATTTGCGAGAATTTCTATCGACTGAAGCAGGTTGTGAGCAACTACCGGCAGCATCACATTCAACTCAAAGTTACCGGACTGCCCCGCAACCGTAATAGTAGCGTCATTCCCAATCACCTGGGCAGATACCATTGTCAACGACTCTTCTATTACCGGATTAACTTTACCCGGCATAATTGAAGATCCCGGCTGAAGCGCTTTTAACTGAACTTCACCAAGTCCGCCGTTCGGTCCGGAGTTCATCCAACGGAAATCGTTACCAATCTTCATCAAACCAACAGCGAGTGTTTTCAACTGACCGCTCAATTCAACAGGTGCATCCACGGTGGCCTGTGCTTCAAAATGATTTTCTGCTTCACGAAATTTTTCACCCGTAACATTAGCCACTTCAGCGGCAAATTTTTCACCAAACTGTTTATGTGTATTGATTCCTGTTCCAACAGCCGTTCCACCCTGTGGAAGCTCCAGCATTCGCTCCAAAGCAGACTCTATTCGTTCAATACCCAGTTCAATCTGACGGGCATATCCGCTAAACTCTTGCTGGATCGTTACCGGCATTGCGTCCATCAGGTGAGTTCTTCCGGTTTTCACAACATCTTTCAGCTCCTCACCTTTCTCTAAAATGGTTTTGTGAAGATGCTTCAACGCCGGAAGCAGGTTATTGCGAACAGCTAACACTGCAGAAATACGAATAGCTGTTGGAATCACATCATTTGAACTCTGTCCATAATTCACATGATCGTTTGGATGTATAGTCACATCCGTGCCCTCTTTCAATTCATTTGCTCTCTTTGAGATAATCTCATTCGAGTTCATGTTGGTGGATGTTCCTGAGCCGGTTTGAAAAATATCGAGCACAAAATCTGAATCAAATTTCCCCTCTATTACCTCCTCGGCAGCTGCCTGAATAGCTTTAGCCACTTTAACATCCAGCAAATCCAAATCTGCATTAACTTTTGCTGCAGTCTGCTTTACCCTGCCTAAAGCAGAGATGAAATTTCTGTCAAATCGAATTTTACTAATTGGAAAGTTATCAAAAGCACGCTGTGTTTGCGCTCCGTAGTAAGCGTTTACAGGTACCTTTACCTCGCCCATAGAGTCTCTTTCAATGCGGAATTCACTCATAATATATAGTCATTAGATTGTTTAGAGTAAGTTCGAACCTAGAATAATAGTTTTCTCCATTTTGTAATGAAATCAGAACAATCTCCCCTGGGGGAGCCCGGCTTAGCCGGAGGGGTGTTCAGCCCCAATAAATTTCACTAACAATTTTCAGGGGTACTCCCTTCAAGTGGAGATCTTTCATTTCTAACTTCAAACAAAAAGTCAGTTAGAATAATCTTCCTATTAAGGTAGGGTTTTTTGCTCAAAATTTGAAGGGAAGCGCTTCCAATTTGAGGTGGCATTATGGAATTATTTGAGAATATCCAGGATCTTCTGCGGGGAAATGGAAGAAGTTATAATCAGAGATCCTTTTTGTACATACGGTATCTTTTATCCAGCGTACCGCCAATTTTTTCGGCTACCCGAACCATCTGAACGTTGTTCTCCAGAATCCAACCTACCTCCGATGAGTAGACATTCTCCTCAAGACCGTTTTCAATAGCTTCTCGATGAAGAAGCACATCTATACCACGCCCCTGATATTCAGGAATAACGCCCATCAAGGCAGTCCTTACTTTGTCGATTTTATTCTTATTCATCAAAATTTTCAGCCATCCAAAAGGAAGCAATTTTCCATCCATTTCCCTGAAAATTTGATTGTAGTCGGGCAGTGCAACAGAAAAAGCCACCGGTTTGCCGTCTATTTCGGCGATGTGTGCAAAATTTGGGTCAACTATAGTTTTTAGATCCTTGGCGAGGGCATCAAACTCCTCTTCCGACAGAGGTATAAACCCCCAGTTATTCTTCCATGCTGAATTAAAGATGTCGCGTATAATTTTTACTTCATCTTTAATTTTTTTGAGCTTGAGCTTTCTTATCGAAATACCGGGCAGGCGTTTTTTCACAATCTCCATTGCGCGGTTGGCCCGTTCGCGATCCACGCTGTCTTGAGTGACAAGGTAGGTCAGCAGATCCATTGATTTTTCAAAACCCGCTTCTTTCAGAAGTTTATCATAATAGGGTTTGTGGTAGGGCATCATTATGCTTGGATACTTATCAAATCCTTCCACCAAAATACCCACTTCATCCATCATGCTTGGATTAGCCGGTCCCAAAACGTCGGTCATTCCTTTATCACGCAGCCAGTCTTCAGCAACGCGAAAAAGAAGATCAGCAGTAGATTGTCGGTCGATACACTCAAAAAAACCAAAAAAACCGGTTTTGGCATTATGAAAATCATTATACCGGTGATCAACGATTGCCGCTATGCGACCCGCGGGTTTGCCTTCATGTTCTGCATTAAACAGAGCAATTTCGGCATTGTTATAGAAAGGGTTTTTTTTAGTATTGAGTAATTTTTTTTGCTCAATCAGCAGGGGAGCAACCCAATACTCCTCATTTTCGTAATGTGAATAGGGAAATGATATAAATTCCTTCTTTTCGGAATCAGAAGAAATAAACGTTACGCTGTTACTTTTCGGTTTATTTTCCACTTGTTCCGTTCCTTTTTATTCTACGTCTATTAGCGAGCGCCCGTTTTTATCAATAATTCCGTGCTTGATTCCCACATTTTTAAAAGCACTTAGAATTTTATCAAGATGCTCATCTGTATGTGTAGCCATATAGCTGGTTCTCACTAAAGCCTGACCTGTTGGAACCGCAGGAGGAACAACAGCATTAACATAAACTCCTTCTTCAAAAAGATCTTTCCAGAATCTGAAGCAGTCGTACATTTCACCGATAACTACCGGGATGATTGGAGTCTGGCTCGACCATACATTGAACCCAAGATTTCTAAGCTCTTTTCGCATGTAGTTCGAAATCTCTTCCAACCTCTTAAGTCTCCATGTCTCTTCTTGCAGAATTTCGAGAGATTTCAATACCGTTGCCACATTCGCGGGTGGCATACTAGCACTAAATATGTGAGCCGGCGACTGGTGTCTGATAAATTCAATTACAGGCCTGTCTCCAACTATAAATCCACCGAGAGATGCAAAAGATTTTGAGAATGTACCGCTAATCAAATCCACGTCATCAGATAGACCAAATACAGATGCGGTTCCCCGGCCGCCATCACCAACAACACCAACAGCATGGGCATCATCAAGATATAGCGCTGCGTCATACTCCTTGGCGAGTTTTACAAGATCAGGCACCTTGGCCAGTGTACCGGACATCGAAAACACTCCATCCGTAACTATAATTTTCCCGGCCTTGGGGTCTGCTTTTTCAAGCATTGTGCGCAGGTGATCCATGTCGTTGTGGCGATAGCGAACAGTTTTCGCATTAGAAACCTGTGTACCAACAACTATACATGCGTGATTATCACGATCAGAAAAAATAATGTCATTTCTTCCTGCAATAGTTTGAATAGAGCCTTCATTGGTTTGATATCCTGTACTAAACAGAACACAAGACTCTTTGTTCATAAATACTGCAAGCTTCTCCTCCAATTCGAGATGAAGATCAAGTGTACCATTTAAATATCTGGATCCAGTACAGCCTGTACCATACGTTCCAATTACGTCTTGCGCAGCTTTAATCACTCTGGGGTCATTGGTTAATCCCAAATAGTTATTGGAACCGGCCATGATTACATCACGTCCTTCTATCTGAACTGTTGTACCATCTGTAGCCTGGAGTGGTTTAAAGTAAGGATAAAGTCCTTTCGCCTTGATCTCATCGGCTTTTGTAAAATCGTACGCTTTCTTAAAAATATTTTTATGAGAAGTATCGGCTTTAGAATCGGCCATGCTAAAATATTACATTTTCATTAATCAGGTAAATATACCGAGTATTACTTTTCTATCAAATTAATGTAACGTGACTGTTACCTATTTAATTCACGCTTTTCAGGAAGTTGATATATCTTCCAACTACAGTGTCCCAATTGAAGTTCTCTCTTACATATTTTTCAGCGGACACTGATAGCTCTGAAAGATTATTATTCAACACTTCGTTCACTTTTGATGAGAAAATTTCTGCATCTCCATGCGGCACTCTGTAACCATTAACTCCCTGTTTAATCACATCCTTGATACCTTCAAGGTCAGAAGCTACAGCAGGAACACCTGCACGGTTGGCTTCCAGCAGAACAATGCCAAATCCCTCCATATCCCCTTCTACAGGTATATTGGGCATCACAAAAAGATCTGCACCTGCGTAAGCCGCATTGAGAACTTTATCCGGTTGTTTACCGGCTATTATAATACGCTCTTTTTCGGGACATTTTTTTCTTGCCTCTATTATATTCTCATTTTCCGGTCCGTCACCAACTACCAGATAGATTGTATTTTTGTCAATCTTTTCAAAAACTTCTTCAATAAACCATCGGTGACCTTTACGCTTTACCTGCCGGCCTACCGTTAACAGTAATTTTTTGTCAGACAAATCAACATTAAATTCATTCTCCAGAATTTTAACTGCTTCATCCCTTTCAGGCAGTTTGTTCAGAGCGCTCATATCGAAACCGTTGGGCAGGGCAACACCAATATCCGGAGACATTCCGCGCTCAATGCAGGCTTGCCGTGTAGCAGAAGAGACAGAAATTACTCCCTGCAAATTCTTAAATACGTATTTGATATACCACTGATAAACAAAAAACGGAAGTGTAACATCTTGCCCGTGATTGATTGTTACACAGGGCACTTTGGGTTTTCGAATCATGAACGGCAGCACCCCGGCTGTTACCATAGATGAGAAGAGAATTACATCCGGTTGATATTTTTTTACTCCTGATGGAATCCTCCAGAGAAGGGACACCAAAAAGAAAAAGCTTTTTATGCCAATATTTTTCCAGGAGGCATTCAGTATAATTGTCTCTATTTCAACATCATCCCTGCGCTTTAAAGCCTTTACCATTTGAATGCTTACATTTTGCATTCCTCCTACGTTTTCGAGAGGCTGATCTTTTGGGGGATGTAAATGTGATATATAAAGTATTCGCACTCTTACTGCTTATAAGTCTAAGACTTGCTCGTAGTAACTGAGCAGTTTTCCATTAATATTTTGCCAACTGTAATTTCCGGCCTTCTGCCTTGATGCATCAGCCATCTTCTTCCTCAAATCGGGATTCTGAACTAACGTTTCAATATACGTGTAAAATAGGTCACTTTTTTCAACCGGAGCAAGATATCCATTCTCTTCATGATCCACCAATGATTTACTGCCAACCGCATCGGCCACCACACACGGCAATCCGCTAGCCATCGCTTCGAGTGTTACATTTCCGAATGTTTCCGTGTCTGAGGGAAAGAAAAAGAGATCACTATTGGCATAGGCTTTCGACAATTCATCACCGGTCAGGAATCCTGTATAAACTGCATCCGGCAAAATTTGTTTCAACTCATCCCCCGCCGGCCCGTCCCCAACAACCAAAGCTTTAACATTATCATATTTTTGCATCAATCGATTCAATACATCCGAGTAGAGTTTTAAATTTTTCTCCCAAACCAGCCTCGAGATGAAGGTAACTACAACATCGTCCGGCTTAAACCCCAGCTTTTGTCTCCACTCCTCATCTCGATTATCCGGATTAAACTGATCGGTATTGATTCCCCGCGCCCAAATTTTTAAATCTGTAACAACTCCCATCTCTGCCAGCCACTCTGCCATTGATGGTGTTGGCACATAAAGCTGTTCACAACGGCTGTAAAACCAATTCAAATATTTCCAAAGAACCGGTTCCAAAAATGAAAGTTTATAATACTTCAGATAGCTCGTAAAATGGGTATGATAGGATGAAACAACCGGCTTTTCATGATCTATCGCCCATCTTAAAGCTTTATATCCCAAAACATCAGGAGTTGCAATATGAACCAAATCAGGTTTAAATTCTCTCAGATGTCTCCTCGCCTCTGATGATAAAGCTGTTGACATTCTATACTCCGGCCTGCCGGGTAAACTCAGAGATGGAACTGATACAAAATCACCCTCATGATCTAATGCAGGCTTTTCAATGGTTGGACCAAAAATTTTAAACTCAACATCGTTCTGCAACATAAACTTAACCATTCGATTAAGCGTTAGAGACACTCCGTCGCGAATATGATTATAGTTTCCCGTGAATAGCGCTACTTTGAACCTGCTCATCTAGTTTTTATGCAATGGGTAACTTTGTATTTTAGACCAGTTACCGTTTGGGTTTACAGAAATTTAAAGTATTGAATATACAAATTAAATGAACGCATTTGTTACCGGTGGTACCGGATTTATCGGAAGTCATCTAACCGACGCATTGATCAAACATCCCGATTACAATGATGTAAAGTGCCTGGTACGGAGCCGTGAAAAATGGCTTGAGGGAAAAGATTTCATAAAGATTGAAGGAGATCTGCACTCCATTAAATCATTGAATAAAGCACTCGACGGGGTTGATGTTATTTTTCACATAGCAGCGATTGTAAAGGCTCCTACTCAGGCTGAGTTTGACCATGCCAACGTAGAAGCAACAGAAAACCTTCTTCGTCTGGCAATGAAGAACAACGTGAAAAAAATGGTCATTTTATCCTCTCTGGCAGCGGCAGGTCCCAGCAACGGATCTCCGCTTACCGAAGAAGATCCCATGAATCCCGTGAGTATGTACGGGAAGTCCAAAAAAAGAATGGAAGAGATGATTAAAAAAGTAGCCCCGGACGATATGTCGATTACCATATTGCGCCCTCCGGCAGTTTACGGTCCCCGGGAAGATCAGATTTATACACTATTTAAAATGATGAAATATGGTATAGCACCTATTGTCGGGGATGGAAATCATCCAAAACTGTCCATCGTTTATGTGAAAGATGTCGTTCAGGCTATACTTAAATCTGCCGATCAAACTGAACCCGGTATTCACACTTATTTTATTGATGGTAAAAAAATTGCCAACTGGAACATGATTCGCGACATTGTTACCACAGTACTAAATAAGAGAAACGTGCCGGTCAAACTGAATCCGGCATGGGTTAAAAAAATTGCGGGTGCTGTGGAAACTACTGCATCATTTTTTGGTTTATATCCCGTTATCAACCGGGAAAAAGCGAATGAAATGATCCTTGAATGGACTTGCACGCACGACAAAGCAAAAAGTGAACTGGATTATCAACCGGAATATTCTCTCGAAGAAGGAATTTCCCGTACTTTGAGATGGTATAAAAAACATGGATGGCTATAACTGAATGATGAAAAAGTATCTACCCCTTACACTCTTACTCCTTTTTGTTGTTGATGCAGGATCATCAGCTTTTGCTCAATTTGCTCACGATTTCAGACATCGTATGGAGATTCCGGAAATCCTGAATGTTCACAGCTCTGAAACCCACCTTTACGTTCTTTCTGAGAGCGAGGGGTTAATTGTATTTAGGGCTCATGAGGACTCCCCCCAATGGCTCTACTCCTCAACGGGAATGCAGCAGCGAGGACACATCATAGACAGCGACATCCGTTTTGCCTATATCTATGGAAATAATCGAAGGTTGACCGTTGTTGAACCCACTTCAGTATTAGGCGTCTACTCTTCAACCGTTTTACCGGCCAGGCCGTTAGCGGTAGAACGGATTTCCAACAATCTTTACGTTGCATTGGGTTCTGATGGTTTAGGGAAGATAAATCTGGAAACTCCGGAAGCCGTTGATTCCGATGTTGAATACCCTTTTGAACAGATCTTTCGGGATAATCGGGTTCAAAGCCTTGCGTCCGACAGAAACAGAACACTTTATGCCCTCAGTAATGGCAATCAAATAGATATCTTTTCACTCTCTTCCGACCCTGACATGGAAGATCAACTCGAACATATTGAACGTGTTGAAACAGAAAGAAGCATTGAAAAAATATTTATCACAGATCAGGAGCTGATAGGTTCAGATCGAGAAGGAAATATCTATTTGATCGATTCTAACGGAAGCATGCGGCGAACGGCTCAGGTGAACAGCACCGTCGACAAAATAAGAGTTTGGAATGATCACCTGATCGTCAGAACTACTGAAGGTAAACTCTGGACCGGAGAGTTTGGCGATTCATTAACCGAGTGGAAATCGGATTCTAATGCGGGCAACTATTTTACCGTAACCGGCAATCAACTCTGGGTATCTGAGTTCAACCAAATATCTCCTGTTGTTTTAACCTCCGGTGAAAATGACGCATCAGGTCGATCCGGCCAAACTGAATTTGCTCTTCAACCAATTGATAACATCACTTTGCCATTTCCGCGTCCATTGATTTTACCCATAAAGCTGGAGAACAGTTACAACCCCGGTGAAGTGACATTCAGCTACAGTTCATCTTTTAACAATGCCCGGATTCGCGGAAATACATTTTACTGGCAGCCTTCAGCTACTCAAACAGGACGGCACAGAGTAACTATCACTGCAACCAACAGTGCAGGGCAAAATGCCAGTCAGGAATTTATGATTGACCTCAGACCTTTTAATGCACCTCCACGATTTTCATCTGCCCGACCGATTACAGTACCTGTTGGAGAGCAGTTCGAGTATCAAATAGATGCTATAGATCCGGATGGAATGGATCAGGACTTAATTCGGTATTTGGGTGTGGACCTTCCGAGTGGAGCCAGAATAAATGAGAAAAGTGGACGATTTACGTGGACTCCCAATATCCGGCAGGTTGGCTCGCATACATTTCAGGTTATCGCTACCGATCAATTTGGTGCCGCCGCATCTCAGGATTTTGAGATCCGGGTTGTAGAAATTGAAGAGTCTAATTCAGACCAAGAGAATTAGAGTGTCACACACCTTTTCAAAACAACTTCTCGATTGGTATTACAAAAATAAACGCGATCTGCCCTGGAGAAAAACAGACTCTCCATACAAGATATGGGTTTCGGAGATTATGCTTCAGCAGACTCGTGTTGACACGGTTATCCCATACTATCATCGATTTTTAGAAGCTTTTCCTACAGTATATGATTTGGCGGGTGCAGAGCAGCAGCAGGTATTGAAACAGTGGGAAGGATTGGGATATTACAGCCGCGGCCGAAATTTACATCAGGCCGCAAAAATGGTAGTTGAAGAGTTTGAGGGAAACATTCCTTCTAATTACGATTCAATCACCCAATTAAAAGGGATTGGGCCCTACACTGCTGCTGCAGTTTTAAGTATTGCTTTTCAAAAGAAGCACGCTGTAGTAGATGGAAATGTAATCCGGGTTTTAGCCAGATATTATGGAGTTGAAGATGATATCCGATCAGGCAAAACTAAAAAAAGAGTTCAGTCTTTTGCAGACAATCTGATTCCCGAGAGTACGCCCGGGGATTTTAATCAAGCCATCATGGAGCTTGGAGCTACTGTCTGTACGCCCAGAAATCCACTTTGTGATCAGTGTCCGTTGTCGAACGATTGCGTTGCCTATCAAACCGTAAGAACTGATACAATCCCCTATAAATCACCGGCTAAAAAAGTGCCCCATCATCAAATAGCAGTTGGCTTAATCGTCAATCGAAAAAATGAACTGCTCATTTCGCTTCGGCCAAATGATGTAATGCTGGGCGGGCTATGGGAGTTTCCCGGCGGGAAAAAGGAGAACAGTGAATCTTTAACTGAAACTGTCAGCCGGGAGCTGAATGAGGAGCTTGGTGTGGAGGTCAGTGTTTTTAAAAAGTACAAAAAGCTGAAGCACGCCTACTCTCACTTTAAAATTACTTTGCACGCCTTTTGGTGTACCGTCACAAACGGAGACCCAAAACCGATCAGCGGCAAAGAACTGAGGTGGGTATCACTTTCAGAAATTGATCAGTATCCATTCCCCAAAGCAAACAAAACATTGATCGAAGAGTTGAAACAGATGGAAAATTCTGATTTAACCAGGTTTATCTCTTCATGAATATCCGCTCTCCCCTTCGCAGAAGATCTTACAGTTCTTTGATGGAATTAAAGCCATTGCTGGACAAAATAAATGATGAGGTGGAGCAACCGGACTATATTCAGCATGATCCGGTTCAGTTCATGCACATGTTTACAGATAAGAAGGATATAGAAGTAGCCGGTTTTTTCGCCGCCACGATGGCCTGGGGAAGAAGGGATATCGTTGTCGCAAAAATTGATGATCTGTTAAAACGGATGAACTACCTCCCTTATGAATTTGTGATGAGTTATGAACAGAAAGATTTCAACGTTCTCAAAGGGTTTAAACACCGGACCTTCAAACCGATCGACATTCACGGTTTAATTCTGGCATTACAGAATATTTACAAGGTGTATTCAGATTTTGAATCGTTCTGGAAATCATGCAGAGAGATGGGTTTAGAGCGGAACCGTCCCTTTCTCGCAATTTTTCATGAACGGTTCCTTTCCATGAGCAGTGACCTGGCCGGACGCACCAGGAAACATGTCTCCGATCCGGAAAAAGGGAGCACTTGCAAACGATTATACATGTATTTGAGATGGGCTATACGGAAAAATAGCCCGGTCGACTTGGGAATCTGGAACTTCATGGAACCTTCTGAACTGCTAATTCCATTTGATGTCCATGTGGCTCGGCAAGCAAGAAGATACGGTTTGATTACTCGAAGAACAGACGACTGGAAAACGGTTAATCAACTTACCGAGACTCTCTCTTTAATGAATCCGGATGATCCTGCAAGATATGACTATGCACTTTTTGGTATTGGGGCACTCGATTACTCACTACCCAAGCGGTACATTTTAAATAGAGTTTAAGACCTTTGATTTTCTGCATTCAAAAAATAAATAAAATAATTCTGTAAGGAACCTCTCGAATTTGTATCATACATATAAATTGAACATATACTTAATTTTTCTGATAAAGGATGACAATATGTTGACACCGGATTTTCTTAGATTGTATCAGAATTAATTAAACAACCTATAAACAGATTACCATGGCAAAAGAAAACGACAAAGCAAAAGCAATTGATATAGCAATCGGGCAGATAGAGAAGCAGCATGGTAAAGGTACTGTGATGCGATTGGGCGACAATCCCTATAACGAGGTGGATGCAATTTCTACCGGCTCCATCATGGTTGATTACGCGCTTGGCGTTAGCGGAATTCCGCGAGGAAGAGTTACTGAAATTTACGGGCCGGAAGCTAGTGGTAAAACAACCCTTGCACTTCAAATTATTGCACAGGCTCAGAAAAAAGGGGGCTATGCCGCATTTATTGATGCAGAACACGCATTTGACCCGAAATATGCACGTAACCTTGGTATCAACACAGACGAATTACTGGTATCTCAGCCCGACAGCGGTGAGCAGGCACTGGAAATTACCGAAACACTGATACGGTCAGGAGCATTGGATGTGATCGTTGTTGACTCTGTTGCCGCCCTGGTACCGCGCGCTGAACTTGAAGGCGAAATGGGTGATTCACACATGGGACTTCAGGCTCGGTTGATGTCTCAGGCACTGCGGAAAATTACCGGTGTTGTGAGCAAGACACGAACTGCATGTGTGTTTATTAACCAGGTACGTGAAAAAATTGGAGTGATGTTCGGTAACCCTGAAACCACAACCGGTGGCCGCGCCCTGAAGTTTTACTCGTCAGTTCGAATCGATATTCGCAGAATTGGATCGATCAAGAAAGGCGATGAGGTTCTGGGTAATCGAACCAAAGCAAAAATTGTGAAAAATAAAGTAGCCCCACCTTTTAAGGTTGTTGAGTTCAACATTCTTTACGGACAAGGTATTTCCCGAATCTCTGAAGTTCTCGATTTAGCCGTTGAGTATGATATCATTGAAAAGCGTGGAAGCTGGTATCGTTACGATGGCGAACCAATCGGACAGGGAACCGACGCTGCCATGCAGTTCCTTGAGGAAGATGAAGAGCTGGCAAACAAAATTGAACAGATTGTTCGCAAGAAATTGATGCCGGATGAGAAACCGACCGAAGAGGAAACCAAAAAGAAAGAGACCGCTAAAGAGGAAAAATAGTAACCCATGAATAATAAATGGGACAAAAAACAGCGTGAGAAACCGGATATCTCAGATAAACTTCCTCTGAAGATCACATCCATTTCTCCTCAAAAAAAGCGAAAAGACCGTTTTTCGCTTTTCCATGAGGACACTTTTCTTGTCGGTGTTTCATCCCAGACCTTAATCGATCTATCTCTAAAAAAAGGCGTTGAATTGACGCCTTTTTTATTTGAGAAAATTTCTGATGCAGAGGAGTATCAAAAAGTTAAAGATACTTTTTATGACTATTTGAGCCGGCGTGATCACGGATCGTTTGAGCTTAAACAGAAGGCTTTAAAAAAGGGATTTCCTTCCAACATTATTGATGATGTGCTGGATGAATTTGACCGGAAAGGATTATTGAATGATGAATCTTTTGCCAAAAAGTTTGCTGCTGACAAAGCTGAATTTAAACAGTGGGGCCCGGTAAAGATTAAAAGTGCCCTCCGAAAAAAAGGAATCAGTAAAAATATTGCAGAAAAAACTGTACGCAGTATAACTAACGATTTGGACCAAGTTCAGATTTGTGTAGATTTACTCTCCAAAAGAAAAAGCCATTTTTTACGCGAGACGGATCCCTTAAAAAGAAAACAGAAAATGTATCGCTACCTTGCCGGCAAAGGATTTACCGGCTCCGTCGTTACCAAAGCGATCGATACGATTAAAAACGATTTCGATGTTTAAAAACCTGACATTCGAAAATATTTTTAAATCCTTAGTTGGATTGGCGGCACTTGCTGTTATCGCTCTTATCGTTTTTAATTATATCAATCTTGTGGCATACGCTATCATTGCGATGCTCCTGAGCTACCTGCTGGATCCTGTTGTAAACCGGATGCAGGCCTCGGGGATGAACCGCACATTCGCAATCACAATTACTCTCTCCTCAGTAATTCTTTTAATTGTCTGGATATCAACCAGTGTGATCCCGATAATTGCCAATCAGATGGCAGGATTAACCCGGCAGCTCACTATCGATAATATGATTTTCATAGCTAATCAGGTTGAGCTGCAGTTGAGAGAATATCTCGATTTTATTCCACCGGGCTATTTACGAGAAAACATTGAAGTGCTGGCAGAAGATTTTTTCAATATTGGCCGGTTTTCTGACATTGTGAGCGATCTTATCGGCATATTTACTAACCTATTTGCTGCTTTTCTGATCATTCCTTTTGCAACTTTTTTCTTCCTGAAAGACGGTTATAAGATTCGCCGGGATTTGCTTGAGCTCGTACCTAACAAATATTTCGAATCCATTCTCACTTTAATTGATAAAATTGAAACCCGACTGGGACATTACTTCAGAAGTGTGGCACTACAGTGTACATTGGTCGGTATCGCCTCATGGCTTGCACTATCTTTCGCAGGATTGAATAATGCAGCATCAGTTGGTATTGCAATCGGTATCTCTAACTCTATACCTTACTTTGGCCCGTTGATTGGATATATTTTATCAATCATCATATCGATTATCGAAACCGGGGATTTCTCTTTAGTGCTGCCTAGTATTTTGGCTGTACTTTTTGCTCAAATACTGGACAATGTAGTTCTTCAGCCGCTTATATTTTCTAAGTCTGCCGATATTCACCCGGTTGCAATACTTTTTATTATTATGATTGGTGCCCAAACAGCCGGTATTCTGGGAATGCTGATCGCAATCCCAATTTCAACAATCATCAAGATTACGATCAATCAGGTGGTTTTGAGTTTCAACAACTATCACATTTTTCGGCTTAACAGAGAAGCCATTGAAAAACCTCAGATCCAGGAAAAATTTCCTGAGTAGATTCCTGCTATCGGGGTGAATAATCACCCATCTTTACCTATCTTCTTGCCGAACTGTCTAACGCAAAAATCTGCCATTTTGAAAAACATCGTTGTGTTTGCTTCCGGATCAGGAAGTAACTTTCAGGCAATTATTGATTCGATTGAAAAAGGTAAAGTAGAGGCGCGACTTAGCGGCTTAATTGCCAGCCGTTCGAATATTGGCGCCATAGACAGAGCCGTATCTCACAATATTCCATACTATATATTACCGGACAAAATTACCGATACTGACACTTCAGAAATTTTGATCTCTAAATTGAACGAGTGGAATCCCGATCTGATCGTACTGGCCGGATTTCTGAAAAAAATCCCTGCAGAAGTTATTGGTCGGTATCGTAACAAAATCATTAACATCCATCCTTCACTGCTGCCTAAATTTGGCGGAAAAGGATTTTATGGAATGAATGTGCACAAAGCTGTTATTAATGCGGGTGAACAAGAATCCGGCTGTACAGTGCACTTTGTAAATGAGCATTACGACAAGGGTGATATAATCGATCAGAAAAAAATTCCTGTTTCTGATGAAGATACCCCGGAAAGTCTGGCTCAAAAAGTTTTAAAAGAGGAGCACAAACTCCTGCCAAACGTTATCGCTAAAATTTTAAATAATAATTAAACAACTGTCGTGGCTTTAAAACCCCTCTCCCAACTCCCTGAAACACCACTAAAAATCAAGCGTGCATTACTCTCTGTGTCTGATAAGAGCGGTATTGTTGACCTGGCTAAGTTACTACATCAAAACGGAGTCGAAATTCTGAGCACCGGTGGTACTGCAAAAGTAATTCGAGAAGCAGAAATACCGGTCAAAGATGTAAGCGAGGTAACTCAGTTTCCTGAATGTTTGGATGGCCGGGTAAAAACGCTGCACCCAAACATACATGGTGGAATTCTTGCGCGTACAAGTCACGAACCGGACAATAAAGAACTCCAAAAATTAGGCATCGAGCCGATTGAGCTGGTAGTCGTGAACCTTTACCCCTTCAAAGATACTGTAAAAAAGGAGACTGTTACGCCCGCAGAAGCAACGGAAAATATTGATATTGGCGGACCAACAATGGTAAGAGCAGCGGCAAAGAACTTTGCTCATGTCTCTATTTTGACAAACCCAGATCAGTACGAAAGTTTTTCTCAGGAATTAAATACCAAAAATGGAATCTCATTTACAACAAGGAGAAAGCTGGCCCGAAATGCATTTGAACACACAGCAGACTACGATGCGGCCATTTCTAATTATTTCACACAAATTGATGAGCAAGAGTTACCTGAACAGCTGAATGTGAGCCTGTCCAAATCAGCAGATTTACGCTACGGGGAGAATCCCCATCAAAAAGCCGGCATCTATGGGGAGCAACAAAAATATATCGATTGCTTCCATGGTAAAGAACTTAGCTACAACAACTATCTTGATATCGATAGCGCTCTAAATTTGATGGCTGACTTTCAGAAAGATGATCCAACTATCGCCATCTTTAAACATACGGTACCATGTGGCGTTGCTACTGATGAGAATTTAACCACTGCCTATCGTAAAGCGTTTGAAACAGATAAGATGTCTCCTTTCGGTGGGATAGTAATTACAAATAAAACACTCGATCTGGAGACTGCAAAGGCTATTGATGAAATTTTCACAGAAATTATTCTTGCACCATCTTTTTCTGTTGAGGCTTTAGAGCTGTTAACTCAAAAGAAAAACAGAAGATTGGTGAATATTCTTCAGTTTCCGGAGGCAGACAGACTGACTATAAAATCAGTATTTGGTGGAGCACTTGTTCAACAACCGGACTCAGAATCAGTACAATCCGGAGATCTGAAAACGGTAACTGAACGCACTCCAACTCACAAAGAGATGGCCGACATGCTGTTTGCGTGGAAAGTTGTTAAACATGTGAAATCCAATGCGATAGTATATGCCAAGAACCGACAAACACTCGGTATTGGCACCGGTCAAACAAGCCGAGTGGATAGTTCGGAGATAGCCGTTAATAAAGCACGGCAAGAGAAGCTCGACCTAAAAGGATCAGCAATCGCTTCCGATGCATTTTTCCCATTTGCAGACGGAGTAGAAGCAGCTGCTAAGGCGGGTGCAACTGCCGTCATTCAGCCCGGTGGCAGTATAAGGGATGAGGAAGTGATTAAAGCAGCCGATGAAAGTAAGATGACTATGATTTTTACCGGAAAACGTCACTTCAAGCACTAACTTCAAAAAGATTAAAATTTTATAAAGTTGAATTCGCAAATAGAGCATCAAAATCGTATTTTTGTCCATTGCCCTAATATTTAACCGAAAAAGCCACGCATTTCGATGTCGGATACTTATACCCCAACAAAGACAAAATCAAAAGATTCGAAAAACCAAACCAAGAAAGGTCTATTTGATTTTCTTTACACAGATATTGCTATTGACCTTGGTACTGCCAACACGCTTATCTACGCTCGGGATCAGGGCATTGTTTTAAATGAACCCTCAATCGTAGCGTTGAATAATTTGAACGAACCGGTAGCTACCGGACACGAAGCCCGGCTGATGCATGAAAAAACACACCGGAATATTCGGACTGTTCGACCGCTTCGCGATGGTGTAATTGCCGATTTTGAGGTAGCCGAGCAGATGATAAGGGGAATGATCAAAAAAGTGAAGATGAAGTGGTATTCTACCACTCGTCAGATGGTAGTCTGTGTTCCCAGCGGTATTACTGAGGTTGAACGCCGGGCTGTACGTGACAGTGCAGAACACGCCGGAGCTAAAGAGGTTTATCTGGTTGATGAACCCATGGCTGCTGCTATCGGTATCGGGCTGGATGTTCACGAACCTGTTGGAAATATGATTGTAGACATCGGTGGAGGTACCACAGAAATTGCGGTAATTGCTCTGTCGGGTATTGTTTATGCACAGTCGGTACGCCTTGGTGGTGATGAACTTAACGATGACATCATCAGCTATTTTAGAAGAAATCATAATTTACTTATTGGTGAGCGAACAGCTGAAAAAATTAAATGTGAAATCGGATCTGCTGCTCCTTTAGATGAAGAGCTTGAAATGATTACAAAAGGGCGTGACCTGGTAAATGGTGTTCCAAGAACCCGACAGGTAACTTCTAAAGATGTACGCGAAGCCATTTCTGAATCCGTTAATACTATTGTAGAAGCAATCACAAAATCTCTGGAGCAAACTCCACCTGAACTATCAGCAGATATTCTGGACCGTGGAATTATGCTTACCGGTGGCGGTGCCATGTTAAAAAATCTTGACAAGCTGATCATGGAAACAACCGATCTGCCCGTTCATATTGCGGAGGATCCGCTCACTGCTGTTGTTCGAGGTACAGGAGCAATTCTGGAAGACATCGATTACTACAGAAGCGTAATTTCTTAAGCCGTAAACAATTGAATGCGACGTTTAGCTGATGCCAAAGATTACATCATAACCGCACTCATTCTGCTACTTGCAACCGGCTTGATGGTAAGCAGGCACGATGGCGGACTGCAAAACGCCCGAAAAATATCTGTTACGGTTTTAAGCTACTTAGAGCAGCCGCTTTCCAATATCCGAATTTATCGTCAGGCACTTACCACAAACACCTATCTTCAGCGACAAAACATTCTCCTGCAAGATGAGCTGAGTCGCTTGAGATCAGCCGATCAACAGAACCGAATATTGCGTGAACTTCTGAATCTGCGCGATGAGAGTGAGCATTCCTTAATACCGGTTCAGATTGTTGCAAAAGAATTAAAAGGTTTGAACAATTCACTTACAGTAAGTGCCGGAACTGCAGATGGAGTTCGACAGGGTATGCCACTAATGAACTCTGACGGTTTGGTGGGGCAGATCAACTTCACAGCAAAAAACTATTCACAAGTACTCCCTTACTCTAATTCTCTATTCAGAGTAAGTGCTCGTATTCAAAGTTCACGAGCCTACGGTATTGTTTCATGGACCGGAAGATCGGATAATGAACTGATTTTACAATATGTACCTCAAACCATTCAGGTAAATGTGGGTCAGATTGTTGAAACATCCGGAGCAAGTAATCAATTTCCTGCTGGTATTCCTATTGGAGAGATCACAGCAGTTGAACCCGGAAAAGGTGTTGAAACTCAAACCATCTACTTGAGAGCATTTGCCGATCTTTTTACGCTATCGGAAGCATTTGTGGTAGCATTTGAACCAGATACCACCATCAATCAACTGATTATTCAACAAGAAGAACTGTTTTGATAAAATCAGATACTATACGATTTCTATTAATTGGTCTTGGTATCGTAGCGATACAGATACTTCTGTTTAAAAATTTAAGAATATTTGATGGTGAGGTAGATCTTGTATTGATTTATCTGATTTGGCTCTGCACTAAGCGAAGTAAAACAGAGAGTTTAATCCTCACAGCCATCTTAGCCTTATTCCAGGATGGCTTCACTGATTTGTGGGGACTCAATATGTTTTCAAAAACCCTCACTGTTTTTATACTACACAGTTATTTAAATCGTATATCAGAAAACAGGTTCATTTTTTGGCAAGTATTTTTGATCATTTTGGCTGTCGCCTTTCTGCATAATCTTATTTTTTTGGTGCTTACAATGTTTTCTGAAGTATATGCATCAGGTTACGTATTCTGGAGTTTGATGGTAGCAGGCACGCTGATGACAGCGGTGATCGGAGGTTTCTTGCATTTAGTCAGAACAGATAGGTAGAGATGGCAAGAAGAAGAAACCCGGAACAGACTAAAGCGTCCATTCGCATACTTCAGGTCGTAATAATCATTGGCCTGCTCATCCTCTTTATACGGGTATTTCAGCTTCAGATTGTGGATTATGAAAAGTACTCCCCGCTAAGCATGCAGAACTCTTTGCGAATGGAGATGATAAATCCTGCCCGTGGACTAATTCTAGATAGAAACGGTACTATATTAGTAGATAATCAGCCTATCTATTCAATTACCATCACTCCGGCAAACTTCGACATGGGAAAAATTCCCCTCTTTGCTGAATTGCTGGGTATCGAAAACGAAGAGTTATTAGAGAGAATACAGATTGCGCAAGAATACTCCTGGCAGCGGACTTCGAGGCTATTTACCGAAGTACCGTTCGAAGTATTTTCAAATATTCAGGAGAACCTCTGGCAGCTACCGGGTATCGGACATCAGGTAGACAGTAAACGAAATTACCACTCAGAGATAAAAGGATCACACATTTTTGGATATTTAAGAGAAGCATCAAGAGAGGAGTATTTACGTTCCGATCGTGTTCGATTAGGGGATAAAATCGGGAAAAGCGGGATTGAAATGGTCTATGAAGAACATCTCAGAGGAGAGTTGGGAAGTGAGTATGTTCGGGTCAACGCCTATGGGCAATCTCTTGGGCCTTTCAATAATGGAGAGCTCGACACCAATCCTAAAAAGGGCGGCGATTTAGTCATTTCTATAGACGCCGAGCTTCAAAGTCTTGCCGAAAGAGTGATGGGTAATATGACAGGTGCTTTGGTTGCCATGGACCCACAGACAGGTGAAATCTTAAGTATGGTGAGTACCCCCCAATATGAGATTTCAAGATTAGCAGGAAGAATGGACATGGATTATTGGAGATCAATTAATACTGATCCAAAAACACCTCTATTCAATCGTGCCATCTCTTCTCGTCAGCCACCCGGATCCACTTTTAAGCCTTTCATGGCACTAGTCGGGTTACATCTTGGTATTTTTAACGAGAATACAGAGTTGACCAGCCCCGGGTACTACTTACGCGGCCGGAGATATGGTGACCTTGCAGATCCAGGTGATTACGATATTGAAAAGTCCATAGCAGTTTCGAGTAATTACTTTTTTTATTGGATGATGGATAGAGTGGCAAGAAACGGTCAATTAAATGATTGGTCACGTTTGATCAAAGATTTTGGAATTGGTCCTTTAAATGGAATCGATCTTCCATCGGAAAGATCAGGAATTATTCCTGACAGCACTTATATGAATCAAACATTTGGTGTTCGAAGATGGAGTGTTGGCGATTTGATCAACCTTGGAATTGGCCAGGGACTTGTATCCGCATCCCCGCTTCAGATGGCCGTTGCCGTTTCGAGCATTGCAAACGGCGGATACAAAGTTCAGCCTCATTTTGTAAAACAGATTCAATACGGTGAAAACGATATCCGTTATACAAATCCTGAAAAAAAACGCATTGACTGGATCAGGGAGGATCATCTCGATATTGTGAGACGAGGTATGAGAACCGTGATAACCGAAGGTAGCGGACGATTTTATGCCAATTTACCTGATATTGAGGTTGCCGGTAAAACGGGTACCTCCCAAAACCCGCACGGCGCAAATCACGGATGGTTTATCGCTTATGCACCAATGGATGATCCTAAAATAGCCATTGCTGTTCTGACTGAGAATTCGGGATTTGGTTCAATTTCTGCCGCTCCCGTGGCCTCACTATTAATTGAGCAATACTTGACGGGTGAAATTGCGCAGAATCGTAATTATATACTGAATTATGTACTAAATTTTCAACCCCGAGTAGAAGAGGAACCTTAGGTAGATGCGGAACTCAAACGAATTTAACTGGCCGGTACTTTTTGCATGGGCGGGTTTAGCCATATTTGGCTTGGTGGCTATATACAGCGCCACCCTGGGAGAAGTATCTCAATTTTTGCCTGATTATATTCAAAATAATTTCGCTCGACAAACTGTATGGGTTGGCCTCTCTCTCGCCATTTTAGTTGCGATACAGTTCACATCTCCCAGAACTTTTCAGGGTGTTGCCTATATCTTCTATGGTATTACGCTCATTCTTGCCGTTTTAACAATCTTTACCGGGGTTGAAGTTGGAGGGGGACGCAGATGGTTATCAATTTTTGGCATGAGATTACAAGTGAGCGAGTTTTTAAAACTCGCGACAGTACTGGCTGTGGCTAACTATTTAACCCACAAACGGGACATGTCTGCTAATAATGTCAAAACTGCGCTTACTACAATTTTACTGATCTTGGTTCCAGCAATCATTGTAATTTTACAGAATGATACCGGTACAGCCCTGGTAATGCTTGCATTAATTCCCGTTATACTTTTTTGGTCAGGTTTACCTTATGGGTTATCACTCATTATGATATCCCCTGCAATCATCGGCTATTTTAGCGTTATTGGATTGCCTTTTGGAATTACTGCAGCCGTTATTATTGCAATTGCTGTACTCTTTTTACAAAAGAGTAAATGGTATAGTCTTTCTGCGTTAGTTTTGGGCCTCATTGTTATTGTGGGCACAGAAGTCGGGCTTCAGCATATTTTGCAACCCCATCAGCGTGCAAGAGTTGAAGCATTCGTTAACCCTTCTTTAGACCCTCAAGGTGCCGGCTGGAATGTTCTTCAGGCAACAACCGCTATTGGCTCCGGCGGTGTGACCGGTAAAGGGTTTATGGAAGGTACTCAAACTCAGCTTCGATTTTTGCCTGAGCAGTGGACAGATTTCATCTACTGTGTGATAGGTGAAGAGTTTGGATTTATAGGTTCTACCATTCTCTTTATTCTCTACTCGTTTCTCTTTTTACGTTTAATGACGATGGCCAGTACTCATAAACATCCTTTTGCTCAACTGGTAATCATATCCGTCACATTTCTTTACTTCACACATTTTGTTGTAAATATAGGCAGTGCTACGGCTGTTTTACCCATCATGGGGGTTCCCCTGCCCTTTGTGAGTTATGGCGGATCAGCGTTTTTAGCGAATACTATTATGCTTGCTGTTTGTCTGAACTTAGATTTGAACAAACGCTCATTTAGTATCTACAGTTAGGTGTGACCCTGAGAGTTTTTTTTCAGTTCTCAGTCTAAACGATTTTCTGTGGTGCTTTGTGTATCCGTATTTTTCCAAACCCTCGTAGTGTTTCGCTGTTGGATATCCCACATTACTGTTCCACCCATAATATGGATATTGTTCGTGTAGCTGACACATAATATCATCTCTGTATACCTTAGCCAGAATTGAAGCTGCTGCGATTGATGCAGAGTTATCATCCCCCTTGATAATACATTTATGCGGAATCAGAGTAGTTGAAAATTGATTGCCGTCAACAAGAAGGAAATCCGGATTGGCTTCTTCCTCTTCAGAGCATTTGATCATAGCAAGAATTGATGCCCTAAGAATATTTATTTCATCAATTTCAGCAGGTGAGCACTGTTTTACCGTCCAAAATATCGATTTCTCTTTTATTTCGTTGACAAGAGATCGCCGTTTCTGATCAGAAAGTTTTTTACTGTCTGTAATAGCCGGGTCGAGTTTAGTGCCAGGCTGAATTATAACTCCGGCAGCCACAACAGGACCACATAAGCATCCCCTACCAACTTCATCAAGTCCCATTACTCTACTAAACCCGTCTTTCCATAACTCCGACTCATACCGGTACATTTTCATAACTGCCTTCAATACTAATATTTATTTAATCCTATTTAATTACCAATCTGTGCAATGATTTATTCTCAATCAGAGTTTATTAAAATGTGAGCTTAAGAGAAACCTATTTTACCTATGCATTTTAAATATTTTGAGTGGTCTGATCACTTCAATAAAAACAGGAAATCTCCTTTTGATACTCTGTTTAACCTATTTCAGGAGTTGCTGTCAATAGCAGGAGGAGATGTATCGCAGGCATTGCGATGGCTAAATCAGCTGGATGATGAGTATAAAATCACAGATCAGTTTGAGGATGGCTACGGGCTTGGTAATTTCATAGAGGAACTCAAAGAGCGCGGATACATTGAATTTGATGATGAGCAATCCACTATGGTACCGACCTCAAAAACAGATCGGAGCATTCGGAAAAAAGCTTTGGAAGAAATTTTCAATCAATTAAAAAAGGGGGCCAAAGGAGGCCATAAAACTGTCCATACCGGCCGCGGATTGGAAAGGCAACCCGAAACCCGTGCATGGCAGCATGGAGACGATACAGCTCACATAGACGGTACAAGTACTCTGATGAACGCCTTGAAGCACACCTCACTCGATAATTTTAGTTTGAGAGAGGACGATATAGAGGTGTACAACACTGATCACTTCACATCCACAGCAACGGTACTTCTAATTGATTTAAGCCACTCCATGATTCTTTATGGAGAAGATCGAATCACTCCCGCCAAAAAAGTAGCCATGGCTCTCTCAGAGTTAATCATGAACAGCTATGAGAAAGATTCTTTGGACATTATCGCTTTTGGCAACGAAGCGTGGAATATTGAAATCAAAGATCTTCCATATCTAAAAGTTGGCCCCTATCACACAAATACGCTGCAAGGCCTGCAGATGGCTCGGCATACTCTTCAGCGAAAGAAATTTGCTAACAAACAAATTTTTATGATTACAGATGGAAAACCCTCCTGTATGATTGAAAATGGAAAGCTCTATAAAAACAGCTTTGGACTGGATCGAAAAATAGTAAACAAGGTTTTAGACGAGGCCGTAAAATGTAAACGTGACCAAATTACAATCACTACATTTATGATTGCCCGTGACCCGTATCTGCAAAATTTCGTAAGAGAGCTTACCGAGGCAAATCAAGGAAGAGCCTACTACTCTTCTCTAAATGAACTGGGCGGGTATATTTTTGAAGATTATATCCGTAACAGGAGAAAGAACGTCAAATAAAAAAGGCAACTCTAAAGAGATAGAGTTGCCTTGGAAATCATTTAATAACTCGTTGGATTAGATATCCAATTGAGCCATTACTGCGTCAGTGATATCGTACTCTTCTCGTACCTGAGGTGAAACGTAAAGGATAATTACATCACCGGCAGATGTTGTGGTATTTAGTACATAATCCAAGCCTTTTCTTTCTGCTACGGCATCAATAGCTTCCTGAATTTGCTCCAGCAATGGAGACATTAACTGTGCTCTCTGCTGTGCCATCTCTTGCTGAGCCTGTTGCTGCATTTGACGGAATTCAGTATCAAGAGCATTTAGTCGCTCTTCTTCACTCTGACGTGCCTGTTCAGAAATTACGCCTACCTTTTGTTGATAGAGTTCAACTTCTGTCTGTAGCTCACGCTCTTTTTGAACGAGCTGATTTTGTTTTCGCTCGGCAAAGTTTTGTAGACGTTGCTGTACCGCTCTCATTTCAGGCATGCGTTCCAGAACCGCTCTAGGCTCTACAAACCCAATTTTCATATCCTGAGCTTGCACTGCAGGAGCCGCCATGAGAGTTGTGATTGCTATGAGAAATATAAATCCTAGTGTATATACTTTTTTCATGATAATAGAGGGTTCGTATTAGTTCTGTGTAAGTTTTTGAATAACTCTTTCTGTGATGTCTACACCGCGCTGCGATGAGTAATAAACAATTGGATCGCCTGAACTGGCCGTTTTATTGATGACAAATTCTAAGCCCAATTCCTCTGCAACTTCACTCATTGCTGCATCAACTCGGTTCAAAAGCGGAGAAAACAGTTCGTTTTGACGCTGTTGTATTTGTCGTTGGATACGATTTTCCATGTTATTGAGCTCTTCCTGTCTTTCCTGAAGCTGCTCTTCACGGCGCGCCTGCTCTTGCTCGGAAAGTTGTCCGGCTTCAACCAGTTCAGAGTATTCCGTTAGATCTTCAATCCATACCTGATATCGATCCTGGAATTCTGCCTGTCTTTGCTGGATAAACTGCTGTATTTGAGACTCAACCTGTTCTGTTTCAGGCAGTGCATCAAGTACATCATCCGGGTTCATAGTACCTACTTTCAACTGTCCGAAAACAGTGAGGGGCAATAGTATGAATAGTAATGTCAGAATTGTCTGTTTCATAAATTGTGTTATTGATTAAGCGGCCTAAGTTAAAATTTATATTCTTTAATTTCTTGTTGGTTCTAACCCTAATTCTAACATCACTTCATCAGTTAGGTTCCATTGCTGACGTACAAATAAAATTCGTGAGTCCTGTGCACGATCAAATACATAATCAAAATCTTCACGTTCTGCTACAGAATTCAAAGCCTCAAATATCCGTCTTTGTATGGGTTCAAGCAACTCTTTTTGTCTGGAAAAATATTCGCCCTCCGGGCCAAACCTGCTTTCAATCAGACGGTCCAGCTCATCAGTTTTCGCATTGATTTCTTGCAATCTTTCTTCGCGAACTTCTTCAGTAAATAGTAATTCCCTGGCTTCAAAATCTTCCTGCAACTGAACTATTTCCTGTTCCAGTTCGCGAATCTCCTGACGCCAGTTTTCACTTAATAAGTTCAGGCGTTGTTCAACTCCACTGTACTCAGGCATATTTTGCATGATCACATCCGTATTGATAAAGCCGATTTTCTGGTTTTGAGCATTCGACACTTCAAAACCAACCCAAAGCAATATTATTGTGATACTGAGAAACTTTTTCATCTCGTCACTTTTTAAAATGGTGCACCGATATTAAACAGGAATTCCCATTCACCGGGTCTCAGCCCTGCACCCTCGTTAGATGCAGGTGTACCGTCCATCCTGTAACCGTAGCTCAAATCAACCAACCCTAAAATTGGCAGGAAGATCCTGGCACCAAAGCCTGCAGCGCGTTTTACCTCAAATGGATCAAAACTGTTTAAATCCATAAATGTATTCCCGGCGTCAACAAAAGCATAAGGGATTAACTGAATCTGTTCTGATGATACAGCAGGATAACGCAACTCAAGGGTATATTTATTATATACACGACCACCGATTAAATTTTGATTTTCATCAAGCGGAGAGATCACACCGTTAAATCCACCGGGGAAACCACGCAGATCAATATTGTCGTTTAAGAAATTTTGTCTCTGCTGAATTTGAGTACCACCTAAAAAGAAGCGTTGGAAATTACTTTGTCCGCTGCTGCTTAAATATCCCATATATCCATATTCGGCACCGGCACTTAGCACCAACTTACCGACAATCGTGTGGTGATGCTGATATTCAGTCTGAATTTTGTAGAACTGCTGAAAGTCAGGCAGAGGCAGAGCAATTTCACCCGAAAGGCTGAACTTGGAACCAAATCTTGGAGAAATTGGATTATCCGTTGAATTACGTTCAATAACTTGGCGTACAGTTAAAAGATCTGCTCGACCATCATCAAAGATTCCACTGAATCCGGCAACATTAAAATGGTTATAAGTCAGAACGGTACTCTGCTGGAAATAATCGTCCGGCCACTGAAGTCGACGCCCTATACTGACACTTGCTGAAAACAGCTCATTTCTCCGTTCCGGCTGTTGTATACCTCCAATTCTTCGATTGCTGTAGTTCAAAAAGTCGTAAGATAAACTAACGCCTAAAGATGTTGGCCGACCACGTAACCATGGTTCTGTAAAGCTGAAGCTATAGCTTTGGTATCCTCGGCCCGTAACCTGAACTCCGAGGGATAATCGCTGACCATCTCCCGATGGGATAGGATTCCAGCCACCCGGCTCAAACATTCTCTGAACTGAAAAGTTGTTGAAGTTAACCCGTGCTGCGAGAATAATTCCAATTTGACGTCCACCAAAACCGCCGGAAAATTCAAAGTTATCCGTTCCCTGTGTTTCGTCAAGTTGATAGTTGATATCAACAGTTCGATTCTCCATGTCGGGCTGCAGATCAGGCTGTATCCCTTCCGGATTGAAATATCCTAACTGACCCAACTCACGGATGGATCGCACAATTGCGGAGCGGCTATATGTTTGCCCGGGAACAGTTCGGAGAGTTCGTCGGACTACATCATCGTGTGTTTTGGTATTGCCTGAAAATTCAACCTCACGTATAGTGGCAATTTCGCCTTCAATGATTTCAAAATTGAGATCAAGTGAGTCACCGGGTGCAATTCGTATATCCGGATAAACATCAAAGAATAGATAACCGATATTCTGATAGAGACTGGTAATATCACCGTCATCCCGGCGGAACTCCAGGTTTTCCTGAAATTTAGACTCGTTGAAAACGTCTCCTTTCTGGAAACCAAATGCATTGGTCAATTCCTGATCTGTATAGACTGTATTTCCTTCCCAATTGATATTTCTGACGCGATATTGCGGCCCTTCATCAATTTCTATATCAAAAATAACTCCGTCTTTACTTCTTCTCCAATTATCAACGTATACGGAGTCTTCAAGAACACGTACGTCCCTATATCCATTGTTGCGATAAAACTGCAAAATATTTTGAATCCCTTCCTCATACTCATCCTGAGTAAAAACGTGCCGCTTAAAAATTCTCCACCAGCGATCTTGCTTAATCGTATTAAAACTTCGTCTTAATCTTCTGTCGCTAAACTCTTCGTTCCCAATAAAATTAATTTCACGAACTTTAATTCGCTCACCCGGATCAATTTCAAAAGTGAGTGAGATTCTGTTTCGCTCATCATCAATCATCTCCTCAATTACATTCACCTCGGTATTCCAATACCCCTCTTCTCGATAATATCGGTAAATGGTATTCAGTGCCTGTGTACGGACTGAATTAGTAACCGCAAAACCGGATATCAAATTCAGACGCTCCCTAAGATCTCTTCGGTGTGAGCGTTTCCCACCCACCAGTTCATAGCGCTGCAGTCGGGGCTGTTCTTGAACGTTAATCAATATTCGTACTCCACCCGATACACGTTCATGCTCAATAGACACATCCGAAAACAGACTGGTTCGATGGAGTCTTCGAATCGCCTCCGAAATTTCCTCTCCGGGAATTGTTATACGATCACCAACACGCAAACCACTGCTGCTAATCAAATAACTTTCGCGAGCAGTTACCAGACCGGTAACTGTGATCTCACGAATTTCATATTCAAGGGGAGAGATGGAAGTCGGGTCCTGAATGGTAAATGTAGTATCCTGTGCAAAACTTTGATTGATGGATACTAACCCGATAAAAGTTACAATTAAGCAAATGAAGAGTCTTTTGTATTTGACCACGTGATAGATAATTACTTCTTTAAGAGATAATTTTATTGATAACAGATGCGGATAGCTTTTTAGCATATCCGTTTTTCACGTTCCCGTACCTACGATCACGCTTTTGATAGGAAAATATTGCCTGATATAATTCATTTCTTCGAAAATCGGGCCAATATGTTTTAGTAATGTAAAGTTCAGAATAAGCAAGTTGCCATAATAGAAAATTACTAATCCGATATTCCCCACTCGTTCGAATGATTAGATCCGGATCAGGAATATCTGCTGTAGACAAATAAGTGCCAATCAGCTCATCACTGATATCGTTCTGAGAAATCTTTCCATCGGCTACATCCTGAGCCACTTTTTTAACAGCTTCGGTAATATCCCATCTACCCGAATAGCTGAGTGCAAGACAAAGCTCAAGCCTGTCATTGTCTTTTGTTAAATCAATCACTTCCTGCAACTGGCGTTGACAAGAATTTGGCAGCCTGTTAAGCTGACCGATCGATGTTAACTTAATATTGTTTTTATGCAGCCTTTCAGCTTCATTCTTCAAAGAATTGACCAACAGCTTCATCAAACCGTTCACCTCATCAGAGGGGCGATTCCAATTTTCTGTTGAAAATGCATATAGTGTAAGATGGTTAACACCCAACTGTGCACAGCTTTCGGTAATGTCTCGAACAGATTCCACTCCCGCTTTATGACCAAATAAGCGTATGTTCCCCTTATCTTTAGCCCATCGGCCGTTACCATCCATGATGATAGCGATATGGTTTGGTATGGAACCGGAAGATTTAACCTCCTCCTGGAGTTTCTTATCCTCTTCGCTTTGATTTGTATCTGTGAGTGTTAGTGGTTCCAATGCAGTTCTTTAATGAAGTGTTACAAGCTTTAAAAAATAGAGTTTAATGACGCGATTTTCAAGAGCCATTTATCAACCCTCGTGCATTATAGCCCCCTTCAACAGTAACATCTCAATAGCTGAGAGAGCCGCCTCTGCCCCTTTGTTTCCTTTATCAACACCTGCCCTTTCAGTTGCTTGTTCAACTGTATCGGTTGTCAGTACACCAAAAGCTACCGGTACGCCTGAGTTCATATTCAAATCTGTAATACCTCTGGTAACTGCATCACACACATAATCAAAGTGAGGAGTACCGCCGCGAATGACAGCACCAATAGCTACTACGGCATCAGCTTTTAAATGATCGATACAGTATTTACTGGCAAGGGGAAGTTCAAAAGAACCGGGACACCGTAAGGTAATGATATTATCCTCTTCTACACCTTTTGCTTTTAATGCAGCTACCGCACCATCAAGCATTTCGTCTGTTACAAATGAGTTCCATTTAGCTGCAACCACAGCAATTTTTTTACTTTTTAAACTACTTCCCGATTCCGGTCTTAATTCTGGCATAGGTTAATTATCTGTTTTAATAATTTCGCGTCTTCGGCGGGCCATTCGTTTCAGCGACATTACATGCTGATCTCCCACCGTTACAATTCCAAAGTACGGATCGTAATCTTTTTTTCCCTTACCGTGGAAATCACTTCCACCTGTAATAAGAAGGTTATCCCGAGCCGCGATTTTTGAAAATGTACGTTGTAAACTAAAATTATGGCTTGGATGTATACATTCTAGCCCGTCCAATCCTAACGATGTAAGTTCCTTAATTTCATCCTGTGTGTAAAGCGGTCCCGGATGAGCCAATGAAAGCACACCGCCCGCTTCTTTTGCAATCACCACCAGCTCTTTAACGGTAACATACTCTGTTTTAATATTTCCAAGCTTTTCTGTGGAGAGATATCGAATAAACGCTTCTGCAACAGATGCAACATACCTTTTATGAATTAATACCGCTGCAGCGTGAGGACGCCCGACATTGCCGGGCCCTGCTTCAGCCCGAACTTCATCCATAGTAATATCCAATCCCTGATTTTGTAGCACTTTAACAATTCGCTCCATTCGGCGAATACGAGCTTTTTTTTGATTAAAGAGCATTCTGCGAAACTCTTCATCGTTTTCATCAAAACAGTAGATGAGAATGTGAACTTCTCTGTCTTTCCAAACGGCGCTCACCTCTACGCCCGGAATTAAATCTATATTAAGCTCTCTGGCTTTTTCTTTCCCATTCAGATATCCTTTAATGGTATCATGATCGGTAATAGAGATGATTTTAAGTTTTTTCTTAGCCGCCCTTTCAAGCAGTTCTTCTGCCGAATATGCACCGTCAGATGCAATCGTATGAGTATGTAAATCTGCTTTTCCCAAAATTATGGTTTTAAAATAGAATTGTATCGCGTTCTGTCACGAACTAATTCCAATGATTGCAGTATTATATTTTCGTGCTGCAAAAGAGCTTGTTGGCGCTCGTCTCCTTCCCTGGTTTGCGATATCCACTCTTTCTGAAGTTCTTTTTCTATAAATTCCTTGCTGTCGTAAAGCTGAGCAATCTTGTAATCCCGTAGTAAAGCTTTTAACTCTGAAATACTTTCTCCCGCACTCGCTTGATCTGTATTCTCCCGAAAATATTTTTCTATAGCTTCAAGGTGTTCGTCAGCAGATGTATCAAACGAAAAACCCCCTTCAATTAATCCCTGAACAAAATTTCTGTAAAGATCATCCGGCATCTCTTCACTGCCTAAATCTCCGTTACTCAATTTTTCGTTTATGTAAAAGAAGAAGTGATTATCTCTCGTCAGGGCAATATCCAGTTGAGCCGGTATTTCCTCATCTAAAAACAGATCCGGTTCAATACCATGGCCATCGCGAACATCTCTGCCATTTCTCGTTTTAAACGTTCTGCGTCCCTCATCCGTATCGGTTTGATCTTGCACGGACTGTATACTTCTGCCACTTGGAATTAAATATTTCGAAACAGTTACTTTTAACGAAGTGTTGTAAGAGAGTGGTCGGATAGTCTGAACCAAACCCTTTCCAAAACTCTGTTCTCCGAGAATTACTGCACGATCCAAATCCTGAAGAGCTCCGGCAACAATCTCAGATGCACTTGCACTTCCGTTATTGATCAGAACAATCATTGGCAGATCTTCAAAAAGTGCGGGTTCCTCAGTTGCATAAGCTGTGTTTTGGCTTTCAAAACGGCTTCTCGTCTCAGTTACGGTTATTCCGGGTTCCAGGAACTTATCAACAACTTCAATGGCCTCATTTAAAAGACCACCGGGGTTATTTCGCAGATCTAAAATTAAACCTTCGATACGGTTATCGCCATTAAGTTCTAGTAACGCCTCCCGAAGCTCCTCACCGGTTTGATGTCCGAAACGATTTAGCTGTACATAGCCTATGGTATTCTCTGAGTCCAAATATCCGTAATAACTGATATTATTAATCTCTATTCGTTCCCTCTCAAGATTGAAAGTAATAGGGCGATCAACTCCGGTTCGTGATACAATAATTTCAATTTCTGAGCCTACATCGCCAATAGTTAACCGCTGTACTTCTTCCGGAGTAATATCAATAATTTCAACCCCATTTATTTCAATGATAATATCACCCGGTCGAATTCCGGCTTTTTGGGCAGGATATCCATCCATCGGGGCAATAACTACAATTCGGTCTCCCCGATAACCCGCCTCAATACCAATTCCGCCGTACGATCCTGAAGTCAGAATTTCCATTTGTTGCTGCTCTCCCTCATCAACAAACACCGTGTATGGATCCAGCTCTGAGAGCATTCCATTGATGGCATTTTTCATAAGTGTTTCAGGAGCTATTTCATCCACATAGCGTACAGCAATCTCCTTGTAAGCGTCACTAAAAATGGTAAGCTGTTTTTTGATCTGAAAAAACAGATCACTTCCCTGAGTAAATGCCGTAGTAATGACCAGAAAAGCTGCAATGAGCAGTAAATAACGTTTTTTATTTGCAACCTTCATAAATCACCTTTTCTCAATTTATCGCCTGATTACCAGCGATTGCCCGGCGTAAATTGTAGTTCCGTTCAGATTATTGGCTCTCTGAATTTCGGCAACTGACACCCCGTGTCGGCGGGCTATACTCCCCAAAGTGTCATTACGTCGAACTGTATATCGAATGGTGTCTGATGGTGTGGTAGATGATCCCTCAAACCTGATTGTATAGATATTTTCGCCGGCTCTTTGACGACGTTCCAGTTCCTGCTTTTGAGCAAAGGTCAGATCATCAATCTGTTCGAAATATTCCCGATGCTGACTTGGTACGTGAATGGTTAATCTCTGCCCAACTCTAATTGTATTGCCAACTCCATTCCAAGAGCGTACCTGCCATGCACGCACATCGAACCACTCTGCGACGTGTCCAACGGTATCGCCACTCTTCACAGTATAGGTTACCGGGCTGGTGTTTGCCGGGGCTTGAACCTGTTGTTGCGTATTTCTCTGATTAGATGCGGCTGAACTGTTTGTTGGCCGATTTGAAGCGATCTGCTCTTGCGAACCGGGTGCGACAGGCACAACAATTCGCTGGCCGGGATGAATGGTGCTGCTTAATCCCTCATTCGTTTCATATAGCGCTCTTACTGATGTTCCGTATCTCCTTGCAATATACCCTAATGTTTCACCACTGCTAACGGTATGCATGGCAACCTCAGAAGCGCGGGTATCTTGCGGTATCTCCTGGTAGGCCGCTAAAAACTGATCTTTAATACCTGTTGGAATTTTCAAAGGATACTTACCACCCGGAGGAGTTGCCCATCTCAATAGTTCCGGATTGTAATCTTTGATCTCCTGAAGTGTAATACCGGCAGCTTTAGCCAGTTCTTCCAGAGGCATCAATCCATCTACTTCTACTACATCGAAAGAGTATGGTGTAACATCAAAGTCTGTTTCAAACCCAAACTCATTCGGATTCATAGCTATCATAGTAGCTGCAATATATCCCGGAACGTACCCTCGGGTTTCACGCGGCAGGTATGGGTAGGCGGCCCAATAATCTTCTACTCCGCCGGCTGCACGAATTGCACGGCGCAGACCTCTTGGACTTAGATTATAATTAGCCAGAGACAAGTGCCAGTCTCCCCAAATATCATGTAAATCTCTTAAATGTTGTGCTGCAGCGCGTGTTGATTTTACCGGATCACGTCGCTCGTCGACCCACCAGTTAACTTCCAATCCATACACAGCACCCGTTGCGCGTATAAACTGCCATAAACCGACTGCACTTGCCCAGCTTCTTGCTGTTGGAACCAGACCGCTTTCAATCATAGAGAGATGAATTAATTCCAGAGGTACGCCCTCATCTTCAAAAATCTCCCGCATCATCGGAAAGTAGTACTCCGATCGCTCCAGCCATCGCTCCATTACATCCGGGCGGCGAAGCGTATAATACATAAGATGGCGATTCACATGTTGATTCTGAATCAACGGAACCTGAGTTTGATTAATCGTCAGGTTATCTGGGAGAGCATAGCCTTCAGCAATCCAGTCGTCTTGTTCAGAAAAAAGTTCTTCCTGAATTTCAAATACATCTCCTTCAACCTCTCTCCTTGCTTCTGTTATACCGTAAAATTCACTGTGCTCGGCCATTACGGTTCTGTATAGCTCTGCAAACCGGCGGTTATTCTGTACCTCAGGATAATCATCCATCAGTGATTGAATAGAAGCGAAAGCCTGATTGATATAGGTTTCTGCCTGTACTAAATCTCCCTGTAACTGTGCGTCAATAGCCAGCACCTGAACCCGGTACACATCAGATATTCTGCGTAAAATCTCCTTATCCAGCTCACTCTGTTCAGCTAAAACCTCCTCCCTCGGTTCATCTTGCCGGCTGTCTGTCAACGGATTTGAGTACGGCAATAATTTAACGGGAATCTCAATATAGTCGACTCGATTAGTGTCTTGAGCGTAGAGAGTTTGAACAACAAAAAAAGTGAGTAGCAGTAGTACCGTTCGCTTCATGGAGTATGTTTTAGATGTTTTGTAATTATCTAAATTATAAATTTAAACCTTCAATCGAAATCGTTGATATAAAAATAAGAGGTAATTATTAATATGTGCAGCTAGCCCCTATTCGCTGTCCATTTTTGTACGATTGGCCAGCGTCTTCCACTGCCAAACGATTTTGAATTCAATTTCAGTATTGGAACAGCCTGATTTCTTTTAAACTCATTGTAATCAACCAGACGCAAAATCCGATCTACCATCCGGCTTTCAAAACCTTCCTCAATCAACTCATCCCTTCCTTTCTGGAGCTCAATATATTGATAGAGCAGTGCATCGAGAATTTCATAGTCCGGCAAGCTGTCGCTGTCTTTTTGATCTGGCCGAAGTTCTGCGCTTGGAGGTTTTGTAATTATTGACTCCGGAATTACTTCTTTTCGGTAATAAGAACTGTTCAGCCATTTAGCCATCTCATAGACTTCCGTTTTGTAGAGATCACCAATCAGACTCAGGGCACCATTCATATCACCGTAGAGCGTAGCATAGCCGACTGCGTACTCAGATTTATTACCGGTTGCTATCAGAAAACTGTTAAACTTGTTAGCATAGGCCATCAAAATTGTTCCACGAATTCTGCTTTGAAGATTCTCCTCGGCCACTCCAAATGAATTATCTTTAAAAACAGGCTCCAATGCAGATCTGTAATTTTCGAAAATAGATTGAATCGGAACTTCAAACAGTTCAATTCCTAAATTTTCAGCCAGTTTTTGAGAGTCTGTAACACTTTCTACACTCGAAATTTCAGTCGGCAAAGTGATTGCTTTTACTTTATCGGCCGATAACGCTTCAACGGCCAGAGCACACCCAAGAGCGGAATCAATTCCACCACTCAAACCAAAAACAACATGGTCTGCGGCGCCGGTTTTTTTCATGTAGTCGCGAAGCCCAAGTTTGATAGCCTCGAACTGCCGCTCCTGCTTATTTCCCGGATAAATAGGTTGCTTTCTATTTTCTTGAATCGACTTAACCTCACCTTTGTCAGCATCCAGCAATACATCCGCAAAGTCCGGTTGGAAAGGTTTCGTCTTGGCAATCACGTTTCCGGTACGCTCTATAGCCATAGAATCACCATCAAAAATCACATCGGTATGTGCCCCCACCTGGTTGCTGTACAGCAACGGTAAGTTCAGTTTTCTGGCGTGATTCTGCAGCATCCTTACTCGGTTTTGATGTTTAGTATTTGTATAAGGAGAGGCTGACACGTTAATAATTACATCAGCGCCCAACTTTTTTAATTCCAGCGCCGGATTGACTGAGTAGGTGTGATACTGAACTTCGTTTTCGTTATACCAGATATCTTCGCAAATGGTAACACCAAGCTTAACTCCTTTAAACTCGAGACAATGAAACTCCTCATTTGCTTCAAAATATCGTAAGTCATCAAAAATATCGTAGGTAGGCAGCAGTGTTTTGTGAACCGTTCCAAGTAATTTGCCCTCATGAGCCAAAAAAGCAGAGTTAAACATTTTTCTGCCGTACTCACTTTCATTTGCCGTGACAGATCCAAAAAGAAGCGCTGTATTACCGGTTGATTCTATAATTTCCCGGTTAATCTGATAGCACGTCTCCCTGAATGAACTCTCTTCCAACAAATCTTCAGTTGGATAACCGGTGACAGTCATTTCTGGTAAAATAAGGAGATCAATCTCATTTTTTTCAGCCAGATTAAGTGCTTGTAAAATATGAGATTTATTACCCGACAGGTCTCCGATAGTTGGATTTAACTGCTCAATACGAATTTTCATTACTGCTTTTGATAAACTTTTTCACCGGCGACCCAGGTTTCCAGTACTTCTGTTTGCCAGATTTCAGATGCATCAACCTCAAAAATATCTCTGTCAATTAGGATGAAATCCGCCCACTTCCCGGTCTCCAGTGTTCCCAGTACATCTTCCTGATGAGCTGCATAGGCTGCATCCCTTGTAAATATTCTTAAAGTTTCTTCGCGGCTTAGTCGATGCTCACTGTACCAGCCTCCCGGAGGCATGCCGCTGTGATCCTGGCGGGTAATAGATGAATATAGTCCATAGAAAGGATTTACATTTTCAACCGGAAAATCAGAACCGCCGGCAATAACCGTTCCCTGGTCTAAAAATGTCTGCCATGCGTAGGCGCCTTCCATTCGCTCAGCTCCCACCCGGTCTTCAGCCATATTCATATCACTGGTTGCATGAGTTGGCTGCATTGAGGCGATAATGTTGAGTTCAACAAATCTGGGAATATCGTCGGGGTGAACAATTTGAGCATGCTCAACCCGATGTCTTAAGTGTGACTGGTCTCCCAGCTCATCCTGCGCATTCTGAAAAGCATTTAAAACCTGCCGGTTTGCTGCATCCCCAATGGCGTGAATATTCATTTGAAAACCGTTGGATGCACCTTTTAGCACCATCTCGTTTAATTCTTCCTGATCAAAGAAAAGCAACCCTCTGTTTCCCGGATCGTCATGATAGTGATCCAGCATTGCGGCACCACGGCTGCCCAGTGCACCATCAGAAGAAATTTTAACGCTGCGCAGTGCCAGCATATCATTTGCATAGCTTTCTATCGGGCCATTTTGAGCAAGTTCATCAAACGTATCACCGGTTCCACCAATCATGGCATAAATTCTTGTAATAAGCTCTCCTCTATCCGCAAATTCTTTATACATCTCCCATGTATCAACATTAACTCTGGCATCGTGAACAGAGGTTAAGCCGTGCTCTGCCATTACCTGCAATGCCAATTCGAAGGCCTGCTTGTTCTCATCCTCTGTCCTTGAAGGAATGTGTTGAGTAACATAATACATGGTGGCATCAATAAAGATTCCTGTGGCATCACCAAATTCATCACGGATTACAACTCCACCCTGAGTATCCGGTGTATCCCGACTAATTCCCGCAATCTCCATCGCTCTGCTGTTGGTCCATGCGGCGTGACCATCAACGCGAGTTAAGTAAACCGGCCTGTCTGGTACAACACTGTCAAGATCCTCAGCGGTTGGGAATTCATTTTCTTCCCACAATACCTGGTTCCAGCCACGCCCCCTAATCCACTCCAAATCCGGATTATCTTCTGCATACTGACGAATAATTTCGAGTGTTTCCTCCAGAGAGTCGACTCCCTGAACATCCACATCCAGTTGTTGATATCCCAACCCCATAACATGAGTATGTGCATCAATCAGGCCGGGTATTAATGTTTTACCATCTCCGTCAATCATGTTAAAGCCTTGCAGCTGCTGCTGCAGATCAACCAGCGGACCTGTTGCCAGAACTTTACCATCCTGAACGGCCATGGCGTCAAAAGTGATCAGTTCGTGGCTATCCCCGGCTATGGTGTAGCCATTAATGTTATGTATAATAAATCCGTCTTCCTGTGTGGAGCACGCTGTTGCAAACAGTAGCAGTGTGGCAAAAAAAGTAGTAAGTAATTTCATCATAGCTGTTTTGAATAAGGTTGACATAACTAACATATTGATTTACGGATTACTGATCGCTTTTAAAATAACTTATCTGATTCTTTAAATAACGTTCAGAAACGAGTTCTTCCACTAAAAATTCCGGAACTACCTTAAGCTTAATCAGTTCATCAACAGGTTTCAAACTAACCTCATGAATTAGCTGTTCGTTTTGGGGATGCTCCGGATCACTCCCCTTCATCAATTCCCCTGTTACACTGTCTGCTAAAAAGTAGAGCTCTACAGCGTGATAGGGGTTTTTAATAAATTCATGGATATATCTAAGCCTTAAACCCGATGGAACGATCCCCGTCTCTTCCCTGCACTCACGAATCAATGCTTCTGCTGCCGATTCACCGGGCTTAACGCCACCACCCGGCGGAATCCAAACCGGATAGTCTCGCGTTGGAACATTCTGTTTAACCAGTAAAACCTGGTGATCCAAAATAATCAACCCGCACGATCTCACCCTAACCTTGTTTGAATAGGGATCTGCGGTATTCAAATCGAGGCTTTTTCTGTCTGCTTGTCTGATGCTACGGCACTGTTTTCAAGAGCCGCTTTCACAAAAGAGACAAACAGCGGATGAGGATCATAAACGGTGCTTCTCAATTCCGGATGGAACTGCACACCAACGTACCATGGATGATTTTCGAGCTCAACGATTTCAACCAGGTTTCTCTCCGGGTTTACACCTGATACTACCAAACCTGCGTCAATAAGCTTTTGTCTGAGTTCATTGTTTAACTCAAATCTATGGCGATGGCGTTCTTCAATCATCTCTTCATCATATGCCGCAAATGCTTTTGTCCCTTCCGTCAACTTACAGTCATATTTTCCAAGACGCATCGTACCGCCTTTGTCTTGAACATCTCTCTGGTCTGGCATAAAGTCGATGACCGGGTAGGATGTTGCCTCGTCAAATTCTGTACTGTTCGCACCAGTCATACCGGCCATATTTCGGGCAAACTCTATAACCGCACACTGCATTCCCAAACAGATACCCAGCATCGGTATTTTATTTTCACGGGCATATTTTACAGCAGCGAGCTTACCTTCAATACCTCGCCCGCCAAATCCCGGAGCAACCAAAATCGCTGAAACATCACACAACTCTTTTCCAACATTATCATCCGTCAAATCATCTGATTGAACCCAGTGAATATCAATACCGGCATTGTTTACAGCACCTCCATGTATCAACGCTTCAACAATAGATTTATAGGCATCATGGTGCTCTACATATTTACCAACCAGGGCAATTCGTATTCGGGTTTCAGGATTTTTGATCCGCTCAACAAATTCAGTCCATTTCGTTAAGTCCGGATTTTTTGTAGGTAAGTCAAGTTTTTCAATCACTCGCTGATCCAATCCCTCTTCGCGCATCAAGAGCGGAACTTCATAGATTGACTCCGCATCGAGAGAAGCCACAACGTCTTCATTATCCACATTACAGAATTGAGCTATTTTACTGCGAATGGAGTTATCCAGATCGTATTCAGATCGGCAGACCAATATATCCGGGCTCAATCCGCTTTCTGATAACGTCCTGACAGAATGTTGTGTAGGCTTGGTTTTCAATTCGCCGGCGGCGGCCAAATAAGGAACGAGAGTCAAGTGAATGGAGAGAGTATTTTTTCTGCCTACATCATATCTCAACTGACGCATCGCTTCGATGTAGGGCAAACTTTCTATATCACCAACTGTACCGCCCACTTCAGTAATCACTACATCATAATTATCGCTCTGCCCAAGTTTAAGAACGTGGGACTTAATTTCGTCTGTAATATGCGGAATAACCTGCACTGTTTTGCCAAGATACTCCCCTTTTCTCTCTTTGGTTATTACGTCGTAGTAGATTCGGCCGGTGGTGACATTGTTCTCCTGAGATGTTTTAATATCCAGAAAGCGTTCGTAGTGACCCAGATCCAGATCTGTTTCGGCTCCATCGTCCGTTACGTAGACTTCCCCATGCTCATAGGGATTCATCGTTCCGGGGTCTACGTTAATGTAGGGGTCGAGCTTTTGAATGGTTACTCGCAATCCTCTGGCAACCAGAAGCCTGCCAAGTGAAGCACAAATAATCCCTTTACCTAAAGATGACGTTACGCCGCCTGTTACGAAAATATATTTTGTAGACATGTGTGATGGGAGCTTGTTGGGGGAAAACAGAAAATAGGGGGCTTCCACATGCCATTCAAACAAAAATGGAAAAAGAGGCAGAAAAGTTTGAAAAAGTTTTAAAGGACCTCTATCTCACACAAAGCATACCTAAAAACGTGTCTATTATTCACGTTTTTAGGAGAAACTTTAAATTATCGGAATCAGATATACTTAATTTTGAGAATTAATCACTCTGCGAATAGCCTCATTGGTGAGGCTTTCAAAATTTCCTTTATTCGCTGATGTTAAGTAGAGTAAAAATACCCCAGACATACAGGAAACGCTTCCTACAATACTTAAAATTGCAGAAAACCATACGGGAGTAATCATACCCAGAATAGAAATTGCGATCAGAGCCAATCCGGTTAGTACTTGTAAAATTGCTGCAGCATAGGATACAAGTGTATTAACGCTGCCAACAATAGGATGCGATCCATTTGAATATGGACTTTGAGCATTACCCGTTACAAATTGAGAACCGTCGACCCCTTTTGATTTATTTGATTTGTCGATCATTTTATTGTCTATTTAGTTGAGAACACATTACCATTATATAAACTGTAATCAATTAACAAAATATTTCACCGTATTCGTGGAAAATTCTAATCATTACATCTACGGCAGAAACCCTGTAGAAGAACAGCTACAGCAAAGTGCAGAAAATGTTGATAAGATCTACTTAAGAAAAGGATTACAACATTCTCAGGTTGCGAACATACTCGATCTTGCCTCAAAAAACCGCATTCCGGTTACAGAAGTTCCCGGTAATAAACTCTATGATCTGGTAGGAGGGGTTAATGATCAAGGTATAGTAGCGTCGATTTCGCAGGCTGAATACCAGGAGTTTGAAGAGTGGCTTGAAAATATCACCCCTGATGCAACTACCGCCGTGCTGCTTTTGGATGAAATAGAAGATCCGCATAATTTTGGCGCCATTCTGAGAACTGCTGCCGCTGCAGGTATTTCTGCCGTAATCGTCCCTAAACACAGGCAGGCGCCGGTTAATGCTGTTGTATTTAAAACCAGTGCCGGAACTGCGGGGCGTATTCCAATAGTAAGAGCTGTGAATTTAAACCAAGCAATACTTGCACTTAAAGAAAATTCATTCTGGATTGCCGGGCTGGATCAGAATAGTGACACCATGGTTTGGGATCAGACCTACGATGTTCCTATGGCATTTGTAATTGGAAATGAAGGACGCGGAATGCGAAAAAAAACGGGAGAGCATTGCGATTTCCTGCTCTCCCTGCCAATGTTAAATAATGTTGAATCTCTAAATGCTTCTGTCAGCGCCGCCCTGGTTTGTTATGAATGGCGCCGCCAAAAAATTCAACAGGTTTAAAATATGTGATTACTCTTCAGGTCGTGGGAATGTAATAATGAACGACTCGCCATATTCTGATGATATCATTCTCAAGGCTCTGTTTGCATCACTGAAGTCGGAAAATGCTCCTACTAAAACTCGATTAAACTCATCCACTTTCTGAATTATGACCAATTCCATCGGATTGTTGAACTCATTATCCAACATCTCAATGAGTCTTTCACGAATTGTTTCAGCACTTTCCTGATTTCTGAAGGAGAAAACCTGCACATAATGTCCCGGTTCAGGTTGCTCGGTAAACATTTGAGCTCTCCGCTGTGCTTCTTCCTGGACTCTTCTCCGCTCCTCGCGCCAGTTGTCTGCAAAGATCCTGGCCTCTTCTCTTCTCTGCATCATTGCATCTTCAGCCCTTTCAACTCTTTGACGAAGCTGCTCTTCCATCTGTTCTCTTTCCCTGAGAAGTTCCGGGTCCGGCTCTTGCGCAGCCTCTACTTCCGGTTCAATTTCCGGTGCAGTTTCTACGACTCTGCGATCTCTTGATGGTGGCCATGAAATATGTTTCTGACCGCTCGAACCAAAATTAAGTCGTAAACCGGCAGTTAAAGCTGCAAACTGATCGGAACTACCCAGTCCGGAATATCCATCCAGCAGATCACTCCCGGCAGCATTATAGTCGTACTGTACAAATAAGTCTGCTCCTCTAAAAAGATAAAAATTAAGACCTGCTCCACCGGAGATCATGAGTGATAAATCTTCTGAATCAAGATCCTCAGATTCGATTTTGCTCCGAATCATTCCGAGCCCAATAGAAAAATAGGGATTTATAAATCTTGAATTGAGATTAAACAAGCCGTTTACATTGGTAACCCCCCTCACTGTTACATAGAAAAATTCATTATTAAAAACGGGATCAAAGTCATATTGATTCTTGAATTCGCCAAATTGAACAGCTGTATCCATCGACCATGCCGGGCTGAAAGCGTACTGGAAACTTCCCCCATAGACCGGCTGGCGAAATGACGGCACATTAAAATTACCGGCCAGAGCCCCAAGCATTCCATCTCCCCCGGAACCATATGTCACGCCGGAGTTCAATGTAAAACTCACTTTTCTTGGGTCATCCTGCTGAGCCTGAACAGACAATGGAATTGATAAAATGAAAAGAAAGGCCAAGATGGCTGCCACACCGTAAATGTTAAACTTTGAAATCATAACTCCCTTATTCTGGGTTAATATTACCTGTATATGTAATTCAAATAACTCTTTGTCGCTAATGGGGATTATAACAAATTCTGATCGAATTACAGACTCAATTATATATTTATGTGTAACTCTCAGTCGTACAGTAAATATGGAATTCTTTTTGTTTTGAACTCCTCTGTATTGAATTCGAGTGACAGAGGGTTTAATTCTCCCGATATCACCTTGTCTATCTGCCTGGTTCCGGCAAGATTATACAGGAAGTTGTGAATCTGAACGTTTGGAGTCGAATTTACCAAAACTCTAAACAATTCAAGTCCGGTTCTAACCGGGTCAAAATCGTAACCGTTTACTTCAACCTGCACACCAATACTCTCCTGGTCCATATGTTTTGGGGAGGCGGCTACTCCGGGAATAGATCTTGGTGTAAATGTCAACGAGTGGATCTGAAGCTGATCACTCATATGGTTTAACTCTCGAATCGCGCTGACCGGCAGATTCGTCTCAGGATCACCCAAAATAAGAAATGGCTGATCGGTGCCACGACCTTCACTCATGCTGGTTCCTTCAAAAAAGACTGTGCCGGGATAGAGATAGGCCTGCTCAAAAGTGGCCAGATTGGGTGATGGTGCAACCCACTCTAATCCTGTCTCAGGCCAAATCATTTCTCGACTCCATCCATCCATTTCTATCACTTTCAAATCGGGAGTTGACACAAATTCCATCCACTCTTCGCCAACAATCATCTCTGCCATCTCACCCATTGTTAAACCGTGTGCAATAGGAATTGGATAAGGCCCAACAAAAGATTGAAACTCCTCTTCCATCATCCAGCCGCTAACGTAGTTTCCACCCAGAGGGTTAGGTCGATCCAGAACCCACACCGGAATTTCAGATTCCGTAGCTGCTTCCAATACAAAACCTAATGTAGCGATGTAGGTGTAAAATCGGGCTCCTACATCCTGCATATCAAACAGCAGAATATCCACATGACTTAACATCTCCGGCGTAGGTTTTCGGGTTGAGCCGTAAAGAGAAAAAACAGGCAATCCGGTCTGCTGATCAATCCCATCCTCAATAATTTCTCCGGCTCCGGCTTCGCCTCTAAAACCGTGCTCCGGAGCGTAGAGTGCCTCAACATTTACACCCCTCGCCATCAAGGTATCCAGCATGTGAGTATCACCAATTCGGGCGGTGGGATTCATCACCAATCCTATACGTTTTCCATCCAGTTCATCCAGGTGGTTTTCAATCAGCATCTCCGCTCCTGTTTGAACGGTTTTATGTTCGAGAGATTCTTCCGTAACACAAGAATTGAAAGAAACCAGAGACAATAATAGAGTAATTGTTAATTGTGTGTAGATCAGTCTGCTCATTAACATGGGATAGAATTATGTTTGGTTCTTAGCTGAGTTTGATTCATAAAATGTGCATTTAAACGCTAGAATGTCCCCTCATTTTCAAGGAGGGGATTTAGGGGTGGTTCAAACAATTCAGGTTTCTTTTTTCATACTATTTAAGGAAAAAGTGCCGGTCCAACCTCCCCCAGCCCCTCCTTCATAAGGAGGGGATTTTACTAGTTTCAACTTACTCCTGAAAAAATACGGCATACGCTCCAGCCTCTTTCAAAAAGATTCCTGGCCAGAATCTAGAACAGGTCATTATCGCAATAAGTAGCAATTAAAAATTGAACTTAGAATCTCATTAAAATGGTAATCCTGTCCAAATATTGCAGATTTTCTTTCCGAAACAAAAAAGGGCAAAGTTTTCACTTCACCCTCATTCTCAAAAATTGAGAAAAGTTTTATGCTTTGTTTGCCACCACTTCAGACTCTGCAAAAAAGTAAGCTGCTTCAATTTTACCATTTTCTACAGAATCAGATCCATGTATTATGTTTTCGCCTAAACTGTCAGCAAAATCTGCACGGATTGTTCCCTTGTCTGCTTCTTCAGGATTTGTTGCGCCAATAAATTTCCTGAAATCTTCGATTGCGTTCTCTTTTTCCAGGATCATAGGTACACAAGCACCGCTGCTCATAAACTCTACAAGCTCTCCAAAAAACGGACGCTCCTTGTGAACTGCGTAAAATCCACCGGCGGTCTCTTTGGTTAAACGGGTCATTTTCATTGCAACGATTTTAAATCCTGCTTCCTGAATTCGACGTGTAACTTCGCCAATTAAATTCTTGCGTACACAGTCCGGTTTCAGGATTGTAAGAGTTCTTTCTACTGCCATTATTTTGATCTTTTTTGTAACAATTGTTGGTTTTAGTTCTCCTTTTACTACACACAAAGATACGGGATACTCATAAAAATCACGATTAATTCTGCGGGTACTAACTAACCTATGATCGACTACAATTTCTCTCATAGCTGGCAAGTAGAAAGCAGCTCAACTCCTGAGCAGCTTTGGCCAATTCTAACCGATACCAATCGGTTGTTTAGAGATTTGGGAGAGTTTCCTGTAGAGCAAACCAATCTTACTCACAAAAATAGAAAGGGATTTCGAGAACTAACATACGAACCTCTTCACAGAACGGATATGTGGGAAGAGGAGCCTTACCAGTGGGAAAAACCGTATCACCTGAGCGTTAAACGCAACTACAAATCGGGCTATCTGAAAGAGCTGCTTATCACTTTGGACATCAGCCCGACTGAGGACGGAAGTGTTGTTACTTTTCGTTTCCGAGGCGAGGCCAACCGGCTCACCGGGTATATATATAATAAATGGAGATTTAACAGCCGATTCAGATTCCGACTTCGCAAGCTTTTGTACACTTACGATCAATCAATTGTTGAGAGCTCCTTCCCACTAAGTAAAAAGCGCCGGTTTACAGTTTCTAATCCACGCCGGTGGGATCACTTTACAGAACGGCTCAGCGAAATGAGCAGAGAGCCCGAAATTTCTGAACTGCTCGTAACGACGATTCAAACAGGTAATGAATCGGATCTGAAGCGGATGAATCCGCAGCAAATGGCAAGACTATGGGATAAACCGCTTTCATCGGTTTTGCGGGTTATGCTATTTGCATCAAAAATGAATCTTTTAAATTTCAGCTGGAATATTCTCTGCCCGGACTGCAGAACCAATGTGAAGAATATTAAGAAACTAAAAGAGATCACAGACCCGGTCTATTGCTCTCATTGTGAAGAAGATTTCAATGTAGATTTTCACCAGGGATTGGAGTTGACATTTCAGCCACACCCGCTTATCCGGAAAATTCCACAAAAAACGTACTGTTACGGTAACCCTGCAGATCAAGATCATCTAGATCTGCATATTACGCTGAATCCGGGACAGAAACGGTTTGTAAAAATAAATCTCAGCAAAGGTTCTTACAGAATTCATTCTGATAAGAGTGATGAAGTTATTCACGCTGAAGTGGATGAGAACGGCCTCAGCAATGCCACAATTCACTTTAATAAAAATCGCTCTTTGACTGATAGGGTTTATCTGTCCACAACTCCTAACCTGATCATACACAATCAGTCTGATGATAAGATGATTGTAAGGTGCGAAAACGTGAGCAAAGAGCAGTTTATCGTCTCAGCAGCTGAAGTGACCTCCTGGCAGCTTTTTAGAAATCTTTTCCCGCAAGAACTCATCCGTGACAAGAAAAAACTGAATGCAGAAAATCTGACCATATTGTTCACGGACCTCTACAACTCATCTGATCTGTATCGCAAAGATGGGGATGAATCAGCTATCGGTGTAGTGATTGACCATTTTGATATTCTGGAGCAGGCTATAATCGAGGAACGAGGATCTGTTGTAAAAACAATCGGTGATTCCGTAATGGCCATATTCCCTAAACCTGCCAATGCAGTGAGAGCGTTTTATAAAGCTGATCAGATCTTCAGAGAAAATACAGATCACGACCCTCCCATTGAGCTTAAAGGTGGTATCCATCTGGGTGACTGTATGGCGGTTACCTTAAACAATCGAATCGACTACTTCGGAAACACGGTAAACATTGCTTCCCGTCTGGTCGATTATGCAGGCGGCTCTGAAGTTGTAGTCTCATCCGAAGCTTACAAATGCTCCGATCTCAGGGATTATCTAAGAATGAGAGAACATACACTTCAGAAACACTTCCAGGAGGTAAATTTTAAAGGGTTCGACGACGAATCATTTGAAATATTGAAGCTCACTAAAAAAGAGAGTCTGCTGCGTTTAGTTGTATAAAATACAAACTAGAGAGTATCTTTCATTCAAGCTTTTCCAAAGTTATTTATACACTCTTCTCCTACAAATGATATATTTATAAATGAGTATAATGCGCTCATTAATATAAACTGATAGGTCATTTATGAAGAAGGAAGATAAAGTTTCTAAACCCCATCCCAGTATTGCATCCCACACCGCCCCGATGGGTGAAAAAAAAAGAATCGGGCTTGTTGCCCACGACTACCGTAAGCGCGACCTGATTGACTGGGCCGATTATAACCGTGATATCCTCATGGAGCATGAACTTTTTGGCACAGGAACCACCGGTGGGCTTCTTGCAGATAAACTCGATTTACCGGTACACCGGTTCATGAGCGGGCCACTTGGTGGTGATCTTCAGATTGGCGCAGCAATCGCCGAAAGCAAACTGGATATACTGATCTTCTTCTGGGATCCGCTCCAGGCCCAACCCCACGATGTTGATGTGAAGGCGCTTCTTCGTATATCCGTTGTATACAATATCGCTTTAGCTTGCGATCGTACTTCCGCCGATTTTTTAATTACCTCTGACCTTATGAATCAAAAATACGATCGATTTTTGGTGGATTATGGTGAGAGGTTGAGACAGTTGAGTAAGGAGGAGGAATAAATAAAGCGTACTGCTGTGGAAAGAGTAAATAAAATCGTTTCTAATTATATACAACTTTATAAAGAACAACACTTTTTAAACCATACTCAAGTTCTTTGACACCTGCAATAAAATCTCCCTGCTGACTTAGAATTTCCACATTGGATGTGAGAGTACCCCTGCCAAGAATAGTACCATTTTCATCCATACAGGCTACGTCATTTGTTAAATGATTTTGAGTATACACCCCAAAACAGAGCCTTTCTGAATCACCCGCTACCCACTTGTAGGCAGGATAGGTATCGTGAAGATTTTCCCTGTTTTCAATCTTTGAATAGATACCCCTCAATCTGAGCCTTTCTGATCTGTCACTTGAAAGTGCCACCAATGCCTCGTTTATGTTGTCGTCAGTGGAAAATCCTAGTTGATTAAAAAAATAATTGCGATAACTCTCATCATCTATGGATAGCCTTTCACTGGTTAACCCCGGATTAACCGGTGATTTTTTAGACGTGCTTAGTTCAATCTTATTAAAAGTAAAATCATCCGACCAATTATGATATAAGTGGCTGCCTGATGGTATGATGTAATTTTTTCTCCCAAATGGCATGGACGAGACACTAAATCCACCATCAGACTGATCTACATACATCTCATTACTTCTGCTTTCAAAAACAGGGCGTATCTCATCACCATTATTTAATGATATAAGCCCAAATTTTGATATAAGATTGTCTTCAATATTCAAATTTGAATATGAAGGCCTGAATTCAACAAGGAAATTATCTGCCTCTGTGTGCCACATTTGCAATGGACTTCCATGTTGTGACCGCGGTATCAGAAATGTTTGATAACTCTCCGGGTTATCTCTATCAAAAGCATGAATTCGGCCTGAAGGCCCACTATCCATCGCATAGACTATGGTATCTGTGAGTTCCACTGTCATCAGGTTGGTAAAATCTCCCGGCCCCCTTCCCCTTCGTCCATACTCATTGATAAGCTTACCACTTCTATCATATAGACGAACTTTGGCAAGGTCGTTTAAAGAAACAGCAATAAATCCGGATGAGTTTACAGTTATGTCTGTAATAAATGATCCTTGTAGTTGATCAGGATGAATTTCTGCAACCTTTTGAAAATGTATCTCTTGAGCAAATAAAGAATCTGTAAGTGTTGAGATACTTACTAAAAGTACTATAATGATTACTACACGCATTATTAAAGTCTGTTTTTTAAAAAACATAGTGATGAGTTTATGAAATTCTGTCCCAAACGGTCAGTACTTGAAAGAGTGCGTTTTATTTATCAAAAGAGACTCCATAACGGTTTGGCGGCTAACCGGCTTGGCCATTACTGGTTAATAAAGTGATGAAAAACAGGATGTACTGCAACTCTGAATATTTCTATTACGAACTTAGAGCGGCAAAATCCGGTTGAAACGCTTCTTAATTGGCATTCTCCGATATTGGTGACAACTTGATTTCAATTTATTCGTTAACTATGGTAGCAAGAAAACCTTCAAACTTTCCGAATCAAGACCAATTTTGTACATTAAATCATGGAAACAATAAAAGTAGACATATTAAATCCAAAAGCCAGAAAACTGCTTAAAGATCTGGCTGATTTAGATCTGATCGCTATTCGTAAATCAACCAAGAGTGATTTTACTGATGTTTTGAAAAAAATCCGATCCAAATCTGAAACTGTACCAAGTCCTGAAGAGATTGCAAGAGAAGTGAATATGGTCCGCTCCAGACGAACAAATAAGTAACAATGCGCCTCATCCTTGATACCAATCTATGGATCAGTTTTTTGATTAGCAGTAAGTTTGAAAAACTCGACGAATTGCTGTTTAATCAAAAATCTAAACTCCTATTCAGTCACGAACTTCTTGAAGAATTTTTAGCTGTTGCCAAACGTCCAAAACTCAGAAAATATATTTCAAGGGATGAATTAGAAGACCTTTTGGAGACGATTGATGAAGTCGCAGAATTTGTGAATGTAACTTCAGAGATATCAGAATGCAGGGATCCAAAAGATAACTTTTTGCTGTCGCTGGCAGTTGATGGCAAAGCTGACTACTTACTGACCGGAGACAAAGATCTATTAGTGTTAAAGAAAATTGGGAAAACGAAAATCAGAACCATATCTGAATTCTTTGATGTAGTTGACTCTTGATGTCTTCTTTTGACCCGGTATTTGTTATGCCAATTAACATATTATTGACGAACTTACTTCTTTTCAATAAATACAGCAACTTCGGCTTTACTTATTTATAGTTAGTGATTTTAAGGTGTCATGTTCAATAACATCGTTCATTAAAAAATGTATTGAACATTCCGGTCTCTATAGCTCTTCTCATTATGCTTCTTTCATTTTCCGTATCTTTTAATTTTATCTTCTTTCAAATCAATACACAGCTTTATGAACCGCCTCTCAAAAGAAAAATCCCCCTATCTCCTTCAACATGCAGAAAATCCGGTAGATTGGTATCCATGGGGTGAAGAAGCGTTTAAAAAAGCACGGGAGGAGATTAAACCGGTGTTTCTTTCCATTGGATACGCTACCTGCCACTGGTGCCATGTGATGGCTCATGAGAGTTTTGAGGATGATGGGGTCGCAAAGCTGATGAATGATGCGTTTGTCAACATCAAGGTGGACCGCGAGGAGCGCCCCGATATCGACAATACCTATATGACCGTCTGCCAGATGCTGACCGGTCAGGGCGGATGGCCGCTTACCATCATCATGACCCCCGACAAAGAACCCTTTTTTGCCGCTACCTATCTGCCCAAACGGTCGATGCAAAATCGGATCGGGATGACGGACCTGGTTCCTCAAATAAAAAACGCGTGGCAGAATGATCGTCAGCGCATAGATCAGGCCGTTCAACGAATCAAAGAGGGCTTTTCAAAAAGTCTACAGTTGGGGCAATCGAAGCAGACGCTCCCTGACTCGATCACAAAGGATACTTTCCAAAACCTGCAGGATCGTTACGACCCGGAGTTTGGCGGATTTGGAGGTTCACCCAAGTTTCCCTCCCCTCACAATCTTCTCTTTTTAGCTGATTATGCCAGGATTCATAAGAGTGATGAAGCAGAAGAGATGGTGCAAAAAACACTCTTGCAGATGCGGCTAGGCGGTCTCTGGGACCACATCGGCAAGGGTTTTCATCGCTACTCAACCGACCAAGAGTGGCTGCTTCCACATTTCGAAAAGATGCTCTACGATCAGGCCACGCTGTTGATGGCTTACGCCGATGGTTATA
>CAZHUP010000005.1:0-47511 GCA_964535495.1 uncultured Rhodohalobacter sp.
TCGGGGTCAACTGAACCTTCAACATGAATAATATCATCATCATCAAAACATCGAACAACATGCACAATCAGGTCAACTTCCCGGATATGTGATAGAAATGCATTTCCTTTTCCTTTCCCTTCAGATGCACCCTTGACCAATCCGGCAATATCTACAAATTCAATTGTAGCCGGGACAGTCTCTTTGGGATCTATAAGATTGGAAAGTGTGGTTAATCGCTTATCGGGAACTGTAACTAAACCAACATTCGGGTCGATTGTACAAAATGGAAAGTTAGCTGATTCTGCTCCGGCGTTACTCAGTGCATTAAATAGTGTGGATTTACCGACGTTTGGCAATCCAACGATACCGCATTTTAAATTCATAAAGGTTCTGCTTAAAAATCGAGTGAAGTTTGTTGTATAAATTTTTGATCGGGAAGAATTACGGCGGTTAGTTTTCCATAACCAAGTTTTTCGTAAACGCAACCGGTGTCAATGCCGATCATTTTTTTCTTTTGAATCGGATGGGGCCTGGGAGTATGACCAAATACTACTGTCTTCTCCCATGGAGTCTCAAACGAATCGATATGATCTCTGCCCCATAAGAAAAAATCATGATGCTCATCAGATTCAGTACTTTCTTTTATGGATTGAAAAGGAGGTACACCTGCGTGAACAAAAAAGTACTCGTCTGTATCGTAATAAAGTTTAGTTTTTTTATAAAACTCTAGGTGGTCCTCAGGTAATTGTTCTGCACCATCCACCTGGTAAGAGTAAAGTGTGGTGTCTCCCCCATTAAGAAGCCAGTTATAGTCTCTTTTGGATTGAACAGAATCCAGAAGCATCTGCTCATGATTTCCTCTCAGAAAAACACAATTCCTCTCATTCTGAGCTTTTAGGAGAAAATCGACAACACCTTTCGAGTCAGGCCCCCTGTCGATATAATCACCAATAAATATAAAAATAGAATCGGAGTACGGTTCAAGCTTATTCCACAACGCTATTAACGATTGAGAACAGCCATGGATGTCTCCTATTGCAATAAGTTGGTTAGACATTAATTAAGAGGATTCGATTAGGCCTCTGCCTTTTTTGATGATTTTTCCATCTTCTTTGAGCTGATTTAAAACTGCATCTAGTATGCCGTTGACAAAATTCCCACTCTTTTGGGTAGAGTACTCTTTTGCTAACTCAATAGATTCATTAATCGTTACTTTTGTCGGCACATCTTCAAAGTGTAGAAATTCAGTAATAGCCATTCTGAGTATTAATTTATCAAGAGTTGCCAACCGCTCAACCTTCCAGTTTTTAATATGATTTTGAATGATTTCATCATATTCATGTGAATGATCAACTGTGACCAGTAAAAGTTTCTCAGCAAATTTTACAGCTTTAGTATCATCCTTTAAATCAGCCTTGATAATATTTTTTGTCACATCCTGTGTTCGGCTTTTCCCAACCTCAACGGCGTAAATTGCTTTTAATGCTGATTCCCGTGCTGCTCTTCTATTCGACATACATTTATATAAATTTTCAAAGACCTGAAAAATACAAAGCTTTCAGTTCAGCCGAAAGAAAAGCCGACGATTTCTTTTGCTATTCAAATGTTCTGTACCGTATATTTACATTCTTGGGTTCATAGCTCAGTTGGTTAGAGCGCATCGTTGACATCGATGAGGTCGGCAGTTCGAATCTGCCTGAACCCACCATTTTGTTATCACTCCCCTCTCTTTAGATATGCGTAATCGACAGGAAAATACTATCAATATTTTCAAAATTAATCATCTGAATCGATTCAAAAGTAAGAAACGATATTTTCAGCTATTCAATAGATCTGTCTAATACGAATAGTGTATTCATTAACTGTAGATTAATTGAATCGCGGTAAGTTTGAATGAATTGATCTTTTGTGGCAGTGATTATGAAATGTGCAGTATCAGAACATCTTATCTCAAAATCCCATTCTTGATCACAAGCGTAGATCACATAATTTACTGAATCTGCAACATGATTTATTTCGAAATGAATTCGATGAATGTCTATTTCAGATTGGCGATGTTCCCAATCCACGGATAAGATAAGATCCTCGGTTTCTATTAAATCTTGGGAAACTATATTTAAAATTGAGTCCTGCTGTATATCATTCTCTGCGAAAGTGATACTTTCCGACCCTAAATTTTGCGTATAATTTTCCACACCTCCAGATGCGTCTGGATGTTGTGCCTTGCACCCTAACACCAATAATAGTATTAGAAGCACAAAATTGGCCATGCCAATATATGTTCCTACCCTTATCATGTTAAAAACCCCTTAGAAGTGTAGCTTTCTAAACAATTACACTCTTTACACTCTTAATTATTATTAGGCTATTGCTCTGCCCTTTTTTTGATTGCTTAAATCTCTACTATGATAACTACTCTGAGTGTGAAATATTAGTCATTCACTGATAATTAGCCCTTTATTAAAATATTTTCACGTAAGTAAAAACTATGATATTCTGTATTAGTGGAAACAGTTTTTTTGATTGGATCCCTTCATCAAAAATCTTTTCTCTTTTAAAGCATGAGTAAGAAAGAAAGTCTGTTAGACTGTGTTTTGTATTCCAACATACCTACCGTTAATTTGAATCAACAAATTGATTTAAAATTTCAATTAATAATTATGAAAAAAACAGTAATAACGATTCTCTGTATCTCTACCCTTATGGTTATTGGATGCAGTAATGACACTACTATGAATGATAATCCATTTTATACAGCTAGCACACTTCCATTTGAGGCACCAGATTTTGATGTCATAGAAAATCAACATTTTATGCCTGCTTTCGAACGAGGTATGGAAGAACATCTAGATGAAATAGATAGCATTGCCACACAAGATGCAGATCCAACATTCGATAATACAATTGTTGCAATGGAGCTCAGCGGAGATCTACTTACTCGGGTGCAAAGGGTATTTTTTAATCTCACATCTGCTCACACAAACGAGGAGATTCAAAATATACAATCTGAGTTGGCTCCTAAGCTGGCTGCTCATTCAGATAATATCTACTTAAACCGAGAGCTTTTTAATCGGGTTGAAACTCTATATCAGAATATTGAAGAATTAGATCTCGATGAAGAGTCTGAAAAGCTTCTATCTGATACCTATCGTGATTTTGTTCGAGCAGGCGCTCAGCTAACGGAAGAGCAGCAGACCAGAATGAGACAAATTAACGAGCGCATTTCATCGCTTACAACAGAATTTCAGGAAAAACTTCTGGAAATGACTCGTGAACGCGCAGTTGTAGTCGAAGATGAAAGCATGCTAGACGGCTTGAGTCAGGATCGCCTCGCTTCTGCAAAGCAAACTGCCGAAGAGCGCGGATATGAGGATAGCTATATGATCAATATTTCAAATACTACCCGTCATCCCCTCCTCTCTTCTCTAAACAATCGAGAAATGAGAAAACAAGTTTGGGAAGCATCCGCTTATAGAGGACTTGGCCAAAACGGTGGAATTGATACACGTCCTATTGTTCTTGAGCTGGCTGAACTGAGGGCCGAACGTGCCAATTTGTTGGGTTACGACACCTATGCACACTACGCATTGGAACCTCAAACCGGTGAAAGCCCCGAACGTGTACTGGATCTGCTTCAAGATCTGATACCACCGGTAATCACTAATAGTGACATCGAGGCAGAACTTATACGTGAATACATGATTCGAGATGGAATTGAAGATAATCTTCAACCTTGGGATTGGGAGTATTACGCTGAGAAAGTTCGGCAGGAGCGATACGACATAGACGATAGCGAAGTAAGAGAGTACTTTGAGTTAGACAAGGTACTGGATGACGGTGTATTCTATGCAATGGAAAGACTCTTCGGAATCACATTTGATGAGAGATTTGACCTGCCCGTTTACCACGAAGACGTTCGTGTTTGGGATGTAATGGATGAAGATGGATCACAAATTGGTCTCTTTTATGGTGACTTTTTCAGCCGTGACTCTAAACGCGGAGGTGCATGGATGAACTCTTTTGTTGTCCAATCTCACCTCAAAGAGAAAAAACCGGTGGTTGTGAATGTTCTCAATATTACTCCCCCGGCCGAAGGTGAACCGGCACTTGTTAGTTTTAGTAATGTAACCACACTCTTTCATGAAATGGGACATGCCGTACATGGATTATTTTCTGATGTTACTTACCCTTCACTGGCAGGCACATCTGTTCCACGTGATTTTGTAGAGTTCCCATCAACATTCCAGGAAGATTGGGCAATCCTTTCTGAAGTATTGGAGAACTATGCCGTACATCACGAAACCGGAGAGCGGATTCCTCAAGATCTTCTGGATAAATTGATTGATGCACGAGAGTTTAATCAAGGTTTCGATACCTACGAGTATCTTGCCGCAACTATGGTAGACATGGAGTGGCACCTACTTGATCCGTCTATGATCCCTTCAGACGTTGAAGCATTCGAACAAGCCTCACTCGCAAAGTATAATTTAGCGAATCCAGCCATACCACCGAGATACAAATCAACGTATTTCTCACATATCTTCTCAGGCGGTTATTCAGCTAATTACTATGCCTATATCTGGAGTGAAATTCTGGCGGCGGATGCATTTGCATTTATGGAAAACCAGGGTGGATTAACACGTGAAAATGGTGATCGCTTTCGGGAATATATCTTATCAAGAGGTGGAAGCGATGAAGCCATGGACCTGTATAGAGACTATCGTGGCGGCGAACCAGATGTTCAACATCTCTTGGAAAGACGTGGATTGAATTAAGCTAACTCTCTATTCACAAAATTTTAAGCCTCGCCTAAATCGGGTGAGGCTTTTTTATTTTTCAAGCTCAAATAAAAATTTATACGATGTCCCACTCTCTCCATTAACGGTTATATCTGCATCTATTTGGCGACTTAATGTTTTTATCAGTGTTAAACCCAGGGAGTACTTACCAAGCTTATCAAAATCGTCAGGCAGGCCTGTTCCGTTATCTTTTACATGAAGGTTCACACTACCGTTCTCACTCAGTTTTAGTGAAATTCGGATAGAAGCATTTACCGAATAATCTCCGTTAAAAGCGTGTTTATAGCAGTTCGTCAGAATTTCATTCAGCATAAGGCCGCACGGAATTGCCTGGGTAATTGTAAATTCAATCTCTTCGAGTTCTAACCCAAGCTCTATGGGACGAGACCTGTTTCGATGTGATTTATCGATCACATCAACCAATTCATGAATATAACGGGAAAAATCGATGCGTGATAACGTCTCATTCTGGTAGAGCTTTTCATGAATCAAAGCCATTGTATTGATTCGCATCTGGCTATCTTTGAGCGCTTCCCGAACATCATCATTTTCAGTGCTATGTGACTGAAGTTCCAGAAGGCCGGTGATAACGGCCAGATTGTTTTTCACGCGATGGTGAATTTCGGCAAGTAGCACCTCTTTCTCTTTCAGTGAGCCTTTGAGCTTTGCCTCTGCTTTTTTCTGATCTGTTATATCAACGTAGAGTCCATAAATGGCAATTGTTTTACCGTCTACAATAACGGGTACACCATAAATCAGAACATCGACAAGATTTCCCGATTTTGCTTTACGCACACTCGTCACTTCAAAAGATTCGTTACTGTTTGACAATTTTCTTGCGGCATCCAGCTCCTCAGCCGGTGCAATTAAATCATCTATGTTTAGACCTCTGATTTCATCTGCTTCATACTCAAATATCTCTTCGAAGCTTCTGTTAACCATCTGAATTTCACTTCTGCTGTCTAACATGGCAATTCCCACAGGAGCATTTTGAAAGAGTTGACGGAATAACTCTTCATTCTGCCGAAGATCTTTCTGCTGTTCGTACTGCCTGCTAATATCTCTAGCTACTGCGATTACTGCATTTTTGCCAAAATATTTACCCGGTGTTAATGTAACCTCTATTGGAAATACTTCCCCGTTTTTACGAATGGCCCACCAATCAAAACGCTGTTTTTCTCCATTTAAAGCATTTTCAATGTGGTAATATGTTTGCTCGTCATCTACCTTGCCTGGAGCAGCAAACATCATTGGATCATTGCCAATCAACTCTTCTCGAGAATATCCAAAAATATCCTCTGCCGTTTTATTTACTTCAGCAAATTTCCCGTTTTCATCATGAATGTAAATAGCATCACCAATCGAGTTAAACAGATCCCGGTAGCTTTGAATGGAGTGATTGAGCTTACATTGAACCTCCATCTGTTTAGTTTGATCAATAACCACCCCCATGATAGCCAGTTGTGCCTTGAGTTTTATTTTAGAACCGTAGATCCTGACAAATATTTCAGATCCATTTTTTGCTTCAGCACGGGCATCAATCTCGAACGAATCAATTTCTGAATTATAGAATCTGTTACGTATTGTGAGTAACTTTTTTACATCATCTTTATGAATCAGATCAAGCGGGTCTAAATTATTTAACAATTCACCCTTGCTGTATCCACAAATTTTAGCAAACATCGGGTTTACATAAAGAAGCTTTCCCTGTTGAGTCAGATACACACCCACGGTTGAGGCTTCACTTAAAACTCTAAATCGTTGTTCCGAATCTTTTAGTCTCTCTTCAGCAATTTTACTCTCGGTCACGTCTTCAATTAATGACATAATACTTATCAGCTTTCCGCTTTGGTCGTAATTAGCTGAATTGTGCCAGTTGGTGTGAATCAATTTTTCTGTCTCACTTTTAACAACAGAATTGAACGTAAAATAGGTGGTGTGATGGGCCGCCATCTCCTGAATTTTATTTTCAATAAGTGGTCTCCTTTTATTCTCAATTATGCCGGCTTTGTAGATTGAATTACCTATAATGTTTTCAAAATTCCATCCAAAAATCTCCTCTGCTTTAGGCGACCAATCTCTAATCTTTCCCTGACGATCCCACTCGACAGTCGCAAGTGGAAGCTGCTCTTTGTATGTATCTACTCTCGGTAGATGATGCAGATTTTTATTCAGTTCTGGAATTTTTTCAGAAATATCATGCAAAACACACAGCTGAACATTCCTGCCATCCCGTTTCATCTGATGTAATGTAAGCTGTACATAGAACGAGGAGCCATCTTTTCTGTAGTGTTTCCAGATAGCGGGTAACTTAAACTGTTCATCATTTGAAAATTGATCAGCTACCCTTTCACGATATTTATCACCAAGGTCAGTAATTTTCTTATTCAGAAATTCTTCTTCAGTAAACTGATATTTTTCTAAACAAGCTTTATTAACATCAATTATATCAAAGGTATAGTAGTCGTATATTAACATGCATTCGTCGACAAAAAAGCTTCCGACGGTTTCATGTTTTAGAGCAGATTTATCCATCACGATGATATTCTTAACAGTTCCTTACCGAGTAGAATTTTTAAACCAATTTCAATCAGAGATAACAGTTTAAAGGATTGTCAGGATTTTGTATTTTAATCCATTACATGTTAATGAATTAAAGTTTTACCTCACAGACAAAATTTAATGCCAGACAATTTTATAACGCTCACCTTTCCTGACGGTGCAAAAAAAGAGTATAAAAAAGGGATTTCAGGATTTGAAGTTGCAGAAAGCATATCTAAGGGATTAGCTCGCAACGCATTAAGTGTTACCGTTAATGGATCTATTCAGGACCTTGATGTACCCATCAAAGAAGACGGAACCATTGAAATTAACACCTGGGATTCTGAAGACGGACAGTATACATTCTGGCACTCTTCTGCTCACTTACTCGCAGAAGCAGTACAAGATCTTTACCCAGATGCCAAATTTGGAATAGGTCCGCCGATCGAAAATGGATTTTATTACGATATCGACTTCGGAGATAAGACCGTTGGAAAAGACGATCTTCCTGAAATTGAGAACAAGATGATTGAGCTGGCTCGCAATAAATCGGAATTTAAACGGCGTGAAGTATCAAAAGATGAGGCTCTCTCCTTTTACAAAGAGAAAGGAAATGAGTATAAAGTAGATTTGATCGAAGATCTTGAAGACGGAACAATCACGTTTTACGAGCAGGGAAACTTTACAGATCTCTGTAAAGGACCACATGTTCCGGATACTTCGCTGATTAAAGCCGCTAAGTTAACCAGCCTTTCCGGGGCATATTGGCGTGGAGATGTAGACAGTAAGCAGCTTACTAGAATTTACGGAATCACGTTTCCAAAACAGAAAATGCTGAAAGAACATCTCGAACAGCTTGAAGAGGCCAAGAAACGAGATCACAAGAAACTCGGTAAAGAGTTGGGCATCTATATGATGGACCGTATGGTTGGTTCCGGATTACCTATGTGGCTACCAAACGGAACCGTTCTGAGAAGAACACTTGAAGCTTTTCTGCGTGATGAACAGAAAAAACGAGGATATAAAGAGGTTATCACTCCGCATATTGCCAATATTGAGCTCTACGAAACTTCAGGTCACTACCCTTATTACAAGGACTCCCAATTTGATCCAATGGAAGTTGATGATGAGAAGTATATGCTCAAGCCGATGAACTGTCCGCATCATCACAGAATTTATTCAAATGAATTGCGCAGTTATCGGGATTTACCACTGAGATTGGCCGAGTTCGGGTCAGTTTATCGTTATGAGCAGAGCGGTGAATTGAATGGGCTCTCTAGAGTTCGAGGTTTTACCCAGGATGACGCGCATATTTACTGCACGCACGATCAGCTGAAAGATGAAATTAAGAGTACTATTGAACTGACACAGTTTGTGTTTAGTACATTCGGCATGCCTGTGGATATTCGTCTCTCTTTCCGGGATGATAACGACAGCAAGTATGGCGGCAACAACGAATATTGGGATCGTGCCCAGAAAGAGATTCGTGAAGTAGCCGATGAGATGGATCTTGATTATAAGATTGCACTCGGCGAAGCGAGTTTTTACGGACCAAAAATCGATTTTATCATACGTGATGCAATCGGACGAAAATGGCAGCTTGGAACCGTTCAGGTGGATTATGTAATGCCGGAGAGATTTGAGCTGACTTATGTTGGATCCGACAATAACAAACACCGACCGGTGATTATCCATAGAGCACCATTTGGTTCCATGGAGCGTTTTGTGAGTATTTTAATTGAACATTTTGCCGGTGATTTTCCGCTGTGGCTCTCTCCTCTGCAGATGAAAGTGTTGCCTATTTCGGAAGACTTTAACGACTATGCACAGATGTGTGCTGCCAAATTTGAAAAGGAAGGTGTACGTGTTGAAACGGACACCCGGTCTGAAATGATTGGCGGAAAAATAAGGGATGCAGAAAATGCAAAAATTCCCTATATGTTAATAGTTGGAGCTAAAGAGCTGGAAAACGATACAGTATCCGTAAGAAGGCACAAAAAAGGTGATATTGGAACGTTTTCGCTTGATGATTTTTTTGACAAAGTGATGGATGAGATAAACTCTAAATCATTAACTTCTAATCTTAACTAAAAATACAGAGGTTTACTTATCGCAAGACCACGACCAACAAGAAGACCACGGAATGATGACCGTCCGAGGGTAAACAACGAAATTCGGGCCTCAGAAGTCAGGTTAATCAAACCTGATGAAGAACATGAAATCGTTTCTGTTGAAAAAGCCCTGGAAATTGCCGAGTCTTTCAAAATGGACTTAGTAGAAGTTGCACCCAATGCAAACCCACCCGTTTGCAAAGTGATCGACTTTGGCAAATACATGTACGAAAAGAAGAAAAAGGAGAAGGAAGCAAAAAAGAAACAACATACCATTCAGGTAAAAGAGTTGCGTTTCCGCCCTACTACTGATGATCATGACTTGGAATTTAAAACACGTCACGCCAGAGAGTTTTTGGAAGGTGGTGATAAAGTTAAAGCTACTGTTCAGTTTAGAGGCCGAGATATGCTCTATACAGAACAGGGTGAAGAATTACTGAAAAACCTTGCTGATGAATTGAGTGATATCAGTAAAATAGAGTCTAATCCAACCATGGAAGGGCGTAGAATGATTATGATTCTGTCACCGTCAAAAGATTAAATATTGGCTTTTATCAGAACTCAAACATTTTTATCTTTCTGTTCTTTATAATTTCAGACAATTACGCTAATTATGCCTAAAATGAAATCGAATAGTGGCGCTAAGAAGCGTTTTAAGTTTACCGGATCTGGTAAAATTAAGCGCAAGAAAGCTTATAAGCGTCATATTTTGACTAAGAAAACATCGAAAAGGAAAAATAACCTCGGAAAAGATGCATTGGTCGACAAAGCTGATGAGTCTTCAATCAAGGATATGCTTCCATACGGTGGAAAGTAATTTAACTAAATCAATAACTTCTAAACGTTAAGTAAAAATGCCACGATCAAGAAATTTGGTGGCTTCCCGTCGCCGTCGCCGGAAAATATTAAGTAAGGCGAAAGGCTATTGGGGCAGACGCAAAAACGTTTACACCGTTGCCAAAAATGCGGTAGAAAAAGGTCTTTTGTACCAATACCGCGACCGAAAGGTTCGTAAAAGAATGTTTCGCAGGCTTTGGATTACGCGTATAAATGCAGCTGCTCGATTAAACGGAACCACTTATGCCAAGTTAATACACGGCATGAAATCCAATAACATGGAAATTAATCGAAAGATGTTAGCCGATGTCGCTGTTCGCGATCCGGAAACATTCACTGCTATTGTCAAAGAAGCAGTTAAGTAAATGCTATTTTTTATGTTTATAGCCGGCAGATCTAACAAGATTTGCCGGTTTTTTTTTACCAAAAATTGACGTTACAATCTATAAACCTCTCTATAGAGACTATTAAGCGTATATCGGCATGATCGACACTATTGAACAGATCAAAAAAGAGATTCAAAATTTCACAATCACCAACGACGAAGAACTGGAAGCATTTCGTTTAGAGTTTCTTTCCAGAAATGGAAAAGTTCAGAAAATGTTTGGAATGATGGGTAAAGTGCCCAAAGAGAAAAAAGCTGAGGTAGGCAAAGCGATGAACAACATCAAAGTTCTTGCACAGCAAAAATTTGATGAAACTCAGCTAGATTTAAAGAAAGCTTCCCGCAAGGAGTTTGGTGCTGCCGATGATATTACACTTCCTGTTGAACCAACTTACAGCGGCTCTTACCACCCTCTTACACAGGCACTTGACGAAATTAAACAGATTTTTTTAAGACTAGGCTTCAACATCGCAGACGGCCCTGAACTTGAAGACGATTTCCATAATTTTACAGCATTAAACTTTCCTCCTGATCACCCTGCCCGTGATATGCAGGATACTTTTTTTGTTAAAAAGACCGATGATCAAAATGAACAGGATCTGGTTCTTAGAACTCACACCTCCCCTGTTCAAATTCGATTGATGAAGGATCAGAAACCACCGCTAAGATCCATTATGCCGGGTAGAGTTTATCGTAATGAGGCCGTTACTGCAAAATCTTACTTTCAGTTCAATCAGGTAGAAGGTCTCTATGTTGACAAAAATGTAAATATGGGTGAGCTGATCGAAACCCTCGTCATGTTTGCAAAACTAATGTATGGCAGTGATGTGAAATACCGAGTGCGCCCCTCCTTTTTTCCGTTTACGGAACCAAGTATAGAGATGGACGTCTGGTGGGAGAATGAGAAAGGCGGACAATGGCTTGAAATCCTGGGTGCCGGAATGGTTGACCCTAATGTTTTTGAATCGGTTGATGTGGATCCGGAAGTTTACACCGGATTTGCCTTTGGAATGGGAGTAGATCGAATTGCGATGCTTCGTTATGGAATTGATGATATTCGACTGCTATATGAGAACGATATCCGATTCCTTAAGCAGTTCAAGTCTTGATACTTTATTCCTTTATACAAACAAATTCTGATTACTAATTACTCATAGCTTTACTGTATGGAAATCTCTTACAACTGGTTAAAACAGTATATTGATATTGATTTAACACCCGAAGAAACAGCCGACAAATTGACACTCTCCGGACTTGAAGTGGAAGGACTGGAACAAATTGGTTCTGATTTTGATGGATTTGTAATCGGTGAAGTTTTGGAGGTGAAATCTCATCCCAACGCTGACAAACTTCAAATTTGCAACGTAGACGTCGGTGATGATAAAGTTCAAATTATCTGTGGTGCACCTAATGTTGCAGCCGGACAAAAAGTACCGGTAGCAAAAGTTGGATCAGTAATGCCGGTTCCAATGGATAATGGCAGCTATCTGAAGATTAAAAAAGCTAAGATTCGCGGTGAGAAATCAAATGGGATGATCTGCTCTGAATCGGAATTGGGACTGAGTGATGATCACTCCGGGATTATGGTTCTCAATCCGGATTTGAAAATTGGCTCCCCTCTTAAGGAAGCACTGGGTGTTGAAAAAGATACCGTCATTGAAATCGGGCTTACTCCCAATCGTCCTGATGCTGCATGCCATATTGGTGTAGCACGTGATCTTTCCGCATTAACCGGAAAATCTCTCAACAACCCGTATACAGAATTGGTAACCAAAAAGGGTTCCATTGATGAACATATTGAGATCTCGATAGAGGATGAAGATAAGTGCAATCGCTACGTCGGAATAATGGTGAAAGATGTAGAGATAAAAGAGTCTCCTGCATGGCTAAAACAGCGTTTAACCGCCATTGGTCTGAGACCGAGAAATAACGTTGTAGATATTACCAATTATATACTGCACGAAATTGGTCAACCACTCCATGCATTCGATTACGATAAAATTGCTGATAAAAAAATTGAAGTAAAAACCTTTGATAAGGATATTAAATTCACGACTCTGGATGATGTTGAACGAGTAGTACCGGCCGGATCTCTCTTTATCTGTGACGGTAATGGTCCAGTTGCTATCGCAGGTGTTATGGGAGGTGAAAACAGCGAAGTATCCGACTCAACAACCAATATACTGATTGAAAGCGCCTATTTTAATCCCTCTTCTATAAGAAAAACTTCAAAGAGCCTGGCGCTCCAAACCGACAGTTCCTATCGCTTTGAGCGTGGTATTGATCCGGAAATTCAACTCAAAGCAGCTAAGCGGGCAGCAGAACTAATTGCAGATCTGACAGGTGGAAAAGTTGTTGAAGGTTATACCGATGTACACCCAGTTGAATATGAACCGAAAGTAGTTACTCTCAGGCTATCCAGAATCAATCGTGTGCTTGGAACTTCTTTGAAATTAAAAGAAGCAGAAATGATACTGAATGATCTGGAATTTGAAACTACACTTATCGGAGAAGGTCAGCTGAGTTGCAAAGTTCCATCATTCAGGCCTGACGTGTCACGCGAAATTGATCTGATTGAGGAAGTGGGCCGTATTTTTGACTATAACAACATCCCTTCCCCTAAAACATCTCCTTTCTTTACTCCTGAGACACTTTCTGAAACTGAAGTATTTCACCAGAAATTTCGTCAGTTTACTCGGAGTTTAAGTTACAAAGAGATTACAACGAACTCCCTCCTCTCCGAAAAAGAAGCTAATGCATTAGCTGACAAAGAAACTCAGATTACAACACTAAATCCGGTTTCTCAGGAGAATATTATATTAAGAACGCATCTCTATGGAGGATTTTTGAAGTCTGTCCGATACAACCTGAATCGGAACGCTAATAATATCCGATTCTTTGAGATTGGTCATGTTTTCAGAAAAACTGATGATGAGCAAAGTACATGGATTGAAGGAGTTGAAGAACATACCCATCTGTTGATGGGCGTATGCGGGCAATTGAAAGCTGAAGACTGGCAGGGAACTGCTGAGCCCTATTCCGTTTTCGATATCAAATCAGATCTGGAATCACTTTTCCGGTTTTTAGATTGTGAAAATCGGATAGAACGAAAAGCAGAGAACAATTATACGCTTCACTATAATTTGGATGGAAAGCAAGTAGCCTCTCTTCATCAGATAGATGAGGAAACTTTAAAATGCTTTGACGTAGAACAGGATGTTTTTGTGGCCGAAATAGATCTCTCTACCCTTTTTGAACTTAAGGCCGGCCGTTCCAAAACTTCTTATACTCCTGTAGCTAAATTCCCATCATTTGAATTTGATGTGGCTTTCATGGTCGATAAAACCATCCGTGCTGGAGAACTTTCATCTGCTATACATAAATCTGCTGATGAAACTCTGAAATCCGTTTCTGTATTTGACGTGTATGAAGGGAAAAATATTGGAGATGATAAAAAAAGTATTGCATTTCGTCTCACTTTTTTAGATCCTAATAAAACGTTGACAATCAAAGATGTAGAACCGAAAGTTCAAAAAATTGTTCAATCTTTAGAGAACGACTTTGGAGCAAAACTGAGATCTTAAATAAGCTAACCTTATGGCTGTCAGTGAAATTCAAAAGGAGACCTTTTTCAATCTTCTTGAACAGATCCGTACAGAAGTACAAACTCTGAAAAAGAAAAATAAAGATCTGGGCCGCGAAAATCTTAAGTTGAAATCGAAGCTTGAAGAGATTCAGAAAGAACAGACAGATATCTTCTCTTCCATCAGTGAGTCTGAGCGTATAGCTATGAGACACAAAGTTGACGGATTGATCGAAAAATTGGAAAATCACTTAAACAGTTAGTATGCAGTCCATAAAAGTAAATATTATGGGTAAACAAATTCCTCTGAGAGTGGAGGAAAGTGAGGTAGAAAATACCCGAAACATTGCTCAATATGTGGACGAAAAATTCAGACTTTACCGAAATCAGTTGTCTAACCAGCCAGATTCAACCGTAATGATTTTGGCCTGTTTGAACATTGCTGAAGAGGTGTTCGAACTTCGATCTAAACTACAGCATCAGGATGACAAAGAGAGTGAGTTGATGGATCATATAAATCATAAACTTGAAGATTTTATAAACGATCTGTCATAAAAATTCATCTAACAGAATTTTTTATCAGTTTTTCTCGTTCTTACCTTACAACAAATAACATTCTCCAATTTACCTGATGTATAAAGGCGAACGATTTAACTCTATTTCTCACCTTATCGGCACCATAGCTGCAATTGTCGGCTTTTTTGTTTTAATGTACATTGCCGTTCAGCAGGGTGATCCATGGAAACTTGCCTCATTTTCCATTTATGGAGCGACCTTAGTTGTACTCTATCTATTTTCTACTCTCTATCATAGCTTTAAAGGCAGATGGAAGACAATCTTTCAAAAGTTTGACCACATTGCCATCTATCTGCTTATTGCTGGAACCTATACCCCATTTACTCTTGTAACTCTTCCGGATAGTATAGGTTGGACAATATTCGCAATAATATGGGGGCTGGCCATGATAGGTATTGTGATTGACCTACTACCGCAAAAAGGTCACAGAATCTTACCGCTGGTTATTTACCTGATGATGGGATGGCTTGTAGTTTTAGTTATTGGACCATTAACTCAAAACTTACCTTCGATCGGTTTTGAATTACTGATTGCCGGGGGAATGTTTTACACAATGGGTGTACTTTTTTATGTGCTAGGCAACAAACATAAACTTGCACACGGCATATGGCATCTTTTCGTACTTGCAGGAAGTGTAAGCCATTTCATCACAGTTGCACTGTTCGTCTGATTGAAATTGCAGCAGCCAAATAAAATGGTTCTGCCATCTACTTTTCATTACCTTTCCGCTGATTTTCAATGCTTTAATATAACTGTGTAGATGTCCAATAAGCTTAAGATTTTTTTTATTTCAGATATTGTCGGTGAATCAGGTTTAAATTTGCTTGAAACGATGTTCCCTCCAATACGTGATAAGTACTCGCCTGATTTTATTATTGCAAATGCTGAAAATTCACACGAAGGCCGTGGAGTAAACCGATCGATTGTGAAGCGTTTATACGATTTGGAAGTTGATGTTATTACAGGGGGCAACCATTCGTTCGATAAATGGAAGATTTTCTCTTACATGAAGACAGATGAAAAACTTTTACGCCCTATGAATTACCCGAAGGGAAATGCCGGATACGGTTATGGAGTCTACCCTATTAAAGAGTCAGATCTGAAAATAGGTGTTTTAAACCTTCAGGGGCGAACTTTCATGCAGCAAATTGATGATCCATTTTCTACAGCAGATTGGGCATTAGAGAGAATCAAACAGGAAACAGATATAGTATTTGTTGATTTCCATGCAGAAGCAACCGCAGAAAAGTTAGCATTTGCCTGGGAATTTGACGGCCAGGTTTCTGCCGTGATTGGTACTCATACTCACATACCAACCAACGATGCAAGAATTTTACCCAAGGGTACTGGCTATTTAACAGATGCCGGAATGACCGGCCCTTTTGATTCTGTAATCGGGATGGACAAAAAAACTTCGATCAACCGTTTTCGACTTGGTACACCACAAAGATATAAAGTGGCTGATAAAGACAATCGTATATGTGGCGTATATCTCGAAATTGATCCAGGAACGGCAACATGTTCGCTTATTGAACCTGTGATATTCCCTGAATTTAATAACAATACATCTTCATGAGCACATCTAATTCAATAGTTCTTCAGTGTGAGAATATTCACAAAAAATTTAAATCTGAGTCCGGAACAGAAGATCTTCACATTCTGAAAGGAGTTGATTTAAGTGTAAGATCTGCAGAAATGATCTCTATTGTTGGTTCCAGTGGCTGTGGTAAAAGTACACTGCTACATATTCTTGGAGGTTTGGACCGACCGAACGATGGTTCAGTGTTATGGAACGGAGAATCTATTTATGATTACAAAAAAGACAAACTCGCAGATTTAAGGAATAAAAATGTTGGTTTTGTTTTTCAGTTTCATCATCTGCTGCCTGAATTTACTGCCATCGAAAATGTCATGATGCCGGCATTAATCAAAGGTGTAAATCAGAAAGTTGCAGATGAAAGAGCCGCCAATTTGCTTGATAGATTCGGGCTAAGAGATCGAATTCAACACCGACCTTCTCAGCTCTCAGGGGGAGAACAGCAACGAGTTTCTATGGCGAGAGCGTTAATGAATAATCCATCAATAATATTAGCAGATGAACCGACTGGAAATCTGGATGAGAAGAACACCGAAATTATACTTGAACTTCTCTTTGAACTCAGAGAAACAGAGCAGGTTTCACTTGTATTAATTACGCATGAAAAAGAGATTGCTCGCCGATGTGATTCACTTTACTCCCTTCATTTAGGGGTGCTTGAAAAAGAAAACTGAGCATAGTTTAAACTTGGTTAAATGCACAAACAATGATATTTTTATAAGTCTAAATATCATCCTAAACATCTACTACAGAAACAGTAATATTACACTAGCAGAATGAGTAAACGATTGAAAAACGAAGATCTGGAACAGGATCTACTAATTGAATATTCCTCCAGATTTGTACACTTCTACAATCAAAATAAAGCGGCCGTACTTGGTGGAGGAATTGGCATTATACTGGTTATCGGATTAACCATCGGGTACTTCATGTATTCCTCTCAACAAGAAAGTCAGGCACAAAATCTATTAGGTATTGCAGAACAGGCACTTTTCCAGGGAGACTATGAAACTGCTTTGTACGGTGATGAAGATGAGTTTACTCTCGGTTTTGTACAAATTGCTGATAATTACTCACGGACTGAAGCCGGTAACCTTGCTAGATACTATGCCGCAGTTTCTGAATTTGAACTTGGCAACTACGAATCAGCATTAAGTTATATCGAACGGTTTAATAAACCTCGTGGAATCATGGGCGTATCTCCTGCTACATTTCATGCAACTGTCCTGTTGGAGTTAAACAGGTATGAAGAAGCAGCTTCCATGTTTGAACGTGCTGCAAATTGGGATGAAAACAACGCAACTACTCCTTCAAATCTATACGAAGCTGCACAGGCTTATCATGAAGCCGGTTTAAACCAGGATGCAAACAGAGTTTTAGATCAACTTTTACAGGATTATCCAAACAGTCAAGTAGCAAGCAGAGCACAACGCTTGAAAGGATCTTTGGCCGTTAGAGGATAGTTTCTAGTTTAGAAACATAATTTTAGAAAAGAGTGGCACCATTATTGGTGTCACTCTTTTTTTTGTTGCTACCACATGTAAAACACCAAAGATTTTTGAAACCTTAGATGTTTATACCTCAGTTTGATTAAATATTCTTTTAATTTGATCAAACTGGCAACTCCCCGAGTAATAGTAATCACCGCAAAGCGCTCCGAGCAACGGTGAACTCATGAAACGAAATTTAGAGGCCTGCTTGTACCGAGGCTACAGAGAACAGGTTGTCTATTGAATTTTAGAACAATCTGAAGAATATCCACCTCACTCCCACCTTTTATAGGGAGACTTTTACATCCCTGATGTAACAAACAATCCCAGATTTTATCGCTTTTGATTGATTTATTTTAAAGTCATTTGATTTTGAATTGATATGATACTTCTAATCAATCACATAGAAACAAACATGCCTCATAAAATAATCTAAATGTATTCGCATCATTCAATGCTCTCTACCTTGTTGCATTACATATTTCGACGGTACTGTCCTCCTACTTCATAGAGCGCTTGAGAGATCTGCCCCAATGAAGCAACTTTAACAGTCTCCATCAATTCTTCGAATAGATTCCCATTCTCCCGTGCTACTCTCTTCAGTTGCTCTAATGCTTGGTCAGCTTCATTCTTATTTCGTTCGTGGAACGCTTCCAGATTGTCGATCTGCTGTTTCTTCTCCTCTTCTGAGGATCGGATTAATTCAACTTCTCGTTCATCTTCTTCGGTTGTACCATCACTTTTAAAGGTATTAACACCAATAATTGGCAGTTCACCACTGTGTTTTTGTGATTCGTAGTAGAGACTCTCCTCTTGGATCTTTCCGCGCTGATACATGCTCTCCATTGCTCCCAACACACCGCCGCGATCCGTAATACGATCAAACTCTTTCATTATAGCATCCTCAACCAGGTCGGTGAGTTCTTCAATAATGTATGAACCCTGAAGCGGATTTTCATTCTTGGTCATACCCATCTCTTTATTGATGATGAGCTGAATGGCCAGTGCTCTCCGAACTGACGCCTCCGTTGGAGTTGTAATCGCCTCATCGTAAGCATTGGTATGAAGAGAGTTACAGTTGTCGTATATCGCCATAAGCGCCTGAAGCGTTGTTCGAATATCGTTAAACTGAATCTCCTGAGCGTGCAGTGAGCGCCCGCTAGTCTGAATATGATATTTCAGTTTCTGAGAACGCTCATTCGCTTCATATTTATTCTTCATAGCAATTGCCCAAATTCTTCTTGCAACCCTGCCAATCACGGCGTATTCCGGGTCTAAACCGTTACTGAAAAAGAATGAAAGATTGTGAGCAAAATCATCTACATCCAGACCACGTGAGAGATAATACTCTACAAAGGTAAATCCATTAGCTAGTGTAAATGCCGCCTGAGTAATTGGATTTGCGCCCGCTTCTGCTATATGATATCCCGATATAGATACTGAATAGTAGTTACGAACACCGTGGTCAGTAAAATAGATCTGAATATCCCCCATCATTTTCAAGGCAAATTCGGTCGAGAATATGCATGTATTCTGTGCCTGATCCTCTTTTAAGATATCGGCCTGAACTGTACCTCTAACAACTTTAAGAGCTTGCTCCTTAATCTTTTGATATGTTTCATTATCTATAAGCTGGTCACCAGATATACCTAAGGTACCCAGCCCAAAACCATCACTGTTTGGTGGAAGTTCTCCCGCATAGTTTGGAGCTGGAAGACCTTTATTCTTATAAATTTCTTCAATTCTCTTTTTGGCATCATCCCATTCACCGTTCTGTTTCAGATAGCGCTCAACCTCCTGATCGATAGCTGTGTTCATGAACATTGCCAAAATCATAGGGGCCGGCCCGTTGATTGTCATTGATACCGATGTAGTTGGTGATGTAAGCTCAAAACCGGAGTAGAGCTTCTTCATATCATCGAGCGTACAAATACTCACACCGGAATTACCAATCTTCCCATAAATATCAGGCCGATAAGCAGGATCTTCTCCGTAAAGTGTAACCGAATCGAAAGCAGTTGAGAGTCGAGCTGCGGGCATTCCCTCACTTACGTAGTGAAAACGCTTATTGGTTCGTTCGGGTGTACCTTCACCTGCAAACATCCGTGTTGGGTCTTCTCCTTCACGCTTGAACGGAAATACGCCGGCTGTATATGGGAAATAACCCGGCAGATTCTCTTTCAATGCAAACTTTAGGCGATCACCTAAATTCTCTGTTTTAGGCATGGAAATTCGGGGTATTTTGGTCCCGCTTAACGACTCTCTGAATAGCTCGTTTTTAATAACTTTATCACGAATCTTTACATCAAAAGTCTCTTTTCGATACCGATTATAGAGATCATCCCATCCATCCAGAATTTTTGCAGGAAGCGGATCGAGTTTCACCGACCAATGTTCTTCCATCTCCTCCATTTTTGAGATCAACAAATCTTTCTCATCAGGGTTCCAGTTCTTAACCTGTTCGATGGTTCCGCGAACCTGATCCAGTTTGGACGCGATCTCAACCTGTTCCTCCGTCCACTGATGGTAGCTCTCAATTGTCTCCGTAATTTCGGACAGATAACGCTGACGCTTACCCGGGATGACCGCTTGCGTATGAAGATCTTCAGCCGGTAGAATATTCGTGTATAACTCAGGTGTCCACCCAAGTTTAAAATGGCTATTTATGCGATCCACAATGGCAGCGAAGAGCCTGTGAACACCCTCATCATTAAATTGAGCAGCAATGGTCGGATAGACCGGCATCTCTTTCGGATCGGTATGAAACTCTCCTCTGTTGCGCTGAATCTGTTTTCGTATATCACGCAAAGCATCAAGCGATCCCTTCTTTTCAAATTTATTGAGTACTACAATTTCAGCCAGATCCAGCATATTGATCTTTTCAAGCTGTGTGGCGGCACCGTATTCATGAGTCATCACATATATCGGGATATCACATATATCCACGATTTCAGTACCACTTTGCCCAATTCCACTGGTTTCAACAATTATCAGATCAAACCCTGCAGACTTATAAATTTCGATGGCTCCCTTAACAGAGTCACTAATTGCCTTATTTGATGCACGAGTCGCCATACTTCGCATGTAGACGCGCGGCGTATCGATACTGTTCATTCGGATTCGATCACCCAATAGAGCTCCGCCTGTACGCAGTTTAGACGGATCGATTGAAATCACACCAATATTCAGATCTTCAAACTCTGTAATAAACCGGCGAATAATTTCATCTGTGAGAGAACTCTTACCTGCACCGCCGGTACCTGTAATTCCTAGCACTGGGATAGTTTTTTCAGGTTGATCAGCTTTCTTACCGGTTATCTTTAAACCGGATTCATCATAAGAAGCAATATCACTTTTTTTGTTTTCTAAAGCCGAGATTGTACGTGCAACTGAATTCGTCTCCATTTTCGTAATGCCGGCCGGATCAACTGGAGCAACATCAGTAGTATCAAAATCACACTCCTTCATCATAAAATTGATCATTCCCTGAAGCCCCATCGTGCTGCCATCATCAACTGAAAAAATGCGAGTCACGCCATATTCATGCAGCTCTTTGATTTCGCGATCAACAATTACACCGCCACCGCCGCCAAACACTTTAATGTGCGAAGCGTTGTTCTCCTCAAGCAGATCTACCATATACTTGAAGTACTCCATGTGTCCGCCCTGGTAAGAACTGATCGCAATTCCCTGAGCATCCTCTTGAATGGCACAATTCACAATCTCGTGTACCGAACGATTATGCCCAAGGTGAATAACCTCTGCACCGGTTCCCTGTAAAATTCGACGCATAATGTTTATGCTCGCGTCATGTCCGTCAAAAAGGCTGGCAGCCGTAACGAAACGGACTTTATTTTTGGGAGAATATTTTTCCGGTGACTTAGCCCCGTTAATGGAAGATTTTTTTGTTGTTTGATTCTTTTTAGTGGCAGTACTTTTTGACATAAAAGCTTATCTATAATTTCATGTATTAAAGTGGAAGCGATTCCAAAAGATAACGATTTTTGCACTTTATCTTTACCTATCTGTCTCAATAGAACGTTTAAAAACTGTAAATCATGCTATTGGTAAAATAGCACTAGTTTTTCTCTTCTGTACTCTGCTTAGGATTGTCCAAATAACTGATCGTACGCTGTGGAAATGGAATAACAATACCTTCTTTATCAAATCGTTTTTTAACACTCTCTGTAACATCACACTGCAGAACAAACGCATCAGGAGCGTCTTTAGCCCATGCCCACCCGCGTATCATTACTGATGAATCCATTAGGCTCAGGACCCGGACAAGTACTCTTGGTGATCCATTCTCAATATCTTCCGGTTTTCTTACATCAATGTTAAGAGGATGATTTTCAATCTCCTCTGCAATAATTTTTTTCGCAAGGTCGATATCGGATCCATAACTGATACCTACATCAATAAACCGACAAATTTTTGAATCACTGTAGTTCGAATTGATCAGCACTTCGTTGCTAATCACAGAATTGGGAATGATAATACGTTGATTTTCAAAATTTCGGATCACTGTATGCCTTAAACTGATATCTTCGACAACACCTCTCAGATCTGTTCGAAGAGTTATTCTGTCATTAATTACATACGGTTTATAAATCACGATAAATAGCCCGCTGATAATATTCCCCAGTGCCTGTTGTGATGCAAAACCTACAGCTATAGCTAAAATACCGGCACCGGCAATAAGTGACTGTGCAATATGTTCAAGAATCGGGATTCTCCAAATTGCAAAACTGAAGCCCACTAAATAGATAATTGTGGAAAGAGAGTGCTCAATAAATTTATAGTTCGTCAGATCTTCATCTTCGGTAACATTATTAACTATAAATTTTTTAAATAACTTTTTAGAAGCCTTCGCAATTACAACCGTTATCAAAATGATAGCTAGTACTGTAATTGGAAGCTGATATTGAATTAAAATATCTGATAGCATATTAAGAATCATTATTCTCATTATTTGATGAGTTATCCGTATCTATTTCGGGCATTTGTGGCAATTCCGGTAGCGGTACCAACCGATTTGGAAACGTTAGCACTATCTCTGAAGTGAATCCTTCCCTTACAGGAATAGATCTTTGAACGGTATAGGGTTCAGGCTTTCGATATGGATCAACGGACCCCGTATCCCACCTCCCGTTCTCATTTACATCCTGGTAGAGAATTGCCCGATATTCAAGTGGTGGTAAACTTTCAATTTCAATCATTGAACCCGTAAACGTAGTATCAACAACGATACTTTTATCCAAATCGTGAACTTTTAACCGTAACGGATAATCATCTTGAGCATTTTCAATAGTAAACTCAATACTTCCCAGTTGATTACGCTGCCATATTTCAGGATTAATTCTCAAATATTCAGATTCCCATGGATCCCAGACTCTCATCTCATACCTCAGTCCGCTTTCCCAAACACTATCCCTAGGTGAAATTCGCAAAATATGACGCTCTATTTCAAAATTGGGCCAATCTTCAAACATTTGATCACCCTCAAAAACTAGTAAAGAATCTGATATAGTGTCATCATTTATGAATTTTGAGTAGGTGATTTCAAGGGGTTCATACGGAAATAATCCATTTTGAGAGTTATGCGAAATAGGTCTTAATGCACTGGTATCCGGTTCTGATGAACCTTCAAACGGATCTAAATCAACCTCTAAAGGGTTGCCGGCTAGATCCGAAAAATTGTTTGGTATTACAGTATAGAATTGAGATTCTTGAAGCGGCTCCTCCGTTTCCGCAAAAAATACGGAGGGATCTGACTCTTGTTTATAGAGTGGATACGCAGTTGTAACACCATTTCCTAGAGTATCTTCTATGGTAATAAATGCATTTGATCTCCACTCAACCTCTTCACTGTTTCTGATTCTCAATCTCCGTTCCGACAGTAAGCCAATCCCTTCCATAACCGGTGATACAGTATCAGGCATCGATACATATAAAGTACCTAAATCAAGCTCACCGTTTTGTTCTAAGGTGAATTTTTCAAAAGCAAAAGGCTGCGCGGCTTCTCTTTCCCGCTCCCATATTCGATTTCTGTTCACATCATTCACCCATACAGCCATGTATTCACCTTCGCTAAGGTAGCCGAATTCGGCTGCCCCGGATGTGTCTGTTTGTGCTACATAATTTGCCCTGGCCGTAAAATCAACCGGCTCACGATACAGAAAAACTCTTCGTCCGCTCTCTCCTCTTCCGGTTTCTGCATCCAAAACTCTGGCCGATACGGAGCCTTCATCCAAAACATCACCGGTAGAAAGTGCTAAATCATAAGATGATGTCATTTTATTTCTCTGAGTATCTGTGACATCAACTCCCAGTTTGACAACAATTGTTGTGTTATCGGGTAAATCACGATCAAAAGAAATAATCGCAGTTTTCCTTCTGAAATTGACCTCAAATTGAATGGCTAAATCCGGTTCAATACTTACATTTTGCCGTACAGAATTTCGATCTACAAACTTGTCAAACGTAAACCGGACTTCATCACCCGAAAAATTTACAGTACCGCTGGCCGGAGTTGTTTCAATAACAACGGGGCCTTGTCTGTCGGGCGGACCTCCGGTCGGAGCTATCGGAGTTGCACAAGCAACAGCTAAAAATATAGTTATAAGTATTAAAAACAGAGATAAGGCGCCACTTTTTAAGTGAACATTAATGTCTGATTTTTGGTCTGTAAACATCTGATAATTAAACTTCAAAGTTTGAACTGCAAATATAGAGAATTTGGTGTTCGAATCGTATTACTCAATATTATTTTTACCGGCGTCTCTGAATTGCATTTCTTTAGGGGAAGCTTTCAATTACAGATAGAAGGATATTATTTACGAAAGCGCATTAAATTTAATTGCTAAGCAATTTATAGTTTTTTGATTGGCAATCACTTCCCTATTTTTGGACCTAATCATCATATCAAGAATATTACATGTATATCAATAAACCGGCGTCTTATACTGATTATTACGAATTGACAATGGCGCAGGGTTATTTCCTCTCCGGTTTTCATAAGAAAACAGCCGGATTTGATTACTTCTTCAGAAGAATTCCTTTCAAGGGCGGTTACGTTGTTTTTGCCGGGCTTAATGAATTAGTGGAGACCATCAAAAATCTCACTTTCAGTGAAGAAGAAATTGAATATTTACGAAAAGAAGGGTTTAGAGAAGAGTTTTTGGATTATCTCCAAAAATTTAAATTTAAAGGCGACATCTATTCAGTTAAAGAGGGTGAAATTGTATTTCCTACCGAACCAATACTTCGTGTGGAAGGAAATTTACTGGAAACTCAGCTGATAGAGACTCTACTTCTGAATATTCTGAATTTCCAATCTCTAATTGCCACCAAGGCTGCCCGAATAAAACTGGCAGCTGGAGAAGACTCAATAGTTCTCGATTTTGGCCTAAGGCGCTCTCAGGGGCTCGGGGGCATCCACGCTACAAGAGCCGCCATGATTGGAGGTTTTGATGGAACCTCTAACGTCTATTCCGCACAGAGATTTAATGTTCCCGCCGGCGGAACTATGGCTCATTCCTGGGTACAGTCTTTCGACTCAGAAATTGACGCTTTTCAAACTTATGCTAAATTCTATCCCGACGATACAACTCTACTTGTTGATACGTACGATACACTTGGCTGTGGAGTTCCAAATGCCATCAAAGTAGCTAACGAATTGGAAAGTAAAGGACATAAACTTAAGGCTATTCGACTGGACAGCGGTGACTTAGCTTATTTTTCAAAAAAATCACGAAAAATGCTGGATGATGCGGGTTTGAACTATGTTAAAATTGCTGCTTCAAACCAGTTGGATGAACGGGTAATTCATAGTTTAAAAACTCAAAAAGCTCCGATAGATATATATGGAGTTGGCACAAGACTTGTTACCGGCCACACTTCTCCCGCATTGGACGGTGTTTATAAGCTAAACTCCATCGACGACACTCCGAAATTGAAGATTTCTGAAAATATTGAAAAGATCACTCTGCCCGGAAATAAGAAGATATATCGATACTGCAATGAGGATGGCTCTTTTTATGGAGACGCCATACTGTTTGATCATGAAAAAATAATCGAGAGAATGCACCATCCAACATTTCCGGCTAAGAAAAGTGATGTGACAAGTAGAAAATTTGAGGACTTGTTGCAACCTGTCATACAGGGTGGAAAAATCAGTATGAATCTTCCCGAAGTGCATGAAATTGCCGATTATGCAAAAAAACGTCTGAAACAGCTTCAGCCAGAATTTAAGCGTTTAGAAAATCCACACATTTATAAAGTGGGAATCAGTACTAAGCTGATGGAAAAAAGAGATATTCTTTTAAAACTATTTAAATCATAAACCCATGAAAGCACTCTTAGTTGTAGATATACAAAATGATTTCTGTCCGGGTGGAGCACTTGCCGTTCCGGATGGCGATAGTATCATTCCAACTGTAAACAAATTGATAAACCGGTTCGATGTAATTGTACAGACACAGGATTGGCATCCGGCCGGTCACTCATCTTTTGCTTCATCTTATGATGATAAAGAACCTTTTGAAACCACAGAACTAGATTACGGTACACAAGTTTTATGGCCTGATCACTGTGTCCAGGGTTCGAAGGGGGCTGAATTTCACTCCGATCTGAATACATTAAAATCACAAGTTATAATCCGAAAAGGGTTCAGAAAGTCAATCGACTCCTATTCCACTTTTTTCGAAAATGATCAGAAAACTTCAACCGGTTTGACTGGTTATTTAAAAGAACGTGGTGTAACAGATCTGTATACGGTGGGTTTAGCAACAGATTTCTGTGTAAAATGGTCTATCCTTGATGGTATTGATGAAGGATTTTCTATGCATATTGTGGAGGATGCCGTAAAAGGAATTGACCTGGACGGTTCACTTGAAGACGCATGGAAAGAGATGAAAGAGAAGGGCGTTCATATTGTCCACGCAGCAGAAATATTATCACAAATTTGATTGAATCTGCTGGTTATATACCCTATCTTTTTAGTCTTTGAAATTTTGGAGAGATGCCAGAGTGGTCGAATGGGCTCGCCTGGAAAGCGAGTGTGCCCGCAAGGGTACCGAGGGTTCGAATCCCTCTCTCTCCGCACTTTTCCATTGACTCATCTTCAATATTTGTAACTCTGTGCTCAAATAGTTTTAAGAGAGATGAGAAGCCTGTCCCGCCAAAAGGAAATCGGGCAGCAGTTGGACAGATCGGGAAATCCCTCGACCGTATACTGCATCCTAATTAATAGTTAAATCTTTGACGTGTGAAAGCTTTAACAGGTTCACCATCTTGTCTGGCCGGACGAAATCGCCACTGCATGGCAGCTCTTAAAACAGCATCCATCAATCCATACTGTACAAATGGAAGTTCTTCGTAGCTGCTACCGGTTGCATCATAAAGGCGAATTTCCATAACACTTGCCTCTTCAACATTTCCATCCTGATCAACCAGAAAGTTCACAATCATCTCCAATCTTCCTTTATACTCTTCAGGTACCGCATCCGGTGCCGAAGCTTCAACAATACGCACTACAGTAGGCGGAATCTGCGGATTAGCAACAATACGTTCTTCATCACCAAACTCACCGGTACCGAACCCCTCTTCCAATTCAGGCAAATCCGGCAGATCTAAATCCATATCAACATCAAGTTCAATTTCTATAATATCGTCACTGGGTACAGGTACCGGAAGAATGGGTCTGGGTGGCGGAGGTGGAGAAGTTTCTTGTCTTGTTATCTCAATTTCATCCAGAAAGACTTGCTCTTGAGGTGGTATTTCAAATGATAGTTGTGGACTGTATTCAGTTTCAGGCCAATATCTTATAAAGACTATTAATAAAACTTCTACCACAATTACTGCAAGCAGGTAACGGTTACGATAAACCTGTTCTGGAGTTCTGCGTTCTGTAGATTTTTTGGCCAAGTTCAGAAAATATTATTTAAACTTTTCGAACTGTTAAACTAACGAATTGTTGCCTGAATTGATTTATTTGATGAGAAATTTATTTCAAGTCAATTAAAGCTTTACGGATAAAACCGTCGTTTTTTACTAACTCTTTCTCAGCCTGTGACTTTGTTAAATTCCCCAAAGCCATCAATAGAGCTGTTTTTACGTGATAGTCAGCCTTCTCAAGATATGTGGCAGCTTCTCTGTATTCAAGACCGGTCAGCATCATTACAATTCGCTTTGCTCTCTCTTCCAGTTTTTTGTTTGTTAACTGGAGATCTACCATCACGTTTTGATACACTTTACCAAGTCTTATCATTGCTCCGGTAGTGAACATATTGAGAACCATTTTTTGGGCGGTTGCACTTTTCATTCTGGTACTTCCCATTATAACCTCAGGCCCTACCGGAATATCAATCATATGATCAACCTCAAGGTCAACCTGATCTGAAGAGACAGTTGTAACAAATATCGTTGGTGCCCCTATTTTTTTTGCTCCTTTTATCACTCCGTGAACGTAAGGAGTACGACCGCTTGCGGCCAATCCTACAATAATGTCATTGGAAGAAACGCTTAACCGTTTTAGCTCTTTTTCTCCCTCCTCTTCACTATCCTCTGCACCTTCCTGGGCAACAAACATCGCATCTTTTCCGCCAGCTATAAAACCTTGAACTACATTTGGGTCGGTTCCAAAGGTTGGCGGACATTCAGACGCATCCAATACTCCTAATCTGCCACTGGTGCCAGCACCAAAATAGAGTAACCTGCCTCCTATCTTTAATTTAGATACAATCGTGTCAATGGCTAAAGCAATTTCATCCAACCTAAGTTCAACACTATCAGCAACTTTTTTGTCTTCATTGTTAATGATAGAGACAATTTCCCGGGAGTCTGCTAAATCTATCTCCTCACTGGCCGGATTACGCTGTTCAGTTAAAAGTTTTTCAAGCTGTTTAAATAGAGTCTGATCTTCCTTCACGGATTACTTCGTTCTGTTTTTCCACCAGTTATCTGAAGATGGGTCTGCAGTCACCGGCTTTTGATTTGATTCAGTCTTGTTAGACCTAATCTTGAGAAGTGAAGATACAACAGATATTACTTCCGGATTATCGTTTTTATAAATTGCCTCTACAACCGGTGTGTAGTGATCCTGGACAAAATGCGTGTCGTAATTGCCGTTAACAAATGATTCTTGCTGAAGAGTAAATTCACAGAAAGGAATTGTTGTACGTACACCTGATATTTCATACTCATCCAAAGCGCGTAGCATTCGGGTTAATGCACTCCTTCGGTCTTCGGCATGGGTGCACAATTTTGAAATCATAGGGTCGTAATTAATCGTAACTTCCTGTCCTTCCTCTACACCAGCATCAACACGAACACCCGGACCTGCAGGAATTCTATGCCTATGGAGAAAACCTGTACTGGGCAGGAAATTATCCGCTGGATCTTCAGCATAAATCCTGCACTCAATAGCATGGCCGTCTGCTTTTATATCTTCTTGCGTAAAAGGTAGATCTTTACCCTCTGCAATATCTATTTGCAAAGCAACCAGATCTAATCCTGTAATCAATTCAGTAACAGGATGCTCTACCTGTAGCCGAGTATTCATCTCCAGGAAATAGAAATTGAGATGTTTATCAACTAAAAACTCTACTGTACCGGCACCAACATAATTACACGCTTTAGCAGCATTTACGGCCGCCAATCCCATCTCATCTCTTAAATCCGATGTTAAAACAGACGATGGTGCCTCTTCAATAACTTTTTGGTGACGTCGCTGAACAGAACACTCTCGCTCAAAGAGATGAACGGTATTTCCTTTTTCGTCAGCGATAATTTGAAATTCTATATGCCGCGGTTCTTCAAGATACTTTTCAATGTATACCCGATCGTCTCCAAATGCATTTTTTGCTTCAGATTTAGCGGCTTTAACACTCTTTTCAAAATCTTCGGGATGATGAACAATCCGCATACCCTTACCACCGCCACCTGCAGCAGCTTTTACAAGAACCGGGTACCCTATTTCGTCTGCAACTTCCCGGGCTTTATCGATCTCCTTCATAGCAGATTCTGTTCCGGGTGGGTAAGGTACATTGGCTTTTGCCATCAACTCGCGGGCCTTGGTTTTATCCCCCATTAAATTGATCGCTTCAGGTTTTGGGCCAATAAATATTAATCCTGCATCAGCACACTCTTTTGCAAAAGATGCATTTTCACTCAGAAACCCATAACCGGGATGAATAGCATCGGCACCTGTTTCTTTAGCAGCGGAAATAATTTTTTCCATCGAAAGGTAACTCTCAGAAGATGCGGCTTCACCTATGAAAACAGATTCATCAGAAGCTACCACGTGTGGTGCAGTTGCATCAGGACGGGAATAGACAGCAACAGTTTTTATATTTTTTTCTTTACAGCTTCGAATAATACGCAGGGCAATTTCCCCGCGATTTGCGATAAGTATCTTCTTTATATGTGGCATGAATAAATTTTAGAACAAGTTTTCTTTAAACATGGAAGGAATCAGTGACCATGGATTTTTGGTCTCATCATCCCAAACATAGTGTTCATGGTCTATAAATTTCAACCATAAGATTTCACTCATTTTTTCGGTAGCATCCCGGTTTGGATCGTTGAGATAACTTAAAAGACGAATATCTACCGTTGAGATATCCATCAAAATCTCATCGTTATGCAAATTGGGTATGAATTCAATCGGATTATTGTAATAACTGTTGTCATCTTTAAAACCGTCCAGATGCACATTGATATCGTAATACCCAGACATCGCCAAAACTTTATCAACTAGTTTGGGGAATTTTAAGGCAAAAACCAGGGAGTGGTAAGCTCCCAATCCTGTTCCTGCTGTAATTAAAAAAGGATTCGTGTTGTTTTCCTGGATAAATGGCATCACTTCATCCTTGATATACATCTGATACTGATTCTCCCGAATAACACGGGTGTAAGGATCAACATCTTTATTCAAAAAGCTTTCGTTATCAATGCTGTCTACGCAAAAAAATTGATTATACCCCAGTTCAATTTGTTCTTCAACGGCATCCATAATCCCTTGATCTTCCCATTCAAAAAACCTCCCGTTTTCCGTGGGAAAAATCAGTACCGGGGTCCCCTCTTTCCCAAACACGAGCATCTCCATCTCACGGCCTAATGTGGGACTTTTCCACTTTCTATATTCTCTTTGCATAGATCTTTTCAGTTTATTCATTATTTGAGACACAGCCGAACTGCAATTGCATTATCGATAAAAGTTTATCTGACACCAACTTAATTTTAGCAACTCCTTATTACCTTTTAAACTTAAATAACAGAGCTTCAACCTATAGTAAAAATAGATTTTCTCAGATAGTATCATTACAAGATTGTAAATAGAAAGATAGGAATTTTTTTATCTCTTGTAAGCGCTTTTCTGTGTTTGAAAAGCAGGTAGTGAACTCAGACGGTTCTCAGCGTGTACATCACTTTTGGAACCATAGAGAGCTTTTCTGTAGAGTTAAGATAGGCACGTCGCTGGTATACGTTAAAATCATTCTCTTCTATTTTGAAAAGGATTCGAGAGTAATTTTCACGCGCCAGACAAACCGGCAGTCTGCTATCCCTGCTAAGCATCGATATTCCCTGATCAGAACTGGTGTAGTAGTCGTTCGCACGCTTGATTTGATATTTCATAAATGAGATGAAATTATCATCTAATGAGTGGTTAAACAGATCCCTTTCAGAAATTCCAAACTCATTTAACTCATCCTGCGGCAGATATATGCGGTCTCTCTCCAAATCTTCACCAATATCACGTAATATATTGGTTAACTGCATAGCTATACCTAAATCGACGGCGTGTTCTACAGCTTTGGGATTGCTATAACCAAACACCTCACTAGTCATTAAACCCACAACAGAAGCTACTTTGTAGGAGTAGTCGTAGAGTTCTTCAAAGTTTTGATAACGATTTTTAATGAGATCAGTTTTCACACCATCCATAAGCTGAAGTGGCAGATCCAAAGGTATTTTATAGAGATCAAGAGTGTCAGAAAATGCGATTAAAATTGGATCATTCTGTTCAGCTCCGCGATATGTATCAACAAGTTTACATTTAAACGTTTCAAGTTTTTCCAAGACGTCCAGTTCGCTGATCTTCTTCTTCAGAATTAGATCTTCTGCCTCATCAACAAGATCATCCAGATATCGGCACAATCCATAAATTGCAAAAATACTTCTCTGTTTATGATTTGGCAGAAATCGGGTTGCCATATAAAATGTTTTAGCGTGCTTGCGGGTAATTGCCCTGCAGTGCGCATATGCATTTTTTAATCTCTCATTTTCCAGTTCAGTAATAACTGAATGATGGAAATATGTCTTTTCATAGATCGGTCTGAGCAAAGAGTATGGATATTTTAAGATGCTTGTCATGCTGGGGGGATTAATTATATTCATTATACGCAATGCCACCAACAGTGCAAATAGTTCCACAACAAGGAAATTTTTATCAAAAACTTCTTTTTTTCTGCTATTTTATCTTCAAGTTAATTAAGGGTATTTTGATTTTTTGCATTCTCTCAGGAGGATCATAACAAACTATTATTCGAATGAAGTCTCAAAACAAAAAAGTAACCATATATCAGGTAGCTAACAGAGCCGGTGTTGCAATTTCCACGGTGTCACGGGTCTTAAACAACTCGCCTAATGTATCTGAAAAAACCAAAGAAAAAGTTCAACTGGCCATTGATGAACTGAATTTCCGTCCTCAGGTTAGTGCAAGAAAGCTTGCCAGTAGAAAACCTCAGATGTTAGCCATTGCCGTGCCCTCTTTTACAACACCATATTACAACGAGGTTCTAAAAGGCGTTAAAGATAAAATCGACGCAATGGATCTCGATATTGTTATCTACAATACCGGTTCAAAAAATCCTAAAGAGGGAATTGAAAACTTTTTTAACCGGGGCACAGCTGATACAGTAATAAGCATCAGCATTGATATTGACGATAATATACATAAGCAAATTCAGGCTTCTGGAATGCCAATTGTTCTTATTGGCAGCTCACATCCCGAGTACGATTACATCGATTTAAATCATCGCAAAGGTGGATTTATTGCAGGCGAACATTTGGTAAAACAAGGATACAAGAACATTGGATTGATACGCCCTGCCCTGGAAACCAAAGCGGGTATGTTACGAGAGCAAGGATTTATTGATGCATTGAAAGAGTTTAAAATGCCGATTAATGAAAAACTGTTTCTAACCGGAAAAAGTACCAAACACGCCGGTTTTACGGAAGAAGCCGGATTTGAGGCGATCTACGAATATGACGAAATGGGTGAATTTCCGGATGCGTTATTCTGCGCAAACGATACTCAGGCAATCGGAGCATATCACGCATTAAATAAACTGGGAATCCGGGTTCCGCAAGATATCGGTTTGATGGGGTACGATAACATCAAATTTACAAAGTACCTGGACTTAACCACTGTAGATCAAAAAATGTACTCCATCGGTGTGAAGGCTACAGACAGGCTGGCTGAAATCATTGAGGGTGAAAGAGATAATAAACTTCAAATCTCGATTGACCCCGTTCTTGTAGCTCGAAATTCAACAAATAATCCAAATAAATAGAACTTCAGAATGGATCAGCAGGAGGCTCTCACCCACTGTATTACATCATCAAACACCTCGTTGCCCGAAATTGATGAGCCATATAAAGGAAAAGTCAGGGATGTATATTCGTTAAACAAAAACAGACTTGGCATTGTAGTAACTGATCGCATTTCCGCGTTTGATCATATCATGCAGCAGGCCATTCCATTTAAAGGACAAATTTTAAATCAGCTGTCTGAGTTCTCTTTCAGTAAAGTTGAAGACATTGTTGCGAGCCACATTATTGATGTTCCCCACCCTAATGTTACGATTGCAAAAAAGTGTGACCCCATACCCATTGAAGTTGTAATTCGGGGATATCTGACTGGTCACGCCTGGAGAGTTTATCGTTCCGGGGCACGAGAGATTTGCGGTGTGCGAATGCCGGATGGTATGATAGAACATCAAAAATTTCCTGAGCCTATTCTCACACCTGCTACAAAAGCAACTGAAGGTCATGATGAAGATATTTCTGAGGAAGAAATTCTATCTAGCAACATCGTCGATGAAGTTTTGTGGAATAAAATACGATCTACAGCTTTCAAACTCTTTGAACGAGGAACCAAGGTAGCTGCAAATCAAGGTCTCATCCTGGTTGACACCAAATATGAATTTGGGCTCTATGATGGAGAGCTTACACTTATTGATGAGGTTCACACCTCAGACTCCTCTCGTTATTTCTATCTGGACGGGTATGAGGAACGTCAAAAGAAACGAGACCCTCAGCGTCAGCTTTCTAAAGAGTTTTTACGTGAGTGGTTGATGGAACACGATTTCCAGGGAAAAGAGGGGCAAACACTTCCCGACCTGCCGGATCAATTTCGATGGAGTATATACCAGCGCTATTCTGAACTGTTTGAAACTTTGACAGGTACCACTTTTAAACCAAAAATAATTCGGGATATAGATTCTGACCTCGATAAAATTTTTAAACAGTACGTCTGAATTTTCAAAGATCTCGTTTTACGGCTATGAAGGCGTTGTGGTAGTGTACATTTACTTTCCCATTATTCTTCTCTCTCCAATAGCTGTCAAGTAATCTAAGCTGTTTTAGACTAAGCTTTTTACCGGTCAGACTTGTACTTGATCCGGAATTCTTCAATTCTCGATAAAAGTCGTAAACTGAAGAATACTCAAGATTGGTCTGATCTTCGTAATAATCCACCTTTACAGGCCCCATTGATAGTTTTATCACAATCTCTTCCAAATCTGGCAGCGGGTTTGCGGTGAATGGCAAGCCCAAATCAAGACAGTTTTTTCGCCACTGCTGGAAGGATTCATCTCCGGGAAAAGAGACCAATAACAATCCGCCGGGCTTGAGTGAGGGAAGAATTTTCGCAACTGTCTCAGCCGGATGCTTGAGCCAGTGAAGCAAAAAATTGGATGTAATCAGAGAATATTTCTCCTCTTCCCATTCAGCCTCTTCCACGTCTAAATTACTAAACTGTAGATGAGTGTATGCCTTCAGCTTCTTTCTGTTGATCTGCAGCATCTCATCAGAAACATCTGTGATGAAAATTTCCCGGTTAGGATACATATCGGCAATATGCCGAGTCAACTGGCCTGTTCCCGCACCTAATTCTAAAATCGGTCCTTCAGGTATGGAGTATTGCCAGGGCTGAAGTGCTCTGGCAAGTCGATCAGCTGTCTCCTTCTGTATTCTTGCAGAATCGTCGTATTGATAGGCGTTTTCAGAAAATTGTTTAGTGATTTTCTGTTTCGGAAAATCCATTTATTGCTCTCTGTAAAACCTAATTTGTAGAATTCCAGGTAGAATCCGCTTCAAATGTACGCCCCATTGCTCTAAATTGACGTACAAAACGTCTTTTGGAAACACTTGGTGCAAACTGTCCATATTCAATCATGAAAAGACGCTCAGTCTCCGGATCATGATAAAAGAAATTAACGAAAGGACCACCCATAAAGTCATTGGTCATACGCCATGTTCCCAGAGTTTCAAAACCGGTCAGACGGTTATCGAGATCCATCTCTTTTGTAATCACACTTCTGCGATACTCGGTAGTGATGTAAGATCCCTCTCGAGTTCCCTGTACGTATTTTTGAAGAAGTGAATCTCGTGTAGCGTTAATCCAGTCCTCATCGATAAAATCAGCAGATGGAATATCGTCCTGCCACCAGGCCAGCATCCAACGATCGTTTTCAGGAAGAGCTCTTCGAAACACTTTAACATTTGTCGTATCTACAGTTTGTATATAATCGTGCTGCATACGAACCATCCAGCCGTGATTTTCCCATAGTGAATCACTGATAGCGACCTGCTCTCCTCTTCTGAAGACCTCTTGTTTCCGACGCTCAAACTCTCGATTCATCAAATGGCCTACAAGTGACTCTTCGGAGTTCCGGATCTTTTCAGATAGCTCTTCGTCATCATTAGAGGTTAAAATTAATGTCCATTGATCTCTCACCCACCGGTCTTCGAGCGGAAATGCAAAGCTTTCTCCCGATCGAACCCGCTGTTCAATATCTTCACTTAAAATGGCCCTGATAAATGTTCCAACATTTGACTCAGAGTCGATTGGCGAAGCAAAGATAAGATTTTTGTTCTCTCGCAGACGGTCAAGTTCTTCGTTGTTTCGAAAATCTCTAAAAGTAAGTCTGTAAGTTGGTTCATAACCCGGAAGTGTTTCTATCGCCTTGCCGAAAGTTTCCTCAATTGCGAGCGCTGTTTCACTATCCCACTGTGTGGAGTCCATCACAACAATTACCTCATCCATTTGTCCAATTGACATTGGCCTGTAGTCTGATTCACAAGCTGAAATGATGAATAGAGTAATGATTAAGGGAATCAGAAATAGTTTATTATTCATAGCCGTCTGTAAGTTTGAGTTTGGTGGGTCAAATATTCCCAAATTTCAATTCTTTAACAAACTGAAATACGTTTTCTTGCCAACCATCATTAGGGTAATTCTGCTCAATTGTATTGATTAATGCACTACCAACGATAAATCCATCCAAATCTTTTGATATTATCTGTGCATCCTCATAATTTTTAATTCCAAAACCTACGAGTTTTGGATTTTTAATCACATTTAAATTTACACGATCGATAAATCGGCTCACCGATTTGGCAACTTCATCTCCCTGACGTGCTCCGGTAACTCCTGTAACCGATACACAGTAAACAAAGCCTTTACTCATTTCATCCACCTTTTTCATACGATTATCTGTTGAGTTTGGGGCAATCAGATAGATGATATCAAGATTGTTTCTTTGAGCCTCTTCAGAAATTATGGACGACTCTTCAATCGGCGCATCCGGAATAATTAATCCATCTACGCCACTTTCTGCAGCTAATTTACAAAACTCAGGAACTCCATATCTCAGCACAGGATTAATGTATCCCATCAAAATGATTGGGATTTTAGATTTTTCCCGAACTCTGCGAACGATGTCGAAAATTTTATTCATCGTAATCCCATTCTCTATGGCCTGGTTACTCGCTTTCTGTATGGTAGGGCCGTCTGCGAGTGGATCACTGAACGGCATACCCAATTCAATGATATCTGCCCCATTTTTTTCAAACCCAAGAATCAAATCAACTGTTGAATTGAGTTCCGGATAGCCCGCCGTGATAAACAAAGACATTATTTTGTCGTCTTTATCTCTCTTCTGAAATGTAGTTTGAATTCGAGAACTGCTTTTACTCATTTGAATGATATTAACTGAATTATAAGATCAATGATCGGTTATTGGATCGATTAGGCGAACCACTCTGAGATTGTTTTCATATCCTTATCGCCTCTGCCTGAAAAGTTCACAACCACAACTTCGTCCATTTGAGTCGCAGGCATCAACGTGTCCAAATATGCTAAGGCGTGAGCGGTTTCAATTGCCGGAATTATCCCCTCTTTTTCTGAAGTCAGTTTAACGGCATTCATTGCCTGTTGATCGGTAACTCCGTAATAATGTACCCGTTTTGTATCATGCAGGTAGGAGTGCTCCGGACCTATACCGGGGTAGTCCAAACCGGCACTTACTGAGTGAGCTAACTGAATTTGCCCTTCCTCACTTTGTAGAAGGTAGCTTAAAGAACCGTGCAAAACACCCGGTGATCCTTTCGTAATGGTTGCAGCTGTCTGATCAGTTTCTGCTCCCAAACCTGCTGCTTCAATCCCAATCATTTTTACAAAATCTTCCTCAATAAATGGGTAGAAAAATCCTATCGCATTACTCCCACCTCCAACGCAGGCAACAAGATAGTCTGGCAGCTTACCTTCTGCTTTATTAAGCTGGTATTTGGTCTCTTCCCCTATAACCCGATGAAAATTCCGTGTCATCATTGGGTATGGATGCGGGCCCACAACAGACCCAATAATGTAAAATGTATTTTCAACGTTTGTGACCCAATCCCGAATCGCTTCATTTGTAGCATCTTTTAACGTCTTTGAACCGCTGACGACCGATCTGACTTCTGCTCCCAAAAGCCGCATCCGTTCAACATTCAACTTTTGACGCTGCATATCCTCCTCACCCATATAGATCACGCAATCGAATCCAAATTTGGCACACGCGGTTGCTGTAGCCACCCCATGCTGACCCGCACCGGTCTCTGCTATAATTCGGTTTTTTCCCATATTTCGCGCGAGTAAGAGCTGGCCGATGGCATTATTGATTTTATGAGCTCCTGTATGGCACAAATCTTCACGTTTAAAGTAGATTTTTGCCTTTCCGTAATGTTCCGTCAGACGATTGGCAAATGTAAGTTTTGTCGGTCTGCCAACATATTCGTTAAGCAGATCATGATACTCTTTTTGGAAAACCGGATCATCAAGAGTTTCCTGGTAAGCCTGTTCGAGCTCTTCGAGAGCTGGAATGAGAATCTCGGGAACAAATTTACCGCCAAATCGCCCAAAATAACCCTCTTTTGTGGGTGCTGTGTACTTCATAATATAATCCGTAAATAGTTTAAAATCGTTTATCGAATGTTGAGTCTATACTGATTGTGATACTCTGAGAACACACAATTTCAAAGTTCTTGTTCCTCCCAAATATCCCGCATTCGGTCAAAAAACAGTTCAATTTTGTCAAAATCCTTTAAACCCGGAGACTCCTCCAATCCGCTGGATAGATCAATGGCGTATGGTGCTACTGTCTGAATAGCCTCTTCTACATTTTCCGGATTGATACCGCCTGAAAGAAAGAACGGTTTATCATTGGAAATTTCTGTGAGAATATCCCAGTTAAACGTTTCTCCGGTACCTCCCCACTTCCCGTTAATTTTTGTATCAAACAGCAGATACTCTATATGATCGAGGTATGGCTCAATATCATTTTGAAGTTTTTCCCTATCTGTATCTTTCTCAATATGAAAAGCTTTAATAATTGGTTTATCGACCAATGCACAGTAATCGGGAGATTCATTTCCATGAAGTTGAACGTAATCGACTCCTGTCTGACGGGAGATGCTATTAACATCATCCAGCGGCTGGTTGACAAAAACTCCAACTTTTCCCGGCCCTTCAAGCCAATTGATAATTGCTCCGGCTTTGGCAGGGTCTACATATCTCGGGCTATCGGGATAAAAGATAAAGCCGAGATAATCAGCCAGCGCTCCTGATACGAAACGAGCGTCTTCGAGTGTGGTTAAACCACAAATTTTTACTTTGGTTCTGTTTTCTGGTTCAGCAAACATATTGTTTGATAAAAAATTAAATGAATATTCGTTTTCAGCTACCGGTAATCCAGTAAACTCTTTAAAGCATCGCCAGGATTGTCCTGTTTCATTAAGTGCTCTCCAATGAGTACAGCATCAATGCCATTTTCGTGCAGCATCTGCAGGTCATCTTTTTTATGAATTCCGCTTTCAGATACTGTAATAACATTTTCCGGGGCCTGTTTCAGGAGTTCAATTCCTCGATGAACATCAACTTCGAACGTTGCTAAATTACGATTATTAACTCCAACAATCTCAATCTCTCCCCAATTGAGTGATTCCATCTCTTCAGGGTGATAACACTCCACAAGCGCCTGCATCTCAAACTCAGCCGCAGCAGCCAAAAGCTCTGATAGCTGATTTCCTTCACATATAGTAGCAATTAGCAAAATTGAATCTGCACCAAAGGCCCTCGCTTCTTTCACCTGATATGGATCAATAATAAAATCTTTTCTGAGTAATGGAATCGGGCTCATTCCGGAAATACTTTCAAGATATTTAAGTGATCCCTGAAAAAACGGCTCGTCAGTTAACACAGAAATAGCGGATGCACCTGATTCTATATACTGATCAGCAATTTTTACCGGATCAAAATCATTGCGAATTACTCCTTTGGAAGGTGAAGCCTTTTTGATCTCAGCAATAACTGAAACTGAATGATCTTTACGTAAAGCGTCAGATAGTGATTTTCGTTTTTTTTCAAACTCCTGAAACGAATCAAAATCCCTGAGAGAAATTTTCTGTTTTCTTTTATGGAGATCTTCTTTCGTTTGTTCAGTGATCTTATCAAGAATAGAGGCCATATCAGGACTTTGCTACTTTTTGAGATTCATCAATAAACCGTTGCAGTTTTCTATATGCTTCACCCGATTCAACACTTTTAATGGCCATTTGATTGGCGTCTGTCAGTGATTCTGCAGCTCCGGCAGCATGAATTGCAAAAGCAGCATTCAAGGTTACTATATCCCGCTGGGCTTGGGTAGATTCACCCTTCATAATATTTCTGATAATTCCGGCATTGACATTAGCATCACCACCCAACAGTTCCGCCGCCTCAACCCGGTCATATCCCAGTGATTTCGGATCGAACGTAATAGAACCATTGGAAAGATGAGATTTCAATTCAAATATTTCGCTCTGTCCGGTTAAAGTAACTTCATCAAGGCCATCATGGGCATTTAGGGTGTAAGCGCTCCTGGTATCCAAATTTGAAAGTATCTGAACCATTTTAGCAGCTGCGTCCTTACTAAATGCACCCACTACTTGATTTTCAACATCTGCCGGATTAAGTAGAGGCCCAAGCATGTTGAAAAACGTTCTCAGTTTCATAGCTCGTCGTGCAGGCATCACATATTTCATTGCAGGATGAAAATTTGGGGCAAACATAAATACCATACCGGTTTCATTGAAAAGCGATTCGGATCCCTCTTTATCTAAATTCGGCACAGCACCTAGCTCTACAAGAACATCATAACTGCCACTTTTACTCGAAACACTTCGGTTACCATGTTTTAAAACAGGAACTCCGGCTCCTGCAACAACAAACATAGCTGCTGTCGAAATATTGAATGTACCTGATTTGTCACCACCGGTACCACACAAATCAACGGCGCCCTTGGTATTAACTTCTACAGTGACACACGCTTCTCTCATCACCTCTACAAAAGCTGTAAGTTCCTCAACAGTTTCTCCTTTGGTTCTCATCCCCATCAGAAAAGCTGCAACTTCCGAATCTGATAGTTTCCCATTGAGAATATCCGTCATGGCAGATTTTGCCTCGTCGGGATGCAAATCCTGTTGGGTAGAAATTTTCTCTAAATAGCTTGTAAATTCTTTACTCAAAATACTTTATAAGTTTTTAAATTTCTATTTATGAAGTGCTGTCAGCTCAGCAACCAATTTTTAACAATTTTTGGGCCTTCGGTTGTCAAAATACTTTCAGGATGAAACTGAATACCTTCAATCGGATGAATTTTATGCCGAATACCCATAATTACGTGGTCATCAGTTTCGGCTGTTACTTCGAGCTCCTCGGGTATAGTGCTTGAGTCAAGAGCTAATGAGTGATACCTCGTAGCTATGAAATGATCTTCAACATCTTTAAAAACCGATTTACCATCGTGATTAATATTAGATGTTTTCCCATGCATCAAACTGGGGGCATGAACTACTTTTGCTCCAAACACATTGCCTATTGCCTGATGCCCCAGACATACTCCAAGGATCGGTATATCAGTTCCAAGTTCACGAATTAGTTTTTCAGTGATACCCGCATTTTCTGGTCGTCCGGGGCCGGGTGAGATTAAAATTTTATCTGGATTCAGTTCACGTATTTCCTGCAGTGTCATTGCATCGTTTCGAACCACTTTATAATCGTCAGTCACTGATGCTACAATATGAACGAGATTGTAGGTGAACGAATCGTAATTATCGATAATTAAAATCATAATTCTTGCGAATAGTATTAACTGTGTCTGTAAATGAGCAGTAGATCAACCATTAGTAATCAAAGCTTCTGAATAAACCTGTAACTGATCGAATCGGTTCCATCACCTGTTCGGCGCGATCCCTGGCTTTTTTACCTCCTTCGCGAAGCACGTCATGAACATAGTCCATATCATTGGCGAGCTCTTTTCTTCTATCTCTCGCTTCCGCAAAATACTCTTCGATCATACCCAAAAGCTCTTTTTTGGCGTGTCCATATCCGTATCCACCGGCTCTGTACTTTTCAGCAATCTCTTTCTGTTTGTTCTCTTCGGCAAAAAGTTTGATCAGTGAAAATACATTACAGGTCTCTGTATCCTTTGGTTCTTCAAGTGCCGTTGAATCAGTTTGAATAGCCATAACCCGTTTTTTAAGGGCTTTGCCCTCAGCAAAAATATTGATGGTGTTGTCGTACGATTTACTCATTTTTCGACCATCAATTCCCGGGACTGTTGCAACACTTTTAACGATGTATTCTTCGGGGATTTTTAAGAGTTCTTCATCGTAAGCACGATTTAGCTTACCGGCCAGATCTCGTGATATTTCTATGTTCTGCTTTTGATCCTCTCCAACAGGTACAAGATCAGAATGGTAGATCAAAATATCGGCTGCCTGAAGAATGGGATATGTGAACAGACCAATATTCGGGCTTAATCCGTTTGCAATTTTATCTTTATAGGAGACTCCTTTTTCCATCAAAGAAACCGGTGTTAAACAACCCATTATCCAAGCCAGTTCAGTCGTTTGCGGCACATCAGATTGAGCAAAAAACGTACACTTTTCAGGATCAAGTCCAAGAGCCAGGTAGTCGAGCACTACATCCGTAGTATACTCTTTTAGCAAATCACCGTCATTCAGAGAGGTTAAGGAGTGGTAGTTTGCTAAAAAATAGAATGCATCACCCTCCTCCTGCATCTGAATATGCTGGCGCATTGCACCAAAGTAGTTTCCGATATGAAGTTTGCCGGAAGGTTGAATTCCTGATAAAATTGTTTTTTTCTTCATCATGAGTATCGATTAAGAATCGTAACTATTTCGATTAAGTAATTTCTAAAGCCACATTTAATGCTTCAATCAAAGCACCGGCTTTGTTTCTTGTCTCTTCAAATTCATTTTCGGGGTTGCTGTCTGCCACTATTCCGGCACCTGCCTGAATAAAAACAGATTCATCAGTTACAACCATTGTCCGAATTGCAATGCATGTATCCATATTTCCGGAAAAATCGAAGTACCCTACTGCTCCTGCATATGGACCACGCTTGGTTGGCTCCAGTTCATCAATAATTTGCATAGCCCGTATTTTTGGAGCACCGCTTACTGTACCTGCCGGAAAACACTGTTTAAGTGCATCTACTGAGCTTTTATCGTCAGAAAGCTGACCAACCACATCCGATACAATGTGCATTACGTGCGAAAAGCGTTCGATGGCCATATTTCGTTCCAGTTTTACAGAACCGGATTTACAAACTCTTGAAAGATCATTTCTTCCCAGATCAACCAGCATAATGTGCTCAGCCACTTCTTTTGGATCGTTAATCAAATCCTCTTCAAGTTCAAGATCTTCTTTATGAGTCCCCCCTCTGGGACGTGTACCGGCTATAGGTAGTAATCGAGCATTCCTGTCCGTAGTTCGAACCAGCACCTCCGGCGACGATCCCACCAAAGAGAAGTCATCAAATTCCAGGAAGAAGAGATATGGAGAGGGATTGACCATTCTCAAAGCACGGTAGAGCGTAAACTTGTCTCCTTGAAATGGAACCTCAAATCGTTGTGAAAGAACAACCTGAAAGATATCTCCTTCGTAAATATACTCTTTTGCTCTATTGACGATATTATGAAAAGTACTTTCCTCAATATTACTCTTCAGAAGTTCCGTTTTGAGTTCAAATTGACCGGGTTTTTCAGGATGACGGGTGGCATTCTCTTCCATACTGTCCAGCGCTACCTGAGCTTTTTTATACTCTTCCCTCAAATTACTTTCACCATCTATAAAAACAGTCTTCATCAACACAATCTGCTGTTTAACATGGTCAAAAGCGTACACTTCATCATAAAAGGCCCATATCGCTTCTGGAAGATTTAAATCATCTTCCGGTACTCCCGGCAAATATTCAACTTCCCGAACTGTGTCGTAAGAAGAGAAGCCGACAGCACCACCTGTCAGTCTTGGTAAATCAGGAAGATTGGGTTCGGTATGTTCAGTAGTTAATCTATCCAGAGCTGTAAAATAATCCTCATCCAAAGATTCAGTCGCCCCATCTTTATTTGTTATGCGAACACTATCTCCGTCGAATGATAAAGTTTTATAGGGATTACACCCCAAAAAAGAGTACCGTGCCAGGTTTTCACCTCCCTCAACAGATTCGAAGAGAAACGGATGGTTTGATTCACCTCTAATTGAAAGGAATAGTGATACCGGGGTCAAAATATCAGCCATCATCCGGCGGCTAACCGGAATTGCTGTATAATGTTTTGCTAACTCAGAAAATTGTTTAAAGTCCATAGTATTTAAATAAAAAAACCCGCTTCCGTATTACGGCAGCGGGTTTACAAATCTTTCTAAAACGTATCTACATCATAGTGATTCCACTGCCGAATATATTCGCGCGGGCCACCACCAATTCATATGTACGTTTTGCTTATTCATACACGCAGAAACTATTGCATGATCGGATGAAATGCAACAGAAAGTTTAAGGATTCTTTTTTTATAGAAATTTGAGATCACAAGGGTTCTCAGCATTTTCTAAATCATAAAAAAAACCGATCTCAAATTAATGAGACCGGTTTAATGTCAATAATTAATAAATCGAAAGCTAGTTTTTCTTGGTAACAAGAAGCACTACAAGACCGATAATTACTGCCAGACTGATCAGGAACAGAATAAACATCAGATTTGATGTTGGAGGCGCATTTTCACCCCATGTTCCAAGTTGAACGTCTATTTCAGCCATTTCAGATGTTGAAAGTACATCACCCTGAATCAGCAGTTCGCCCCACTGTCCTTTAACAGTAGAATTCCAGAAGTTGGCAAAATTTCTGTATGCCTCGTAATCTTCTTCTCTGTTAGATTCCAAAGCCGTTTCTGCTGCTTCGCGAACATATATGCCGAGAGCATCAAAGAATGTACTTGGACTAGTAAATGCCCCTAATTCGATACCATTCTGATTGAATGATGTAGAAAGTGCATTCCAAAGCTTATTGTCTACACTAGCTTGCCACGCAGCCAATAGATCAGAAATCTCCTGACGTTCCTGTACAGGTGAATCTGGTGCAAACGTATTGGTTAAACGATCACCAATTCTGTCCCAAACATCAACGAAATATCCGTGCTGAGCCCGCATCGCCAAGTACTCAGCTGATGTTAAATCAGAACTTTGATCTGCAATATTTGTGTATTCCGAAATGATTGTCTTCAGAACTTCTACAGGATTATCATCCATACGTTCTGCAGCATCAGCTATTTCTGATTGAGTTGCTGCATCCATGGATTGATATTTCGTCATCAGGTTTTCGAGAAACTCCGTTACAAACTCATCACGTTGTTCAAGATTTTGTCTGTACTGACGAATCAAAGCTGCCTGTCTGCGTTCATTAGCCGATGATCGGTCCAACTGCTGCTTTAAGTCTGCCTGTTCTTCATCCAAATTTGCAAGTTCATCCCTGAATTGATCGAGTTCACCCATCAAATCGCGAATGCGTTCGTTGAGCTGCTCAATTACAGAGATGTTTTGCTCTGAAGCAGAATATCGACTTCTTAAGTCATCAACTTTACCTGAAAATGTATCAGGATAAAGTGCGGCATCAATAATGCCTGAATATTCGGAATAATCAGCCTCAAGTGCATCAATGTCGGCATTTAAGCCTTCCAGATCTTCTGAGCTAACTGCGTTATCTACCCGGTTTACGAGTTCTGAGTAATCTGCCCTAAAATCCTGCTGAATCTGATAATCAGACTGCTGAGCAACAACTGTTGAACTAACAACGAATAAAAGAGCAGCTAATATAGAAAGTGATTGATTGATTGTTTTCTTCATTGTATTAGTCTCTTAGTTTCGTCCTTCGTGGTTCAGATTATAGGTATTTCCTGAAGCTCGATCTACGAGTTCGATGTAACTGTCTCGCTGATTAAAAGCCGGTTGTCCCAACCCTTGCCCTGTAATCTCGATTTTATTCTTCAGTTTAAGTTCGCCTTCATCTGTTTCAAAGACATAGACATTGTTGAAACCCGCAGCAGTTACAAAGTAAAATCCTGCATTGTTGCGAATCAACCTGATTTCTTCTACAGACGAAGATCCTTCTTCTTCAAGAATAGCGGATACGTTGAATTTAATCGCGTATCGCTGATCATGAACTTCATTATTAGAATCCGGACTCAGCACGCTTTCGATCGGCTGTGAGTAATCCACATTCTGAATAACTAAAGAAGGTCCACATGCTGCAGCGCCAAACAAGAGAGCAACACACATTGCGAGTGTGGTAATTGTTGGTTTTGCCATAGTAGTTAGATTATGATGTTTTAGTGATTATTGGTTATATATTCGAAAAATGCCTATTTGTTTCTTAAACGCTTAAAATGGAATGATATGGAACGGTTTGATCCAGGTTTTGACGTCCTTTCAAAAACTCTATTTCCATAACGAATGAGTAACCGATGATGTTCCCTCCAAGCTTCTCAACCAAGCGGGTTGCCGCCATCGCCGACCCGCCGGTTGCAACTAAATCATCATGAATGAGAATATTATCTCCGGGATTTATAGAATCTTTATGTATTTCTAAAATATCAGTTCCATACTCAAGTTCATATTCAACCGACACAGTTTCTGCCGGAAGTTTATTTGGTTTCCGGATCGGTATAAAACCTGCATGTAAATCCTGTGCCAAATTTGTTCCAAAAAGGAAACCGCGGGATTCCAATCCTGCAACATAATCTATACGTTGACCCCGGAACGGTTCAGCCAGTAATCTGGATGTTAATTCTAAGAGATACTTATCATTTAAAAGTGGTGTAATATCTTTATAAACAATTCCTTCTTTAGGAAAATCTTTCACTGAACGGATATTATCTTTCAGTATCTTCTTCAGTGAGCTGTGTGTATCATCTAATGACATCCCTTAACAAATTCGGTAATAGTTATTTACGAATAATTGTAAAGCACTAAACATAATATTTTTTGATGCAAATGTTTAATGGAAATAGTCCAATTCAGAAAAAAAATTACGATCAATTTATGTTGAAGGCATTTCATCTTGCTGAAAAAGCTTTTGATGAAGGCGAAGTGCCCGTGGGTGCCGTTATTGTGTATGAGAATAGAATTATTGGAAGAGGTTATAACCAGGTTGAGCGTCTTAAAGACCCAACCGCACATGCAGAAATGATTGCAATTTCGGCTGCTTGTGATACCCTTTCAACCAAATACCTATCAGAGTGTACTATGTATGTTACATTGGAACCGTGCGCAATGTGTAGCGGTGCAGTTGTATGGTCGAAGTTAAAAAGAGTAGTTTTTGGAGCATTAGATGATCAGGCCGGTGGCTGTGGTTCTCTGTTTAATATCGCAGCCAATAAAAACTTAAACCATCAGACAGAGATAATTCACGGTGTTATGGAAGCTGATTGTCAATTTATTTTGAAGAAATTTTTCGAAAGTAAGAGATAATATTATTGGAATCGTTGTATAAATCTTGACCATTTAACCAGTAATCTTCTTCTGCCCCGGATAGTGGTTAACGGTATACCAACTTTAACTAATAAATAGATCAGTAATACCGTAAATGCTAAAATCCAGATAGCATAATCCTGATAAACTGTGAGATATTGCAGCATTGGCTGACCAATCAGAACAGTTAGACC